>NZ_JBSFVZ010000030.1:0-93837 GCF_053592575.1 Streptomyces sp. NPDC002640 | reverse complement strand
CAACGGCCCGATCACCGCCCACGACTCATCAGTCAGCTCATGACGACGCACCACGAACAGACCAACGACGCCCCCACTTTGCGGACACGACCTAGCGGCTGCCCCGGGGCGTTCCGCTGTCCTGGGTTCCGCTGTCCTGGTGGGGGCCCCAGGTGAACTTGTCGCCGCCCACCCAGCGGACGACGTCCGGGTCGTCGAGGTCGTGCACGTGGATGCCGTAGGCGGCGGCGATCTCCAGGACGTCGGTGACGGCCCGCGCCTGACCGACGAACTCGCCGTCGATCTCGACGATCCGGAAGGGCGGCGTGTCCGGCTGGACCCCGAGCACGGTGATCCGGGACCGGCCGACGCGGGGGCTCGAGATTTCCGTCATGGTTTCGAGCGTAGTTCGGCTCAGGGACGCCGCCAGTCGTCCCGCTCCAGGGACGCCCCGGCCATCGGCCCCATCCGGGTCATGCCGCCGTCGACGACCCAGGAGGCGCCGGTGACGTACGAGGACTCGGGTCCCGCCAGGAAGCCGACCACGGCGGCGACCTCCCGGGCGTCGCCGGGCCGGCCCAGCGGGACGCCCGGCCGGGACTCGGTCCTCGGGTCGGTGTCCTCCTGGCCGGTCATCGGCGTGGAGATCTCCCCGGGGGCGACCGAGTTCACCGTGATGCCGTGCTCGGCGAGTTCCAGCGCCATCACCTGGGTGAGCAGGCCCAGGCCTCCCTTGGACGCGCAGTAGGGGGCCGCGCCCACCTTCGGCTGGTGCTCGTGGACCGAGGTGATGTTGACGATCCGGCCGCCGCTCCCCTGGTCGATCATGCGGCGGGCGGCGCGCTGCGAGCAGAGGAACGGGCCCGCCAGGTTCACGTCGAGCACGTGCCGCAGGTCGTCGAGGCCGAGGTCGAGAAAGAGGGTGGAGGTGCCGGTGCCCGAGTTGTTGACCAGCACGTCGACCCGGCCGAGGCGTTCGCACAGCTCGTCGACCGTGTCGGCGGCCTCGGGCAGCCGGGTGAGGTCGACCTGGGCGACCTCCGCGTGGCGGCCCCGGGCCCGCACCTCCTCGGCGGTCCGCTCGGCACCTACGCGGTCGGTGTGCCAGGTGATGCCGACGTCCATGCCCTGTTCGGCCAGCCGGACCGCGACCGCCCGGCCGATGCCGGAGTCGGAACCGGTGACGACGGCGACGGGCGTTGCGGTCTCGGGCATGTCGGTGCCTCCTGGCGGGGGTGGTGGTCGGGATGGGTACTCGGGCCGTCCCGGTACCCGGGGCGTCGCAGTACCCGGGGGCCCGCAGGGCAAACCGGGCGCGGCCGAGGCCGGGGCCCGGCCGCGGTGGCGCCGTTCGAGAGGCGCCGCAGTAAGGCGCGCACGTAAGGCGCCGTACGGAAACGGAGGCTCGGATGGATCCCGTCGTCGCGCTGGAGCGGATCGCGTACCTGCTGGAGCGGTCCCAGGAGCCGACCTACCGGGTGCGGGCCTTCCGCACGGCCGCGCGGGTGCTGGCGGGGCTGGACGCGGCGGAGCTCCGGCGGCGGGCGGAGAGCGGTTCGCTGGAGTCCCTGAAGGGCGTGGGCCAGAAGACCGCGCAGGTGGCGCGCGAGGCCCTGGCGGGCGAGGTCCCCGGGTACCTGGCCCGGCTGGAGGAGGAGGGCGGGGCGCCGCTCGCCGAGGGGGGCGGGCAGCTGCGCTCGCTGATCCGCGGCGACTGCCACCTGCACTCGGACTGGTCCGACGGCGGGAGCCCCATCGAGGAGATGGGGCGCGCCGCGGCGGCGCTGGGCCACGAGTGGGCCGTGCTGACCGACCACTCCCCCCGGCTGACCGTCGCCCGCGGCCTGTCCCCCGAGCGGCTGCGGGAGCAGCTGGAGGTGGTGGACCGGCTCAACGCGTCGTGGGCGCCGTTCCGGCTGCTCACCGGGATCGAGTGCGACATCCTCGAGGACGGTTCGCTGGACCAGGAGCCGGAGCTGCTGGAGCGCCTGGACGTGGTGGTCGTCTCGGTGCACTCCAAGCTCCGCATGGACCGGCGGTCGATGACCCGCCGGATGGTGGCCGCGGTCCGCGACCCCCACGCCGACGTGCTGGGCCACTGCACGGGGCGGCTGGTGACCGGCCGGGGCCGGCCCGAGTCGGAGTTCGACGCGGACGAGGTGTTCGCGGCCTGCGCGGAGTCGGGCACCGCGCTGGAGATCAACAGCCGCCCGGAACGGCTGGACCCGCCGCGGCGGCTGCTCGGCCGGGCCGTCGAGGCGGGCGTGCTCTTCGCGGTGGACACCGACGCCCACGCGCCGGGCCAGCTCGAGTGGCAGATCCACGGCTGTGCCCGGGCCGAGGAGTGCGGGGTGCCGCCCGAGCGGGTGGTGACCACCTGGCCGCTGGAGCGGCTGCTCGCCTGGAGCCGTGACGGAGTGGTCCCGGCGGACGTCCGGACGGCGGAGGCGTCCGGACGACGGCGGGGCGTCTGAACGCGGGACGGCGGTGGTACCCGTAACCCGTCGCCGGAGGCCGGCGGCGGAGCAGCGAGAGGCGGGACGCGTATGGAACGGGCCGTGGTGTTCGACGTCGACGGGACCCTGGTGGACACCAACCATCTGCACGCCGTGGCGTGGTGGGAGGCGTTCCGCCAGGCCGGGCACCGGGTGCCGATGCACCACATCCACCGCGCGGTGGGCCTGCCGGGGATGGACCTGATCGCCCGGGTGCTGGGCGACGACCGGGACGAGGAGCAGGACGGCGCCCTGAGCTCGGCGCACAAGACCCTCTACGGCCAGTACTTCGACCGGCTGGACCCCCTGCCCGGCGCGAGCGACCTGCTGCGGCGGCTGCACGGGGCGGGCCGCCGGGTGGTGCTGGCCACCTCGGCCGGGGGCTCGGAGCTGTCCGCGCTGCGCCGTGCGCTGGACGCGGACGAGGCGATCACCGCGACGGCGAGCGCCGACGACGTGGAGCGGGGCAAGCCCTCCCCCGAGCCGGTGGAGCAGGCGCTGGAGCTGGCCGGGGTGCCCGCCGAACGCGCGGTGTTCGTCGGGGACACGGTGTGGGACATGAAGGCGGCGAGCCGGGCGGGCGTGACGCCGGTGGCGGTGCTGTGCGGCGGGATCCCGCGCGCGGCGCTGGAGGAGGCGGGCGCCCGGGCGGTCTACGAGGATCCGGCGCACCTCCTGCGGTCGCTGGGGGACAGCCCCCTGGCGTGAGAGCGTGAGACGGCCCGGTTACGGGAACGTCCACCGGCAACCCGTGCCGGATGAACCGTGCGACGGAGGCGATCGGCCGGGAGCTCCGGGCCGTCGGCGCGACGGCCCGGAACGCGGTGCGCGGTCCGGGGCGGGAACGCGATCTGCTGGTCCAGTCCCTGAAGGCGTCCGGGGCGGCGCTGCTGGCCTGGGCGGTGGCCCGGCTGTGGCTGGAGGACCCGATGGCGCTGATGGCGCCGTGGGCGGCGCTGGTCCTGGTGCAGGCCACCGTGTACGGCTCGCTGCTGCGGGCGGCGCAGCAGTGCGCGGCGATCTGCGTGGGGACGCTGCTGGCCACCGGGGCGCAGGCGCTGACCGGTGACCACCTGGCGGCGATGGCGGTGTGCCTGCCGCCGCTGATGCTGCTCTCCCACTGGTCGCGGTTCGGGGACCAGGGCAGCTACGCGGCGACCACCGCGGTGTTCACCCTGGCCGCCGGCACGGTGAGCGCGGAGGCGGCGGGGCACCGGGTGGGCCAGGCGGTGCTCGGGGCGGTGATCGGGGTGGCCGTCAACGCGCTGGTCCTGCCGCCGGTGCACCTGCGGGACGTGCGGAACAACCTGTCCGGCCTGGCCGCCGAGGCCGGGGCGGTGCTGCGGCGGGTGGCGGAGGAACTGCCCGGGGCGCGGTGGGACGACGGGGCGGCCTCCCGCTGGGCGCACGCCTCCGACCGGCTGGAGCGGCTCCTGGAGGGGGTGCGCTCGGCGCGCGGCTGGTCGGACGAGAGCCTGCGGCTGACCGCGGACCGGCTGCGCCGGCTGCGGCGGATCCCGATGCAGGTCCCGCCGCCCGAGGAGGACGAGCGCTGGGCGCGGGTGACCGGCCAGGTCGTGGCCCTGACCCGGGCACTGTCGGTGGCCGCGGACGCGGGCCGCTCCCCCGCGCCGCCGGACACGGAGGCGCTGGACCTGTACGCCGGGATGCTGGACCTGCTGGGGCGGGCCTGCGAGGCGGAGGGCCGGCAACTGGCCCGGGGGCCGGGCGGGGCGACCATGGCCGGGCCCAACGGGCAGGCGGTCCGGACGGACGACGAAGAGGAGGAGACGTCCGCGGGCCCCTCGGAGGAACGGCTGAGCGAACTCCACGGCGAGCTGCGGCGGAGCCTCGGCGAGCACGCGGCGCAGGACCCCTCGCAGGCGGCGGTGCTGGGCGCGCTGCTGCTGCACGCCGAGAACATCTGGGCGGACACCGCGCTGGGCGCCCGCCGCGAGTGATCACGTCGGAGCGGGGGTGAGGGCGGCACCGGGACGGGTACCCGGCCGCCCTGACCGGCGGACGTGAGGAGCGCGGCGTGAGCGGCAGGATCGTGGTGACCGGGGCCACCGGCAACGTGGGCAGCAGCGTGGTGCGGGTCCTCGGCGAGGACCCGGCGGTGAGCCTGGTGACGGGCGTCGCCCGGCGGCTGCCCGAGTGGCGTCCCGAGGGGACCGAGTGGAGGACCGCCGACCTGGCGCGGGAGGAGTCGGCGCCCGCGCTGGTGGAGATGTTCCGGGGCGCGGACGCCGTGGTGCACCTGGCCTGGGCGTTCCAGCCGACGCACGATCCGGTGACGACCTGGCGGACCAACGTGCTGGGCAGCCTGCGGGTGTTCGAGGCGGTGGCCGCCGCCGGGGTCCCGGCGCTGGTGCACGCCTCCTCGGTCGGGGCGTACTCGCCGGGGCCCAAGGACCGCGAGGTGGACGAGTCCTGGCCCACGCACGGCTGGCCGGACGCCGCCTACACGCGGGAGAAGGCGTACCTGGAGAGGGCGCTGGACGCCTTCGAGCGGCAGCACCCCCAGGTGCGGGTGGCGCGCATGCGGCCGGCGTTCTGCTTCAAGAAGGAGTCGGCGAGCGAGCAGCGGCGCATCTTCGGCGGCAGGTTCCTGCCGGGCGCCGTCGCCCGTCCGGGTCTGCTGCCGGTGCTGCCGGACATCCCCGGGCTGCGGGTGCAGGCACTGCACACCGACGACGCCGCGGACGCCTACCGGATCGCGGCCCTCTCCCCCGACGCGCGGGGCGCGTTCAACCTGGCGGCCGGTCCGCCGCTGGACGCACGGGTGCTCGGGCGGATGTTCGACGCACGGCCGGTGCGGATGCCGGCGGGCGCGGTGCGGGCCGCCGTGGCGGCGGCCTGGCGGATGCGGCTCCTGCCCGCCTCCCCGCACCTGTTCGACGCGGTGCTGCGGCTTCCGCTGATGGACACCCGGCGTGCCCGGGACGTCCTGGGGTGGCGTCCGACCCGTGACGCCGAGTCGGTGGTCGAGGAGTTCGTGCGGGGGATGCGTGAGGGCGCGGGCGCGGCGACGCCCCCGCTGCACGGCCGCCTGGTGGGCTGACGGCCGCACCGCGCGGCACGTCGTGGCGTCGCGCGGCGTTTCGAGGCCGGGAGGCGGAGGTACCCGCAGGTCCGGCCCGTCACCGGTCGTCCGGCCGGTGGGCCCGGAGAAAGGGAGTGCACACGTGAGCGAGGCCACAGCCGGGGGAGGCGTGCAGCCGGTCCCCCGTGACCTGCCGGACCAGCAGGCCGGTCCGGGATACGCACCGGAGCGGGACGTCATGGCGACCGCACAGGCGGGCGGCGGCCCCGCGGCCTCGTCCTCGTCGTCCTCGGACGACGACGGGCCGGGCCCGGCCCACGAGGCCGCCGCGGCCGCCCGGGAGGAGCCGGGGGGCCGGGAGGACCCCGAGCGTCCGGCGGCGCCGGGAAAGCCGGTGCCCCGTGACCTCCAGGACCAGCAGGCGGGCGAGGACGACGACCGCTGGGACGCGGCGCCGGACCCGGAGGCCACCGGTTCCGGCGACCGGCCGGACGGCACCGACGAGGAGGTGCCGGAGACCGACGAGGCGGGCACCGGCCGCCAGGGCGCGCCGCTCGGCGGCAGCCCCAACCCGGAGCACCCGGTGCCCGAAGAGCCCGCCGGCTGACCCGGCGTCACCCGGCCGGTGCGGACCGGCGGCCTTGCGGCCCGTGTCGTGGAGCGGATCCACGGCGCGGGCCGCGACCATGGACCGCACAGGGCGCCACCTGGCGGAACACACGTGTGGAGGGTGCCCGGGAGCGGGAAGGCGCGGGTCATGCGGGACGTACGAGGTGTGCAAACAGCGCTGGTCACGAGGTACCGGAGGTGGAAGAGGGAACCGGACGTCGTCCACACCCTCCGGGCGACGGCGGCGGCGACGATCTCCTATGTGATCGCGCTGCACCTGAGCAGTGAGAAGGTGCCGCTGACCGCCCCGCTGACGGCGCTCCTCGTGGTGCAGGTCACCCTCTACTCGACGCTCACCACCGGGATCGAGCGCGTCAACGCCGTCGTCGCGGGTGTGCTGATCGCCATCGGGTTCAGCCGGATCGTCGGTCTGACCTGGTGGAGTCTGGCGCTGATCATCCTGGCGTCGCTGATCGTGGGGCGCCTGGCGCGCACCGGGGACTTCCTCCCCGAGGTGGCGATCAGCGCGATGCTGGTGCTGGGCGTGACCACGGTGGGCGACACGGCGTGGGCGCGGATCGTCGAGACGCTGATCGGCGCGGTCGTCGGACTCTCCTTCAACTTCCTGTTCGCCCCGCCGGTGTGGGTGGACGTGGCCGCCGAGTCCTTGACGGATCTGTCGCGGCGGATGCGGCAGCTGATGCTCCGGATGGGCGAGGAGGCGTCCGGTCACACGCCGGTCCCCCACGCCACGGCCCGGCTCCACGAGGCGCGCGCCCTGGACCAGCACATCGCCGGCGTCGACGCGGCGCTGCGGCAGGCGGAGGACAGCCTGAGGCTCAACCCGAGGGTCAGGGAGGGGCTGCTGCACCGGGTCGTGCTGCGGACCGGTCTGGACACCCTGGAGATCTGCACGGTGGTGCTGCGGGTGATCGCCCGGAGCTTCACCGACCTGGCGAAGCGACGTGACCCCGATCCGTTGTTCCACCCGGAGGCGGGCCCGATCGTGGAGGAGCTGCTCGCCGAGGTCGGCGACGCGGTGGTGAGCTTCGCGGTGATGGTGATCTCCGACGTCAGCACGAACGCGGAGGAGGCGGAGGAGCGGCTGGCCGCGGAGCTGGCGCGGGCGTCCGCCACCCGGGACAGGCTGGCGGCGATCCTGCTCGAGCACGTGCAGGAGGATCCCAAGGACTGGCAGCTGGTCGGCGCCTTCCTCACCGAGATCACGCGCATCCTCGACGAGCTGGACACCGACCACCGGTCCCGCCGGCTGCTCGAGGAGCTGGACCGCAACACCCGTCTGCAGCGGGAGCGCAAGCGCCGGCTGGAGGAGCTGCGCCGCCGCCTGCGGCTGCCGGCGCCCCGGCGGCGGAACCGGAGGAGGTCCTGAGCGCGTGTTCGCCGGCGGGCCCCGGCCGGAGGGCCCCGGAACGAGGGGAGCGTGCGATGGGCACAACGGGCGGCGTGCGGATCGACGGGGACGGCCTGCTGCTGCCGGGCGGTGTGCGGGTGCGGTTCGTGCGCACCCTGCGGCTGCCCGAGACAGGAACCCATCCCCTGCCGCCGGGCCTGGGGTCCTTCCCGCTGCGCCGGGTCCAGGACTTCCCCGACACGGCTCCCGCCGAGTGGCTGGCGCGCGGCGGGGTGATGCTGCCGGTGTACCTCCGTGAGGCGATGTGGCTGCACTTCGGGGGCACCGCGCGGCCGGCGGCGCTGCAGGTCGGGGTCGGCAAGGTCTGCGCGGTCTCCGGCGAGCCGTGGAGCGGGCGTCTGTCGTCGAGGCCGCAGAACTACCTGCCGTTGCCCGACCAGCCCTGGCTGGACGGCATCAACTCCGGGCGGGGGACGGTCCGTCAGTTCGTGGCGGTGCCGCTCGGGCTGGGGGCCACCGTCGAGGGGCAGGTGACCGGCGAGGAGACCTGGGGCGGCATCCAGCTCCAGGCGTTCGGGCTGACGGAGAGAAAGCTGGCCGAGTGGACCGCCCGCCGGGCCGCGGCGCCCACCCCGCCGGTCTGGCCGGCCACGCCCCCTCCCGGTCCGGTCCCGCCGCCGCCTCCGTACTCCGCGATGCCGATGCCTTCGGCGATGCCGTCGTACGGGGCCGACTTCGCCGGTCCTCCGGTGGCGGGCGCGGCGCCGGGCGCGACTGCGGGGGCGGTGCCTCCGCCGGCGCCGGGCGCCGCGCCGCCCGCGCCGGGGAGCGCGGCTCCGCGCGCCGCGGCGATGGGCCTGGGGGCGGGGGGTTCGATGCGCCAGCAGGTGCACCGCGACACCCGTCCGCTCTCCGACTGGTCCGCCGAGCCGTCCGGGCGGGTCTTCGTCCACCTGGTGACGCCGCCCGAGTGGCGCCGGATCACCGGCGAGGCCCCGCCGCCCTCCCCCGTCGACCGCGACGCCTACACACGGGCGGGGCTGCCGTGGTTCGAGCACTACGACGAGCAGGCGACCGACCTGGACCCGTCCGGGACCCTGGCCGGGGTGAAGCCGGTCGGCGACTGGCTGGGCGACGACCACACCCCCTGGTCCCCGCCGGCCCCGCACCAGGTGGTGCAGCTCGGCGACGCGCCCGGCAGGCCGGTGGCCGACGGGGACTGGTGACGGGCCGCGCCCGGAAGGCACGATGGTCGTCCGGCCGCTCCCCCGCACCGGCGGGGCGGCGGCCGGGTGACACGGCGGTTCGATCGGGAGGGTCCATGGCGAGCAGCAGTCCGGTCCGGAAGGTCACACCGGTGCCGAGCGTGCGGGAGGCCTGGCCGCGGCTGGACCTGATCCCGCACCCGCCGCGCCGGGTGCCGCTGCTGGGGGACGTCCTGGGCACCGACCGGGCCCGGCCGCTGCAGGACACCGTGCGCCGCGGGCAGGCGCTGGGGCCGATCTTCCGCCGGAAGGTGCTCTCCTTCGAGCTCGTCTTCGTCGGGGGCGCCGACCTGGTGGGCGAGCTGTCGGACGAGTCCCGGTTCGCCAAGCACGTCGCGCCGGGCATCGCCGCGCTGCGTCCGCTGGCCAAGGACGGACTGTTCACGGCGCACAACCACGAGCCCAACTGGCAGCTCGCGCATGACGTGCTGGCGCCGGGCTTCAGCCGGGAGGCGATGTCCGGGTACCACCGGGCGATGCTGGACGTGGCCGCCCGGCTCACCGACCGCTGGGACGCGGAGCTGGTGGCGGGGCGGACGGTGGACGTGCCGGGCGACATGACCAAGCTGACCCTGGAGACCATCGCCCGCACCGGCTTCGGCCACGACTTCGGCTCCTTCGAACGCCCGCGGCCGCACCCCTTCGTCGACGCGATGGTGGGGTACCTGAGCTACGCCCAGCGGCGCACCGCCATGCCGGGTCCGCTGGCCGCGCTGGTGGGCGGACGGGCCGCCGACCGGCGTGGCGAGCGGGACCTGGCGCTCCTCAACGAGACGGTGGACGAGGTGATCCGGGCCCGGGTGGCGGACGGCCGGCCCGGCGACGGCGATCTGCTGGACCGGATGCTGGAGACCTCGCACCCCGTGACCGGTGAGCGCCTGTCGCTGGACAACGTCCGCCGCCAGGTCATCACCTTCCTGGTCGCGGGGCACGAGACGACCTCCGGAGCCCTGTCGTTCGCGCTGCACTACCTGTCGCTGCACCCGGAGATCGCGGCGCGGGCCCGCGAGGAGGTGGACCGGGTCTGGGGCGACGTGGCCTCCCCCGGGTACGAGCAGGTGGCCAAACTGCGGTACGTGCGGCGGGTGCTGGACGAGTCGCTGCGGCTGTGGCCGACCGCCCCGGCCTTCGCCCGGGTGGCACTGGAGGACACCGTGCTGGGCGGCACGCATCCCGTGCGGCGCGGCGCCTGGGCGCTGGTCGTGCTGCCGCTGCTGCACCGCGACCGGTCGGTCTGGGGACCGGACCCCGAGCGGTTCGACCCGGACCGGTTCGAGGCCGCGGCGGTGCGGGCGAGGCCGCCGCACGTCTTCAAGCCGTTCGGCACCGGCGCCCGGGCCTGCATCGGCCGTCAGTTCGCGCTGCACGAGGCGACGCTGGTGCTGGGGCTGCTGCTGCGCCGCTACGAGTTCCTGCCGCGGCCGGAGTACCGGCTGAGCGTCTCGGAGCGGCTCACCCTGATGCCGGAGGACCTGCGGCTGGGCCTGCGCCGGCGCGCACCGCGGTCCGCGCCGGACGACACGGCGGTCACGGTCGGCCGCTGAGGCGGGTACGGCGGGTACGGCGGGTACGGCCGCCGAGGCGCCGCGGGCGGCCCTGCCGCGTGCCGCGTGGGGTGGTCACGCGGCGCGGGAGGGCCGCCGCGCCCGCTCAGGCCTCGTCGCGGACCAGGGCGAGGAGCCGGTCGAGGACGCGGTTCCCGCCCGCGCGGACGCCGTCGTGCTCGAACTCGTCGGTGATCCAGGTGCGCAGGCCCCGGACGGCCCGCGCGGTGTCCAGCGAGTGCGCGGTGTCGACGTACAGGTCGTCGTGGTAGACCGCCGCCGCCACCGGGACCTCGTTGGCGGCGAGCCGGCTCGGGTCGTAGAGCGGGGTCCAGTCCGTGCGGGCGGCGAGCAGTCCGGCGGTCTCCTTCAGCGGGCGCAGCGCCGGGTCGCAGTCGAACAGCCACGGGTGCACGGTCTCGCCGGTGAGGAGCACGGCCTCTCCGGACTCGAGCGCCTTGGCGGCGTCGAACTGCGGGAACTCCCAGCGGACCCGCTCGGCGGCCCAGTCGGTGGGGTGGGCGTCCTGGGCGTAGATGGCCTCGTGGAGGACCGCGTACAGCGGGTGGCTCGCGTAGGAGAGGGTTTGCCGGACCTGCTCCAGGAAGGCGTCGGAGAGCTGGAGCCCGTCGGGCGTGGGGAGGACGAAGGCGTCCTCCAGGAGGAAGTGGAGCCGGTGGCTGCCGTCCCCGGAGCCGAGCAGGGCGCCGAGGGACTGGAACGCCTCGGCGGTGAGCCGGTGTCCGCCGGGCAGTTCGACGTCGTGGCGCAGCAGGTGCTCGGCGATGCGGCGGACCCGTTCGACGTCCTGGGGGTAGCGGGCGTAGTGGGCGGCGACCTTGCGCTCCATGCGCGGGTAGGCGGCGCGGTACACCTCGTCGGCGCGCGCGGTGAGGGAGGGCAGCCCGCCGGTGATCAGGGCGGCGGCCAGTCCTTCGGGTGCGAGGGAGAGGTAGGTGACGGTGCAGAAGCCGCCGAAGCTCTGGCCGAGCACCGTCCAGGGCGCGCCGCCGGTGAGCAGGGGCCGGATGGCCTCGCAGTCGCGGACGATGGAGTCGGCGCGGAAGTGGGTGAGGTACCGGGCCTGCTCCGCCGGGCCGCCGCGCAGGGGAAGCGTCTGCCGGTTGGCCGGGGTGGAGGCCCCGGTGCCCCGCTGGTCCAGGAACAGCACCCGGAACTCGCGCAGCGCGCGGTCCAGCCAGGCCTGCCGTCCGACGAAGCGGTGGGCGGGCATGCCGGGGCCGCCCTGCAGGTACAGCAGCCAGGGCAGGTCCTGGTCCGCCTTGTCGCTCGCCACCACCTCGCGGGCGTACAGCTCGATGGTCTCGCCGCCGGGGTCGGCGTGGTCCAGGGGCACGGTGAAGCGGTGGTCGGTCAGGACGACGCCGGGCTGGCGGTAGCGGAGGGTCAACGGATCTCCCGGGGCGGTCGGAGGAAGGTCCTCCCAGTTCAGCACAGCCCCGCGGTCCGCCTCGTCGCGGGGCGGAGGGGCGCCGGGACCCGGGTCCTAGGTCCGGGGGCCGGCGGGACCCGGTCCGCGGCCCGTGTCCGCCGTCCCCACCACCCTCGTACGGTGGCGAGGATCCGTCGGGAACAGGGGAGTTGACGCGTATGCGGGGCACGGACGCCGGGGTGCTGGACGAGGCACTGGAACGGATCCACCGGGCGGGGCCGGAGCGGCGGGGGTGGCTCTCCAACCACGCGCCGATGGCGGTGGAGGCGCTGGTGCGGCACGGGCACGGGGCGGGCGCGCACCGCTGGCTGGAGCGGTACGCGCTGGCCAAGCTGGAGGACATGCCGCGTTCCACGGCCCCGGTCGTCGAGGCGGAGTGGCGTGAGGCGCTGGGCGACCCGCGCCGGCTGGCGGACTGGACGGTGTACTTCGGCCGGGCCGTCGCCGCGGAGGGGTGGCGGACGGTGCTGGCGCGCTGGTGGCCCCGGCTGCTGCCGGGGATCGCGGCGGGGGCGACGCATCCGGTGATCCGGGTCGGGCACGCGGTGCGGGCGCTGCTGGAGGACGGTGACGACGCCGCGCGGACCGCCGAACTCGCGCACGGGCTGGCGTACTGGGCGGGTCGTCACCAGCCGCTGGCGGGGGTGTCCCGGCCCTCCGGCGAGGCCTCCCCCGCCGAGGCGCTGGACGCGGTGCCGCCGGTGCCGGGGCAGGAGGGCGGCATCCGGGAGCGGCTGGCGCTGCTGGGGTCGACGGCGGGCTGGTCCGCGGCCACCGCCGCGCTGCGCGCCCCCGCCGGGCCGGACGACGCCCGGCTCCTGCTGACGGACCTGGTGACGGCGGCGACCACCCGGTTCGCCGCCCGCGCCCACGGCGACGCGGTGATGCTGGTGCACGCGGCGACCGCCCCGAACGCCGTGCTGCGCACCCTTCCGGCGCTGCCGCGCGAGCTGTGGGCGCCGAGCCTGGAGGCGGCGTGGGCCGCCTCCGCCGCGGTGACCGCCGCCTACGCGACGCCCGCCGCGGCGGTGCCGAGGGCCTCGGGCACGGCCGAGGAGTACTTCGCCCGCGCCGCCGGACACGGTGACGAGCACGTCATCAAGCTGGCGGACACCGCGCTGGACGTGGTGGCCCGTACCGGGAGCGAGGACGCCCTGGTCGCGGTCGAGCAGGCGATGCGGCTGATCGACCCCGAGGACGACTGAGGCGGCGCACCGCGCGGCGGCGTTCCCCCCGGTCCCCCGCGCCGGTACCGTACTGCGCACAAGTGCCAAGATCCGCAACGGACTTGAGGGGGCTGCGTGATGCGGCGTCGTCGTACGGCACGTTTTCTGGTCACGGCGGGACTGCTGGGGGCGTTCGCGCTGCCCGGCGCCGCTCCGGCGGGGGCGTACGCGGACCCGCCGGCCGAGGCGGCGACGGTGCCGCTGCGGGTCGCCTCGTACAACATCCACGCGGGCGCGGGGACGGACAACGTCTTCGACCTCGACCGGCAGGTCGAGGAGCTCCGCGCGATGGACGCGGACGTCGTCGGACTGCAGGAGGTGGACGTCCACTGGGGCGCCCGGAGTTCCTGGCGCGACCTGGCGACGGAGCTGGGCGAAAGACTCGGCATGGAAGTGTACTTCGCCCCGATATACAGCCTCGACCCGGTGACCGCGGGCGCCCCGCGCCGGGAGTACGGGCTGGCGATCCTGTCGCGGTACCCGATCCTGGCCGCGGAGAACCACGACATCACCCGGCTCTCCACCCAGGAGGCGCAGCCGGTCCCGGCTCCCGCTCCCGGTTTCCCGGAGGTGCGGATCCGGGTGAAGGGTGTGCCGGTGCACGTCTACACCACGCACCTCGACTACCGGGCCGACCCGTCGGTGCGGGCCGCCCAGGTCGCCGACACGCTGCGGATCATGGGCGAGGACTGCGACGCGCACGGCCGTTGTCCGCGCCAGGTGCTCACCGGCGACTTCAACGCCGTGCACGCGGCGCCGGAGCTGGCCCCGCTCTGGGAGCGCCTGACCGACGCGTCGGCGGCGGCGGGCGTGGAGGCGCCGACGTATCCCGCGCTGAACCCGCGGACCCGGATCGACTACGTCGCCGTCTCGCCGGGCGCGGTCGACGTCAAGGCGGTCACCGTGCCGGAGACGCTCGCCTCGGACCACCGGCCGGTGGTCGCGGACCTGGCCCTGCGCCGAGGGCGCTGATCCCGGCGCGGGCCCGCGAAGGCCCGTCGCACCGTGTGTGCGGCGGGCCTTCCGCGCGCCTGGCGTGGCCGAGCGCGCGAGGGGGGTGAGGTCCGACGGAGTGTCAGTCGTTGGCGTTGAGCGCGGGGAGGTAGCCGCCCGACTGGCCCGCGGCCTTCGGGTGGTAGGAGTCGCCGATGTTGACGCTGAGGCTGTGCAGCCAGGAGCTGCCGGAGCAGAGCTCGTGTCCGGCGAAGTAGGGGCGGACGTCGCCGAAGCGGAAGCCGTACGCCGCGGCGCGCCCGGAGATGGTCGAGTTCAGCAGGTCCGAGGCGGAGTTGATCGCCGTCCGCTTGGTGTCGGAGAGGCCGGCGCAGACCGCGGCCACGTCGTAGAACTTGGGGTAGCCGAGGACGACGACCCGGGCGTTGGGGGCGCGGTTCTTGATGTCGGCGTACAGGGAGTTGAGGTTCCCGGGCAGCGTGTTGGTGATGTACGAGCGCGCCGTGTTGATCCGGTTCAGGCAGGTGGTGTCCGTGCCGAGGACGCAGGTCTGCATGACGTCCGCGAACCCGGCGTCGTTGCCGCCGGCGGTGACCGAGACGAGCTGCGTGCCGGTGGTCAGCGGCGCCATCTGGCTGCTGCGCACCGAGCTGGTGGTCGCGCCGGAGCACGCCATGAAGGAGAAGGCGGAGGGCGAGTTGGCGTTGGCCCACAGCTGCGGGTAGGCGAGGTTGCTGCGCTTGCAGGTGCCGCTGGCGCTCTGGTAGCTGCCGGCCCCGACACCGGAGGCGTAGGAGTCGCCGAGGGCGACGTAGGAGGTGGGGGCCGCCTGCGCCTGACCGACACCGGTGAGGACCAGGGCCACGGCGAGCAGGAACGAGCTGACGACCGACGATCTACGAACACGTCTCATGGGGGGGCCTCCATGTTCGGCGGGGACGGACGGAGGAACTGTGACAGCTACGCGCATCAACCGGAAGTGTGCATGCCAAAAATTCGAGCGCGGGTCGACCGCCGCGACAACGCCGCTCAGGGACCGGTGTCCGCCGGAGCGTCAGGAAACGACGAGTCAGCCGCGGTGGTGAACCGATCGCGCACCGGCGCCGTGCTCCCTACGGGTGGCCGGTCATGACCGCCGAGACCGCTCCGGCCTCGGAGTTCCCGCCCGGAACGTGAGATCGACTACACGACCGCCGAGATCCGCGACACGATCGCTAACCTCTGCGGAAGCGCCTGGCAAGATTCGAACGAAAGGCACGTCACCGTGTCCCGCACCAGTCCCCGCAGCATCGCCGTATGGCTGCTGGTGGCCGCCCTCGGCGCCACCGGTTGGGCAGTCATCGCGCTTGCTCGCGGTGAGAAGATTTCAGCCGTCTGGATCGTCGCCGCGGCGGTCGGTTCCTACCTGATCGCCCAGCGGTTCTACGCCCGCTTCATCGCCCGCAAGGTGCTCCGCGTCGACGACACGCGCGCGACCCCGGCGGAGCGGCACAACGACGGCGTGGACTACCACCCGACGGACAAGCGGGTCCTGTTCGGCCACCACTTCGCCGCCATCGCCGGCGCCGGCCCGCTGGTGGGTCCCGTGCTGGCGGCGCAGATGGGCTACCTGCCCGGCACCATCTGGATCATCGTCGGCGTGATCTTCGCCGGCGCGGTCCAGGACATGGTCGTGCTGTTCTTCTCGACCCGCCGCAACGGCAAGTCCCTCGGCCAGATGGCCCGGGACGAGATCGGCCGGATCGGCGGCATCGCGGCACTGATCGCGGTCTTCGCGATCATGATCATCATCCTGGCCGTTCTGGCCCTGGTCGTGGTCCAGGCGCTCGCCCACTCCGCGTGGGGCACCTTCTCGATCGGCATGACCATCCCGATCGCCCTCTTCATGGGCGGCTACCTGCGGTTCCTGCGCCCCGGCCGGGTCACCGAGGTCAGCCTGATCGGCGTGGTGCTGCTGCTGGCGGCCATCATCGGCGGCCGCTGGGTCTCCGAGTCCTCGTTCGCCGACGCGTTCGTCCTCAGCCCCAAGACCCTGGTGATCTGCCTGGTGGTCTACGGCTTCGTGGCCGCCGTGCTGCCGGTGTGGATGCTGCTGGCCCCGCGTGACTACCTGTCGACCTTCATGAAGATCGGCACCGTGGTGCTGCTCGCCGTGGGCGTGCTGGTCGCCAACCCGGAGGTCAACGTCCCGGCCGTCTCGGAGTTCGCGAGCAGCGGCACCGGCCCGGTCTTCGCCGGCGCGCTCTTCCCGTTCGCCTTCATCACCATCGCCTGCGGCGCCCTGTCCGGCTTCCACTCCCTGATCTCGGCCGGCACCACGCCGAAGATGATCCAGAAGGAGAGCCAGGTCGGGGCCATCGGCTACGGCTCGATGCTGATGGAGTCCTTCGTCGCCGTCATGGCGCTGGTCTGCGCCTGCGTCCTGGACCCGGGCCTGTACTACGCGATGAACGCCCCGGCCGGCGTCCTGGGCGACACCGTCCAGTCGGCCTCGCAGGCGGTGGCGAACTTCGGCTTCACCATCACCCCCGAGGCGCTGCAGCAGGCCGCCGACCAGGTCGGCGAGGAGAGCCTGATCGCCCGCACCGGCGGCGCCCCGACCCTGGCGGTCGGCATGTCGGTGGTCCTGGCGAAGGCCTTCGGCTCCACCGGCATGATGTCCTTCTGGTACCACTTCGCCCTCATGTTCGAGGCGCTCTTCATCCTGACCGCGGTGGACGCCGCGACCCGGGTGGGCCGCTTCATGCTGCAGGACACCATCGGCAACGTGGTCCCGCGCTTCCGTGACAAGAACTGGAAGCCGGCCATCTGGATCTGCTCCGCGGTCGTCGTCCTCTGCTGGGGCTACTTCCTGTGGGTCGGCGTCAGCGACCCACTGGGCGGGATCAACCAGCTCTATCCGCTGTTCGGCATCGCCAACCAGCTGCTGGCCTCGATCGCGCTGACCATCTCCACCACGCTGCTGATCAAGTCGGGCCGTCTGAAGTGGGCGTGGGTCACCGCGGCTCCGCTCGCCTGGGCGCTCGCCGTGACCATGACCGCCAGCTACCAGAAGCTCTTCTCCGACAACCCGAAGATCGGTTTCTGGGCCCAGCGCTCCGCCTACGCGGACGCCCTGGAGGCCGGTGAGGTCCTCGCCCCGGCGAAGAGCCTCGACCAGATGTCGACGGTCATCACCAACTCCACGGTGACCGGCACCCTGATGGCGGTCTTCGCCGGTCTGACCCTGGTGGTCTTCTTCTCCTGCCTGTGCGTGTCGGTCGCGCACCTGCGCGGGAAGAGCAAGCTGCCGCTCCAGGAGGACCCGTACGTGAAGTCCGAGATGGTGGTTCCTTCCTTCTCCCTGCGCAAGCCGCAGTCGGACGAGAAGGAGCTGGTCGGCGCCGGGGCCGAGTGATGGCCGCCGCCCTGGGCCTGCTGCGGCGGGCGGGCGCCCGCGCCTGGTGGTACGTGCGTGAACTGAACGGCGAGCACGCCTACGACCGGTACGTGGCCCACGCCCGCTCGCACGACCCCGACGTCCGGGTGCTGTCCCGGCGGGAGTTCGAGAACCGCCGCGTGGACCGGCGTGACGCCGATCCGCGCGAGGGCGGCCACTGCTGCTGACCCTCCGGCGCCCCGCAGGGCCCGTCGCACCCCGGTGCGGCGGGCCCTCGGCGTCTGCGAGCCGGGCCCGCGCACGGCGGTGATTCGCGCTCTGGACGGCGGAGTTCCGGCTTCCTACCCTCAGTAGGCCCTCCGGGCGCACCACCCCCACCTGACGTAGGGAGAGACGTCGTGTTCCATCGCAGACGCGCGGCGGGGTTCCTGACCGCCGTCCTCGCGCTGGCCTCCGCCGGGCTCGCGATACCCGGAACCGCACAGGCCGCACCCCGCTCCACGGTCACCGAGGCGGTGACCGACAAGCTCCTCGGCCAGGCCGCTCTCACCGGCCGCGGCGCCACCGCCGACCGGACCCTGGTCCGGGTCACCCGCGAGAAGGGCGGCACCTGGGCCTTCGGGACCGCCGTCGTGACGGCGCCGAAGAAGGAGGGCGCCGCTCCCACCGGTGCGATCTTCGTGGCCCGGGCGGAGGGCGGCGGCTGGAAGGTCGCCTTCGACGGCGAGCCCGGCTTCGCCGGCCTGGCCGCCGACTCGCCGGTGGTGACCGCCGAGGAGAAGAAGCTCTTCGCCTCCGCCGACACCGCCGCGGGCACCGCCCCCACCGGCGGCACCGACACCGCCGCGGACAGCGTCTCCACCGCCGACTTCGTGCGGCCGCTGGCCAACGGCGACTACCGCACCGGCATGGCCCTCCCCTGGTCCACCGGCGCCGCCTGGACGATGACCGGCGGTCCGCACCAGTGGGACGGCGCCAGCGGCCCCTCCAGCTCCGTGGACTTCGCCGGCGGCGACCAGGCCGTCCGGGCCACCCGCGCGGGCGCCGCGTACACCCTGTGCTCCGGCTTCGTCCGGGTCGTCCACGACCGCGGCTACGCCTCCGACTACTACCACCTCACCGGGCACGTCAACGCCGACGGGGCCGCCGTCTCGCAGGGCGCCTTCCTCGGGTACACCGGCACCAACGTGGCCTGCGGCGGCGCCGCGAGCGGCCGTCACGTGCACTTCGGCCTGCGGCAGAACAACGCGTACGTGCCGATCGCCGACCACGGTCTCGGCGGCTGGGTTTTCTACGCCACCGGCTCGTACCAGGGCTACGCGATGCACGGCTCGACGGTCCGCAACACCGGTTCCGCCCTCCACAACTACGGCGCCATGGGCCTGACCCAGGGCATCGTGGACGCCAACGGCGGCGGCTCGGTGAACAAGCGGTCCGGCCCCGGCACCGGGTACGCGACGGTCGGCTCGGTGGCCGACGGGGCGTTCGTCACCGTCTCCTGCTCGCGCAGCGGCACCACGCACACCGGCCGCTTCGGCACCACCTCGCTGTGGAACCGGCTGAGCGACGGCACCTGGATCTCCGACGCGTACCTGTGGACGGGGTACAACGGGGCGGTCGCCGGCACCTGCTGACGCCGGTCCCGCACGGTCCCGCCACCCGGCGGGTGGCGGGACCGTGCGGGTCAGTCCGCGATCTCCACGTGGAACTCGCGCAGTTCGTAACTGCCCAGGGCGGGCTGGAAGGAGACCCGCGGCGCGGTGCGCATCCGCACCCCGGGCTCGGCGAAGAGGCGGCGGAGGAAGACGTCGGTCTCCAGCACCGCGATGTCCGCTCCCGGGCAGCGGTGCGGCCCGTCGCCGAACGAGAGCACCGGCGGCGCGTCCGCGCCCCGGGCCACCTGCCCGGCCCGGGCGGGACAGAGCCGCTCCGGGTCGGGCCCCACCGCGCGGGCGTCCAGGTTGGCCGCCTCGACGTCGATCTCCACCACCGCGCCCGCCGGGATCCGCACGCCGCCGCCGAGCTCCAGGTCCGCGGTGGCCCGGCGCCGGAGGGTGGCTATCACCGGTTCCAGGCGCAGGATCTCCCGCAGCAGCGCCAGCCGCTCCGGCTCCTCGGCGGTGCGGTAGACGGCCAGCAGCTCCGCGTCGGTGAACAGGTGCCAGGCGGCCACGGACACGAACTCACGGGTGGTGACCATGCCGGCGGCGGCGAAGGTGATGCACTCGCCGAGGATCTCCCCGGCCGAGCAGCCCTCGTCGAGGAGGTGGGAGATCAGGTCGTCGCGCCGCCGGTGGCGCCGGGCCCTGACGGCGGGGCGCACGTCGCCGGCGTAGATGCGCAGCCAGTTGCGGTTCTGGCGCGCGAGGGTCCGCAGTCCTTCGGCACTGGTGAAGCCGGGCCTGCCGAAGGGCCGGTCCGGGAAGAACGCCTCCAGCCTCCGCCGGATGCCGGGACGGGAGTCGGTCAGCCCGATCACCTCGGCGGCCACCGCGATGGCGAGGCGGAAGGCGAGGTGGGTGAGGTCGGCCTCGCCGGCCGTGCGCAGCCGCGTCAACTGGGCCTCGGCGACGCGTTCCATGACCGGCCGGTAGTGCTCGCCGACCCGGCGGGGCGTGAAGAACCGCGCGGTCTGCCGCCGGTCCTCGCGGTGCTCCGGGCCGTCCCGGTAGAGGACCGGGCGGCGGTAGAACGAGGGCAGCTTCTCCGTGGTCTCGACGCCGAGACCGGCCTGCACGGTGTCGTGGGACCGCAGCACCGCGCGTGCTTCCTGGACACCCGTCACCCGCCAGACGCCGTCGGGGCCCCGGCTCACGGGGCAGGCGTCCGCCGCCGGCTCCGCGCGCTCCCCCGGCCGTTCCGTCGTCCGCTCCCCCGGCCGCGAGATCTTCCGTGCTCCGGCCACCGCCCTGTTGCCGGGCATCGCGCGCACCTCCCACGCCGTCGGGCCTTCCGGGAGCCGTACGCTACGACACGGCTCCCGGTCCGGCCAGGGTGCGAACGATCGTTCACACCGGGGGCGGCCCCCGCTGCCCGGTGGAGGCCGCCCCGGCTACAGTTCATCCCGCGATACCGGAAAATTAACGCGCTACCTCTTGGCAGTGCGATTTCTACGCGCGTAACTTGAGTCGACTTACCCGTTGTGTCATTTCCGCCCGTTCGCGGCTCTTCGCGGCGGGTTCCTTCCGAGGAGTTCGAATCGTGCCCAAGTCCGGTGACAAGAGAGCGCGTTGGCGCCATGCCGCGCAGGCCTTCATGGCGACGGGGGCGGCCGGCGCCTTCGTGCTGACGCCGCTTCCGCAGGCCTTCGCGACGCCCTCCGGCGGCGCGGTGATCGCCGAGGTGTACGGCGGTGGCGGCAACTCCGGCGCCACGCTCACCCGGGACTTCGTCGAGCTGGGCAACGCCGGCTCGACGGCGGTCGACCTGTCCGGCTACAGCGTCCAGTACCTGCCGGGCTCCCCCTCGGCCACCTCGCGCTGGAGCGTCACGCGGATCGCCGGTTCCATAGCCCCGGGCGGCCGTTACCTGATCGGCCAGGCGCAGGGCGCCGGCGGCACGACGGCCCTGCCCACCCCGGACGCCTCCGGTTCGATCGCCATGAGCGGCACGAACGGCACCGTCGCCCTGGTGGCCGGCACGGAGGAGCTGGACTGCAGGACGGCCGCGGACTGCGCGACCGACGAACGGATCGTGGACCTGGTCGGCTTCGGCACCGCCGCGGTCCGCGAGGGAAGCCCGGTCACCGGCGCCTCCAACACCGCCTCGGTGGCGCGCGCCGCCTCCCTGGCGGACACCGACGACAACTCCGCGGACTTGACGGCCGGTTCGCCCACCCCGGTCAACGCGGCGGGCCAGACCCCGGGCACCGGTGGCGGCGGCGAGGAGCCGGGCGGTCCGGGCGAGCCCGGCGCCGTCCGGGTCCACGACATCCAGGGCACCACCCGCCGTTCGCCGATGACCGGCGCCACGGTCACCAACGTGCCCGGCATCGTGATCGGCGTGCGCGAAAGCGGCTCCAAGGGCTTCTGGATCCAGGACACCCAGGCCGACGCCGACGCCCGCACCAGCGAGGCGGTCTTCGTCTACACCGGCTCCGCCGCCCCGGCCGTGCGGACCGGCGACAGCGTGCTGGTCAGCGGCAAGGTCGCCGAGTACGCGCCGAGCAGCACCACCCAGTCGATCACCCAGATCTCCGGTCCGAA
This sequence comes from Streptomyces sp. NPDC002640, assembly GCF_053592575.1. Classification (NCBI taxonomy): domain Bacteria; kingdom Bacillati; phylum Actinomycetota; class Actinomycetes; order Kitasatosporales; family Streptomycetaceae; genus Streptomyces; species Streptomyces sp. NPDC002640. The sequence goes on along the minus strand of NZ_JBSFVZ010000030.1, from coordinate 72,310 downwards.
GACCTCGGTGGTCTCCTCCGGCAACGCGCTTCCGGCGCCGATCGTGCTCGGCCCGGCCAACCTGCCCGACGAATACACCCCGGAGGCCGGCGGCGGCTCCATCGAGAACCTGCCGCTCGAACCGGCCGTGTACGCCCTGGACTTCTTCGAGGCCTCCGAGGGCATGCGGGTCCAGGTGAACGACGCCCGGGTGGTCGGCGCGACCACCGAGTACGCCGAGGTGTGGGTCACCGCCAAGCCCGAGGAGAACCCCTCGGTGCGCGGCGGCACGGTCTACCTGGGCTACGACGGCCAGAACTCCGGCCGCGTCAAGGTCGAGTCGCTCGGCCCCGAGGTGCCCGAGGCCAACGTCGGCGACGAGCTGGAGGGTGCCACCACCGGCCCGCTGGACTACGACTCCTACGGCGGCTACACCCTGATGGCCACCACCCTGGGCACGCACGTCTCCGGCGGCCTGGAGCGCGAGGTGACCCGCCCGCAGCTCGGCAAGGAGCTGGCGATCGCCACGTACAACGTGGAGAACCTCGACGCCCTGGACCCACAGGAGAAGTTCGACCGCCTGGCCGAGGGCATCGCGGTCAACCTGGCCGCCCCGGACGTCGTCGCGCTGGAGGAGATCCAGGACGACAACGGCGCCACGGACGACGGCACCGTCACCTCCGAGCAGACCCTGACCCGCTTCACCGACGCGATCGTCGCGGCCGGCGGCCCGCGCTACACCTGGCGCTACATCGCCCCGGAGGACAAGGCGGACGGCGGCGAGCCCGGCGGCAACATCCGTCAGGTCTTCCTCCACAACGAGGAGCGCATCGCCTTCACCGACCGTCCCGGCGGCGACGCGACCACCGCCACCGAGGTCGTCGACACCCGCAAGGGCGCCGCGCTGAGCGTCTCCCCGGGCCGCATCGACCCGGCGAGCGCCGCCTGGGAGAACAGCCGCAAGCCGCTGGTCGGCGAGTTCAAGTTCCACGGCGAGCGGGTCTTCGTGATCGCCAACCACTTCGCCTCCAAGGGCGGCGACGCCCCGCTGCACGGCCGCTACCAGGAGCCCTCCCGCTCCTCTGAGACGCAGCGCCACCAGCAGGCGGAGGAGGTCCGGGCGTTCGTCGCGGAGCTGCTGGAGGCCGACCCGAAGGCGAAGGTGGTCGTCCTCGGCGACATCAACGACTTCCAGTTCTCGAGGACCACCGAGATCATGACCGGCGACGGCTCCCTGCTGACGCCGCTGGTGAACACGCTGCCCGAGGAGGAGCGTTACACCTACGTCTTCGACGGCAACTCCCAGACGCTGGACCAGACCCTGGTCAGCCCGTCGGTGGTCGCCTACGACTACGACATCGTGCACCTGAACGCGGAGTTCGCGGACCAGGCGAGCGACCACGACCCGCAGATCGTGCGCATCGACGTCAAGAAGGGCCGCAAGTAACCACCGGCTCGGCCCCTGCCCGCCGCGGCCCGTCCGGACTCCTCCGGACGGGCCGCGGCCGTTCTCCCACCGGCCCCACCGGCACCGCGGCACGCCCTATTGACAGCTCACGGCCACGGAAGGAAGGTTTCAGCGCCCGAGGGTCGTGGTGAAAGATTCTTTCGGAGGTCCTGTGCAGCGCAGATGGATCAGCAGACGCCGGTTCGGAGCAGGGGCCCTGGCCCTGGGAGGTGCGGTGGTGGTGGCGCCCCTGGGCGGTGGCACGGCCTCGGCGGCCGGCGGCGCGGAGGACGACGCGGCGGCGGGCACGGCCTCCCGCCGGCCGACGCTGCGGCGGGGTTCCGCCGCCCGGGCCGGGCTCCTCCCAGGCCGCCTCGCGGAGATCACCGCGGTGGCCGAGCGGTACCTCGGCCCCTCCCCCACCCGCCCCTACTGGGCGGGCGCCGTGGTCCTCGCCGGGCGCGGCGGCACGGTCGCGCTGGAGACCGCGGTCGGCAAGGCGGTCCGGTACGCCGACTACGACGCGGCCACGGGCGAGGCCGTGGAGTTCCCGCCCGAGGAGCAGATCGACGCCACTCCGGACACCGTCTACGACCTGGCCTCCCTCTCCAAGCTCTTCACGTCGCTGCTGGTCGTGCAGCAGATCGAGCGGGGCCGGATCGAGCTGGAGGCGCCCGCCGCGCGCTACGTCCCGGAGTTCGCGGGCGGCGGCAAGCAGGACGTCACCATCCGTCACCTGCTCACCCACACCTCGGGCATGCCGGCCTGGATCGCCCTCTACCGGCAGCCGGACCGCGAGTCGATGCTGAAGGCGCTGTGGGCGGTGGCGCCCACCGACCCGCCGGGGACCGTCTACCGGTACTCCGACCTCAGTCTGATCACCCTCCAGCTGGTCCTGGAGCGGGTCACCGGCAGGCCGCTGGACGTGCTGCTCGCGGAGGAGGTCACCGGCCCGCTGGGACTGACCCGCACCCGTTACAACCCGCCCGCCGACTGGCGGCCCCGGATCGCCGCGACCGAGGTCTCCCGGCCGCCGTGGGCGGGTCTGGACCGGGGCCTGGTGTGGGGCGAGGTGCACGACGAGAACGCCTTCGCGATGGGCGGCGTGGCCGGTCACGCCGGTGTGTTCTCCTGCGCCTGGGACCTGGCGGTGCTGGCCCGGACCCTCCTGAACGGCGGCGTGTACGGCCGGGTCCGGGTGCTGTCGGAGGAGTCGGTGGAGCTGCTGTTCAGCGACTTCAACACCGCGTTCCCCGGCAACAGCCACGGGCTGGGCTTCGAGCTGGACCAGCGCTGGTACATGGGCGCCATGGCCACGCCGCGCACCGCCGGGCACACCGGGTTCACCGGCACCTGCATCGTGCTCGACCCCACGACGGACGCGTTCCTGATCCTGCTCGGCAACTCGGTCCACCCGGTGCGCACCTGGCGTTCCGGGTCGGCGCCCCGTCAGGCGGCGGGCGAGCGGATGGCGCGCGCGGTCCCGGTGCGGCCGGCGCACGGCGACGCGGCGTGGTTCGGCGGCATGACCACGGCCTCGACCGCCTCGCTGACGCTGCCCGCCCTCGACACCTCGGCGGGCGCGCGGCTCACCGGCGACCTGTGGTGGGACACCGAGGCCACCTGGGACGTGCTGCGGGCCGAGGTCTCCACGGACGACGGCGCCACCTGGAACCCGCTGCCGTTCACCACCCGCGCCCCGCGCGGCGAGGACGTGGAACGCGCCGGCGGCCGGGTGTCCGGGTTCAACGGCCGCGTCTGGCACCGTTTCGCCGCCGAGCTGCCGTCCGCCCGTTCCACGGTCGTGCGCTGGCGGTACACCACCGACGCGCGCTACGTGGGCCGCGGGGTCTACGTGGGCGCGCAGAAGGTCACCGCCGGGGACTCCCTGCTGTACTCCGACTCCCGTCCGGCCGACCTGGCCCGGGCGGACGCCGACGGGTGGACGCGGGAACGGGACTGATCGCGCGGCGGGGAAGACCGCCGACGCCCGCGGGCCGCCTGCCCGACGCCGTCAGGGCAGGCGGCTCAGGTCCTCCATCGCCGCCCGCTCCAGGCCGGAGAGCTCGAGGAGCAGGTCCCCCGCCTCGGCCAGGAACCGTTCGTCGCGTGTCCGCCCGGCCTCGCCGATCAGGTCGGCGGCACGCGTCCAGAGGGCGGCCGCCTCGGTGTACCGGGCGAGGCCCGCGTCGAGCCGGGGGCTGTCGAGCGTCCGGGCGCAGTCGGCGAGGAAGTCCCGGTAGAGGTTGCGGAAGAGGGCGCCGCCGGTGCCGGCCCGCTCCATCAGCAGGGCGGCCTGGGGCAGGTCCCGCTCCGGGTGGTCGGTGCGCCGCAGCCAGGTCCGCACCAGCTTGCCGGCCTTGGCGATCCCGCGGTGGCCGAGGTTGGCGATGGGCGGGTGGAGGAAGGCATCGGCGCAGGCCGTGACGGCGGGCACGATCCGGCTCTCCGGCGAGGGGGCGCCCTCGGGGACCGTGAGGGTGAACGACCGGTGCCGGGCGGTCATCGGACCGCGCTCCGCCCGCGCGGCGGCGAGGCTGTCCAGCGAGGTGGAGACGGCGCCGCCCTGCTGGTCGGTGTCGACCAGCAGGGCGTGGTGGTCGTCGTAGCCGTACAGGGCGACGACGTGCCCGCCGAAGTGCGCGCGGGTGGTGAAGTATTCGAGGTGGTGGCTGTCCAGCTGGAGGCCCACCGGGTGGCCGGCGTCGACGGCGGTCACCACGTTCTGCCACGCCTTGCGGGGGGAGGTCGTCTCCTTGACGTCGAGTTCCAGCCCGAGGTTGGCGGCGAGGTTGCGGGTGAGCTCGAAGGGCTTGACGCGTCCGCCGAGGAAGGGGAAACCCATGTTCCTGCTGTCCCAGTAGACGAAGGACAGCCCGGAGCCGAGTCCGAACAGCATGGGCTCGGACAGCTCGGTCCCCCGGTGGCGCAGCAGCACGCCGAGGGTCGAGGTCTCGCAGTGCCGGGTGCCGCGGGGGTCGATGCCTGGAACGGTGGTCACCCTGCCATGTTCCCTCTTCCCGGGGCCGTCCGTCCGGTGATCGGTCCGGTGGCGTGGGCCGTCGGCGCGCCGCCGCCGCCCGTGGCGCCGGGTGGGGGCACGATCGCCTCGCGGGCCGCCGCCGCGGACCGGCGCGGCCCGGAGCCGAGTGACCGAGGAGGACGAATGACGACCGACACCGTCGGACGGTTCCTGAACGCCCTGAGTCCGGAGCACCGCCGGGACGTGGAGCGGCGCCCCCGCGAGGAGCAGGAGCGGCTCGCCGCTGCCTGGGAGGCGGAGCTCGCCGAGGACCACGACCTGGACACCTTGAGCGAGCTCTCCGTCCCGGCGGCGGAGAGCGAGGCCGCGGCACGGGTCATGGGGAAGCAGGAGGGCTGACGGAGGACCGGTGCCGGGCCGCCGGGCCGGGCCTGCGGGGCGGCCGCACCGCGAAACGTCCACAGCTCCTGCAGCGCGGCACCACGGAGTGCCTGGAATGATGACGCCATGTCAGTCATTCACAGAACGACGATGGCTCCCACCAAGCTGGAGCTGGTGACCGCGTGGCTGCCCGGCCGCCCCTGGTACCGGGGTTCGGGCGCCCCTCGGCTGGAGCGGGCGGGCGGCTTCCGCCTGGACGACCCGGCGGGCGAGGTGGGAATCGAGTTCGCGGTGTTCGAGGACGCCGACGGCACCGTCTACCACCAGCCGATGACCTATCGCGCGGCCCCGTTGGAGGGTGCCGAGCAGGCCCTGATCGGCACCTCCGAGCACGGTGTGCTGGGCACCCGCTGGGTGTACGACGCGACCCGTGACCCGGTGGCCGTGGAGCAGATCGTCGCGCTGCTGGCCGGGCGCGCGGTGCCGCAGGCGCAGAGCCTGAGCGACACGCCGGACCCCTCGGTGGTGGCCTCGTACGGCGGGCCGCTGCCGGGCGGGGCGCAGGGGCGGGCGTCGGCGCTGGACGGCGACGGCTGGACGGACGTCCGGCTGGACGGCGTGACCCTGCGGGTGCTCCGGCTCCTCGACGGGACCGCGGCGGACGTGGACGCGGACGGGGCGGCCGCGGGGGTCGTCGCCGGGTGGACCGGCGACGGTGAGCCGCGGCGCGGGGTGTTCGTGCGCGTCGTCCCGGCCTGACCCCGTACCCCCGCCCCGGACCGCCGGCGTCGCCGCCGGGCCGCCCTGGGCCGCCCCGGGCCGCCGGCGTCCTACCGGACGAGGGCTCCGGCGGCGGCCGGGAGCAGGTCCGCCGTGGGCCTCAGCCCCTCGATCCGGCCGGGGGTCACGATCGCCAGCTCGAGGCCGTGCCGCTCCCCGGGCTGCCACTGCCCGCCGGCGAGCGCGACCTCGGCGACGTTGGGAACCGGCCCCGACGTCCAGTCGAGCCGTCCGGCCATGGTCTCCACATCCGTGCGCCGCAGGGCGGCGGCGACCGCCTCCGGGTCCTCGGGGTCGTCCGCCGTGCGCAGCGCGTGGGCGGCGACCTCGAACAGGGCGTGGGCGAGACCGAGCGGCTGGGGGCACTGGCGCCCGGTGCGCTGCTCGTACGCCTCGGCGAGCTCGGCCGCGGTGGTGCCGTCCAGGGAGGAGCGGTAGGGGTGGGCGGGCGACCAGTAGACCAGGGTGCCCACCCCGGTCTGGGCCGGCGGGCCGTAGGTGCCCGAGGTGGTGGGCGGGTAGGCGAGCCAGCGGGAGCAGGTGATCAGCCGGGGCGTCCATCCGGCGTGGGCCGCCAGCTCGCGGAAGCGGCCGAGGTCCCGGGCGGTGGCGGCGCTGGTGACGATGTCGGCGCCCGCCTCCCGGAAGGCCGTCAGGTGGCCGTCGAACGCGGCGGCGGGCTCGGCGTACGCCGGGGGGTCGACCAGCCGGTGGCCCCGTGCGCGGGCGGCGGGGGCGAAGCCGTGGCGCTCGTGACGCGACCAGGCGCCCTGCGGGCCGTCGTTCCAGAGGCAGCCGACGGTGCGTCCGGGGCCGCCGGCCAGCTCCCAGAGGTCGGCGAAGGTTGCGGCGATGTCGTCCAGACCCCAGCAGAAGTGGAAGGTCCTCGCGAACGGCCGGGCGTCGTCCGCGCCGCGGCCGTAGTAGTAGACCTGCCACGGGAAGGTGCTGGAGACGCACGGCGTCCCGGCCGCCTCGCAGGCGTCGGCGACGGCCGGCAGCACCTCGGTGCCCGCCAGGGTGAGCACCAGGACGGCGCCCTCGTCCCGGATCAGCTCGGCGACGGCCTGCCGGGCGCCCTCGGCGGTGGACCGGCTGTCCCGGCCCGCCAGGCGGATCCGGCGGCCGCCCGGCCCGGCCGCCGAGAGCACGGGGCCCAGGCGTTCCAGCGCGAAGTCGAGCGGATCCCCGAGGGTCGCCAGCCGTCCTGTCCGGGCGACGACCACGCCCACCGTGAGGTCGCCGCGTCCCGCCGTGCCCGGCGCGCCGCCGCGCGGGTTTCCGTCTGCCATGGCCAGCCCTCTCGTCGGCCGCTGTTCTTCCGCCCCGGGTAACGCCCACCGGGCTCGCAGGACACGCGGCGACCGCCGGTAATACCCGGCGCGGCTCACGGGCTCACCGCGGCACGCCGGGCGGCCGTCACCCGACGGGGGTGAACCGGATGTCGTGGCGGTCCGCCTCCGGCGCGGCGAACCGGAGCAGGGCGGCGCCCTCCTCGGCGGTCTCCTCGCGCTCGCGGCGGGTGAGCGGGGAGAACAGCCGCACGGTGAGGACCGCTCTGCCGTCCGGTTCCCGGGCCAGGGACCACAGGCCGCGGACGAAGCCGTCGACCAGCAGCGCCGGTTCGACCACCAGGTGCCGGCGCCGCTCGGCGGTCATCAGCCGGGAGCGGTCGGCGTGGGCCAGGACCACGTCGTCCAGCAGGGCGAGGAAGCGCACCGGGACGGGCAGGTCCTCGTCGGGCAGCGGCGCGTCGGGGAGATCGAGCAGTTCCTCGCCGTCCTCCCCGCGGAACTCCCGTAGCTCGGGCCGCAGTTCCTCGACCACCTCGCGCAGCCGGGTGACCCCGCTCCAGGCCTGCACGTCCTTCACGGTGGCCGGCCCGAAGGCGGCCAGGTGGCGCCGGACCAGCCGGGCCGGGTCGGGCGCGTCCGCGGGGGCGCGGCCGAGCCAGTCCTCCGCCAGGGCGAACGGGGTGGGTCCGCGCCGTCCCCACAGTCCGTCCGGCGGGGGGTGCAGCACCGGCAGCAGGGCCTGGACCGAGCGTGCCAGGGCCACCGGGTCGTGTCCGGGCCAGCGGGCGGCCAGCGCGCGGCCCAGTTCGGGGCGGGGGACGATCCGTCCGGACAGTTCGCTGCGGGCGCCCTCGGCGAGGTCCTCCGGGGCGACGCCGGCGGTGAGCCGCCCGAAGGCCCCCTTGCGCCATACCCGCAGCATCGGTTCCAGGGTGGGCCGCAGCCACAGGTAGTCCTCGGCGGTCGCCAGGTGCTGGGTGCCCCGGTGGAGGGTGGCGCGCACCACGGTGCGGACCTCCAGCAGGGTGGCGAGGTCTTCCTTGCGGAAGCCGTCGATCCTGTTCCAGAGCCCGATGTACGGGGGTTCGGGGTCCTGCGCCTGGACCCCGGCCACCTGCTCGATCACCGCCTCGGCGGAGAGTTCGGCCCGTGCGACGAGCAACTGGCGGGCGAGGGTGGCGCGGTTGAGGCGTCGGCGGGTGAGGCGTTCCGTCATGCGGCCAGCCTGCCGTCCGCGGCGGACGGTTCCTGTCCGCTTGCCGGTGTGATGAATGACGTCGTTCGGCGGGGCACGCTGTACGGCCGCACATTGACCCCTCGCCCGACGCCCGGGGAGCATGGCGGAGGCGGTCGACGAGCATGGCGGAGCCGGTCGGCTCCGTCGTCCGTCGTCGTCCGTCGTTGTCCGTCGTTGTTCTTCGCGCGGGTGACCGCGCCGTCCCTGGGAGCGCGTTGATGGGTTCTGCCGCCGTACTGGTCGCCAACCGCGGGGAGATCGCGGTGCGGGTGCTGCGCGCGGCCTCGGAGCTCGGGTGGCGGACCGTCGCGGCGTACGCCGAGGGCGACGAGGCGCACCTCGGGGCGGCCGACGAGGCGGTGCCGGTGCCGGGGGGCTACCTGGACGCGGCGGGGCTGGTGGCGGCGGCACTGCGCACGGGCTGCGGTTTCGTCCATCCCTGTTACGGATTCCTCAGCGAGGACGCGGAGTTCGCCCGCCGGTGCGCCGCGGCGGGCCTGGTGTTCGTGGGGCCCTCGCCCGAGGTGCTGGAGGTGTTCGGCGACAAGGCCCGTGCCCGGCGGCTGGCCTCGGAGGCAGGGGTGCCGGTCCTGCCGGGCACGGAGGGCGGTTCGGGCCCGGAGGGGCTCGAGGCGGCGCGGGCCCTGCTGGCGGGCGGCCCGGTGATGGTCAAGGCGGTCGGCGGGGGCGGCGGGCGCGGCATGCGGGTGGTGCGTCACGCCGGGGAGCTGGACGAGGCCTGGCGGCGGTGCCGTTCCGAGGCCCGTCAGGGCTTCGGGCGGGAGGAGCTGTACGCGGAGCGGCTGCTGGAGGGGGCCCGCCACGTCGAGGTGCAGGTGGTCGGGGACGCGGCCGGCGAGGTCGTCCACCTGTGGGACCGGGACTGCACCGCCCAGCGGCGTCGCCAGAAGCTGGTCGAGACGGCTCCCGCACCCGGACTCCCGTCCGCCCTGCGGGAGTCGATGCGGGACGCCGCGCTGGGCATGGCCCGCGCCACCGGGAGCTCGGGGCTGGTCACCTTCGAGTTCCTGGTGCGGGACGGGGAGTTCCGGTTCATCGAGGCCAACCCTCGTCTGCAGGTGGAGCACACGGTCACCGAGGAGGTGACCGGCGTGGACCTGGTGGCCGCGCAGTTGCGGCTGGCGGCCGGTGAGACCCTGGCGGATCTGGGCCTGTCCCGGCCGCCGGCCCCGCGCGGGTTCGCCGTGCAGGCGCGGGTGTACGCGGAGGTGACCGCGCCGGACGGCACGACGCGGCCGTCGGCGGGCCGGATCACCCGCTTCGACCTGCCGTCCGGCCCGGGTGTCCGGGTGGACACGGCCTCGCGGGCCGGTACGGAGATCGGCGTGCGGTACGACCCGCTGCTGGCCAAGGTGGTGGCGCACGTGCCGTCGGGGCCCGTGGAGGCGGCCTGCGCGCGGGCCCGGCGGGCGCTGGGCGAGTTCGCCGTGGAGGGGGTGCGCACCAACGTCCCGCTGCTGCGGGCCGTCCTGGCGCAACCGGAGTTCTGGACCCTGCCGGACGCCGTGGAGCGGTGCGCGCGGGCCGTGGCGCCGGTGGAGGCGGAGGAGGCGGAGGGGCCGGCGACGGGCCCGGGCGGTGCCGGTGTGGTGACGGCGCCGATGAGCGGCACGGTGGTGCAGGTCGACGTCGCGCCGGGCGAGGAGGTGCGGGCGGGGCGGCAGGTGCTGGTCCTGGAGGCGATGAAGATGGAGCACCTGGTCACCGCCCCCTGCTCGGGGCGGCTGCGCGCGCTGCGGGTGCGGCCGGGCGTGACGGTGACCGAGGGGGACGTCCTCGCTCTGCTGGACCCCTCGGGCGCGGAGACCGGCGAGGCGGAGACCGAGGAGCAGGGCGATCCGGACGAGGTGCGCGCCGACCTGGCGGAGGCGATCGCCCGGCACGCCTTCGGCCTGGACGGCAACCGCCCGGAGGCGGTGGCGAAGCGGCACGCGCAGGGGCGGCGGACGGCTCGGGAGAACATCGCCGACCTGTGCGACGAGGGCGGTTTCACCGAGTTCGGCGCGCTGGCCCTGGCGGCGCAGCGGCAGAGGCGTTCCCTGGACGACCTGATGCGCTCCACCCCGGCGGACGGCATGGTCACCGGCACGGGGCGGATCGACGGACGGCCCTGCGTGGTGATGTCGTACGACTACACGGTGCTGGCCGGGACGCAGGGGATGAACAACCACCGCAAGACCGACCGCATGCTGGAGCTGGCGGGCAGGCGGCGGCTGCCGGTCGTGCTGTTCGCCGAGGGGGGCGGCGGGCGGCCGGGGGACACCGACTCGACGGCGGTGGCGGGGCTGAACGTCACCACCTTCCACAGCATGGGGCGGCTCAGCGGCCGGGTGCCGCTGGTGGGCATCGCCTCGGGACGCTGCTTCGCCGGGAACGCGGCCCTGCTGGGCTGCTGCGACGTGGTGATCGCGACGCCCGAGGCCACCATCGGCATGGGCGGGCCGGCGATGATCGAGGGTGGCGGACTCGGGGTGTACCGGCCCGAGGAGGTCGGTCCGCTGTCGGTCCAGGTTCCCAACGGGGTGGTGGACGTCGCCGTCGCCGACGAGGCCGAGGCGGTCCGGGTGGCACGGCGGTACCTGTCCTACTTCCACGGCCCGGCCGACGAGTGGGAGGCCCCGGATCCACGGCTGCTGCGGCGGGTCGTCCCGGAGAACCGGCGCCGCGCCTACGACGTGCGCGCGGCGGTGCGGGGCCTGGCGGACACCGGCTCGGTGCTGGAACTGCGGCCGGAGTTCGGGGTGGGGATCCTGACCTGCCTGGTGCGGGTCGAGGGGCGGCCGCTGGGCCTGCTCGCCAGCAACCCGGCGCACCTGGGCGGCGCGATCGACCGGGACGCGGCCGACAAGGCGGCACGCTTCCTCCACCTGTGCGACGCCTTCGGGCTGCCGGTGGTCTCGCTTTGCGACACCCCCGGCTTCATGGTGGGTCCCGACGCCGAACGCACGGCCACGGTCCGGCACTTCTCCCGGCTCTTCGTCACCGGCGCCAACCTGCGGGTGCCGCTGGTGGGTCTCGTGCTGCGCAAGGCGTACGGGCTGGGCGCGATGGCCATGCTCGGCGGTTCGACCCGGGCTCCGGTGGCGACCGCGGCCTGGCCCAGCGGGGAGTTCGGCGGGATGGGGCTCGAGGGCGCGGTCCGGCTGGGCTTCCGCCGCGAGCTGGAGGCGATCGAGGACCCGGCCGAGCGGCAGCGGGCCTTCGAGGCGCGGGTGGCCGAGCTCCACGAGCGGGGCAAGGCGGTGAACGCGGCGGCCGCGCTGGAGATCGACGCGGTGATCGACCCGGCCTCCTCCCGCGCGTGGATCGTCTCCGCGCTGGACGGCGGCGCGGCGGGGCGGGACGCGACGGGGCGGGACGCGACGGGGTCGAACGCGGCCGGGTGGGACGCGCCCGGGGAGGGGCGGTTCGTCGACACCTGGTGACGGCGGGGCCCGCCCCGGTCAGGGCCTGACCCGGCGAGAACGTCCGAAACCAGCCGTTACGCACGGTCACCTCCACTCGTTGCCCCTGACGAGCACACATTCGTTCGACGGGAGGAGACGCCGCATGCGGCGCCCGGTGGAGGACTCTCCATGACGACGACCCAGTCCGCGACGACCCAGCCCCCGACGACCCAGCCCGCGGCCGATCCGGCCGACCTCGCGGCCTACCTGGCGGTGCACCCGGCCCCCGTGATGGCCGCGGACGCGCTGATCCGCGACGAGGACGGCCGCATCCTGCTGGTCGACCCCTCGTACAAGGAGGGCTGGGACCTGCCCGGCGGCATGGTCGACGACGAGGAGCCGGTGACCGCCCTCGAGCGCGAGCTCGAGGAGGAGCTCGGGATCCGGGGGGCGCGGGTGGGGCGCCTGCTGGCGGTCGACAGCATGCCCAAGGAGGTCTACGGCCGGTCCCACGTCGCCTGCGTCTACGCCGTGCACCCGCGCCGGCCGGTGCCGGTGGAGAGGATGTCCCTCCAGCACGAGGAGCTGCGGGCCGTCGAGTACGTGCCCGAGCGGGAGGCGCTGCGCAGGCTGCCGGATCCCTTGCGCCGCCGGGTGACGGCGGCGCTGCGGGCCTCCCTGGGGTCGCACACCGCCCAGCTGCGGCAGGGGCGCGCGGTGCCGGTGGACCCGCGGGACCGCTTCGCGCTGCTGCCCTCGCCGATGATGGCCGCCGCCGCGCTGGTCTCCGACGCGCGCGGCAGGGTGCTGGTGGCCGAGCACTCCTACGACCACGGCGGCGGCTCCCCCTACGGCCTGCCCGGCGGGATGGTCCTCGCCCAGGAGTCTCCGCGCCGGGGCGCGGCCCGCGAGCTGGCCGAGGAGCTGGGGCTGACGGAGGTGCCGGTGGGCCGGCTGGTCGCGGTGGACAGCACCCCGGCCCGCGACTACGGCCGGGCGCTGGACGTGCACGTCTTCACGGTCGGTCCGCTCACCGAGGAGCAGGCCGCGGCGATCCGCTTCCCCGACGGGGAGATCCTCGCGGTCCACTGGCTGGAGCCGCGGGAGGCGCTCGCGGTACTCCCGGCCCAGATCGGCAACCGGCTCCGCTACGGGCTGCGGGCCCTGGCCGAGGGCACGGTCGCGCACCTGGAGGGCGGCCTGCCCCAGCCCGGCTCCGCCGTCGGTCTGCCCACGCCCCGCCGGGGGCGGCCCGGGCATCCGGACCGCCCCACACCGTGCGACCTGCGGGCGCTGCGGACCAAGGTGTTCACCGGGGCCGCCGTGCTGGTCACGGATCCGGCGGGCCGTGTGGTGCTGGTGCGCGCCGTGCCGGACGGTGACTGGGCGCTGCCCTGCGCCGCCGTGGAGGCCGGCGGGACCCCGCGCGGGGCGGCCCTGCGCGCCACCCGGGAACACCTCGGGTCCGCCGCGCCGGTGGGCGGGCTGCTGGCCGTCGACTGGCTCCAGGGCGCGCCCTGCGGGGACGACGGCGCCCGCCTCCCGGCCGAGGTGCTGCACGTGTACGACGGCGGGGTGCTCGGCGGGACGGCCGAGGCCCGGAGCACCGGCCCGGGGGCCTGGCGGGCGGTTCCGGCGGAGGAGCTGGACGGCGCGCTGCCGGAGCGGGACGCGGCGCGGGTACGGGAGTGTCTGGCGGCACGTGAGCGGGGAGCCGGGGCGGTCGAGCTGCTCGGCGGGCGCCCGGTGGAGGGCTGATCCGTGTTCGTTGCCCGAGGCGGCTGGTCAACCGGGGTGTCCACCTGCCAGAGTTGGCGGATGCTTCTGGATCCGGAGAAAGCGATGTTCGTGCCCGGCGCAACGCCGCTGCTGCTGCTCAGCGGTGCGCCGTTCCACGAGGCCCTGCCCCCGCTCGGGACCGAGGACCGGTCGCTCCCCACCTGTGAGGGGTGGAGCATCTTCCCCAAGCACACGGCGTGCGTGGTGGACGGCCCCGGGGACCAGGGCGCGGTCATCCCGTCGATCGCGGCGCTGGTGCTGGGCGAGTCCGACATGAACGCCTGGTGCGGGGACGCCGCGCGGGCGGGCGGCGCGGTGGTCCTCTCCGTGGAGCGGCTGCCCGAGGTCGTCGACGTCCCGGCGCTGATGAACGGCGGCCCCACCCGGGGCGGCTTCATGACCCTCACGGCCTGACACCCCGACTCCCCGGCCCACGCCCTCCGGCCCCGCCGGTGCGACAGCCACGGCGGTAGGTGCCGCCCGCCGGTACGGCGGGCACCGCGAGCAGGGCGGCGACCGCCGACGGCATGCCGTGACGGTGGAGCACCGCCCGCCCCACGGCACCGGCTCGCCACCGCCCGCCGGCAGGGCGAGCTCCGCTGATACGTCGAGTCGTCGCCGGTACCGCACCGGCCACCGGTAGGGCGGGTATCGCCGGTACCGCACCGGCCACCGGTGTGGCGGGCACCACTGGCAGGGAGCCGCGCCGCGGGACGTGTCGCGTCCGCCGGCTGTCGCGTTCGCCGGCGTCGCCGTGACGCACGGCGGTGTTGCCCGGCGGTGCGGGTCGCGACGCCCGTCACCCCGCGGCCACCGCGTAAGCCGCCTCCCTCCGCCCCCAGGGGCGGCCCGTACGCCGCCCGTGCGCTCCGCGCTGCGGACCCGTGCCGGCCAAGGCGCCCGCACCCTCCCCCCTGACACGCCGCGTGCGGCCACCCCGCTCCCTCACGGGAACCGCCGCGTGATCATCCGCACACGCTTCGCCGCGCACCGACACCGCAAAAGCCGTGCAACCGGGCGAACCGGACACGCGCACCCCACCCGCACCCCCCGCCGGGCCCCGCCTTGAACGACCATCCTTCGAGATGGTTAACATGTGAGCGCCGCCTAGCTCGAAAGATGAACTTGTGACTGCCACCGAGGACTCGTTCACCAACTGGAAGAACCGCGAGGAGATCGCGGAGTCGATGATCCCGATCATCGGGAAGCTGCACCGCGAGCGGGACGTCACGGTCCTGGTCCACAGCCGCTCCCTGGTGAACAAGTCGGTCATCAGCATCCTCAAGACCCACCGTTTCGCCCGGCAGATCGTCGGCGGCGAACTGTCGGTCGTGGAGACGATGCCGTTCCTGCAGGCCCTTACCCAGCTGGACCTCGGCCCCTCGCAGATCGACATCGGCATGCTGGCCGTGGCCCACAAGGCCGACGACCGCGGCCTGTCGGTCGAGGAGTTCACCGCCGAGGCCGTCGCCGGCGCCACCGGCGCGAACAAGATCGAGCGCCGTGACGGCCGCGACGTCGTCCTCTACGGCTTCGGCCGCATCGGCCGTCTGCTGGCCCGCCTGCTCATCGAGAAGGCCGGCTCCGGCAACGGTCTGCGCCTGAAGGCCATCGTGGTCCGCAACGGCGGGGACGGGGACCTGGTCAAGCGCGCCTCGCTGCTGCGCCGCGACTCGATCCACGGCCAGTTCCAGGGCACCATCACCGTCGACGAGGCGAACAACCGGATCGTCGCCAACGGCCACACGATCCAGGTGATCTACTCGGACTCGCCCCGGTCGGTCGACTACACCGAGTACGGCATCAAGAACGCCATCCTCATCGACAACACCGGCAAGTGGCGCGACCGCGAGGGCCTCTCCCAGCACCTGCGCCCCGGCATCGACAAGGTCGTGCTGACGGCTCCGGGCAAGGGCGACGTCCCGAACATCGTCCACGGCGTCAACCACGACATGATCAAGCCGGACGAGGACATCATCTCCTGCGCCTCCTGCACGACCAACGCGATCGTGCCGCCGCTAAAGGCGATGGAGGACGAGTACGGCGTCCTGCGCGGTCACGTGGAGACGATCCACTCGTTCACCAACGACCAGAACCTGCTGGACAACTACCACAAGGGCGACCGTCGTGGCCGCTCCGCGCCGCTGAACATGGTCATCACGGAGACCGGCGCCGCCTCCGCCGTGGCGAAGGCCCTGCCGGACCTCAAGGCGACCATCACGGGCAGCTCGATCCGCGTCCCCACCCCGGACGTGTCGATCGCCATCCTCAACCTGCAGCTGAAGCGGGAGACCTCCCGGGCCGAGGTCCTCGAGTACCTGCGTGAGGTGTCGCTGACCTCGCCGCTGAAGCGGCAGATCGACTTCATCAGCGCCCCCGACGCGGTCTCCAGCGACTTCATCGGCTCGCGTCACGCCTCGATCGTCGACGCCGGCGCGACCAAGGTGGAGGGCGACAACGCGATCCTCTACCTCTGGTACGACAACGAGTTCGGCTACTCGTGCCAGGTCGTCCGGGTGGTGCAGCACGTCTCCGGCGTGGAGTACCCGACCTTCCCGGCTCCGGCGGCCTGATCCGCCGCACCACGACGGGTGCGCCCCGGGCGACGACACGTCGTCCGGGGCGCACCCGTCTTCCGTGTGGCCGTCAGCCTCCGTCGCGTCGCCGTCAGCCGCGGCCGCCCCGCTGGGCGGCCATCCGCACGGGCGCGTTCTGCGCCCCGTAGCCCCGGTAGCCGCCGTCGCGCTGCACCAGCTCGAAGAAGACCCGGCCCACGGTGCGGGTGTAGAAGTGCCGGAACTCGCCGTGCTCGTCGCGGTCGTAGAGGACGCCGAGCTCGCGGAAGGCCGCCAGTTCCTCCTCGGGCAGGTCGAACCGGGCGGCGAGGTCGTCGTAGTAGTTGCCGGGGATGGGCAGCGGCTCACCGCCGGCGTCCCGGAACCGGCGCGCCGCCAGGACCACGTCGGCGGTGGCCAGCGCGATGTGCTGGGGGCGGGCGTCGTCGTCGGTGGGGGCGGGGCCGACACCGAGGGCGATGCGCACGCCGCCGTCCCCGTTGGTGACCGCACGGCTGCGGAAGAGCCCGTAGGGTTCCGCCACGTCCACGCTCTCCTGGGCGTGGAGGCCCAGCACGCTGCGGTGGAACAGCGCCGCCTCGTCGAACTGGTGCCAGGGCTGGGTGAGGGCCAGATGGTCGATGCGCCGCAGGTCGCCCTCGGCCCGCTCCCCGGGCGCCGGCCCAGGTGTGAAGTCCCCCCGCCAGTCGGGCAGTTCCGGTCGTCCGGTGGCGCAGAAGAAGAGTTCGGTGCCGTCCGGGGCGGCCACCGCGTCCAGCTCGGCGTCGCGGGCGGCACGGCGGCGGGGCAGCACGGGGGCCAGCAGCGCCTCGGCCCGGCGGGCGGCGCCCTCGGGGTCGGGTGACTCCAGCCCCACGGCCGCGATCCGGGTGCCGCCGCGCGGCACCGCCGGCCCGGTGTTCAGCAGGATCCGCGCCTCGCCCTGTTCCCAGAGGTCCACCGGCTTGGACCGGTGGCGGGCGGTGCGGGCGAACCCCAGCGCGGCGAGGGTCGCGCCGAGCGGTTCCGCGTCCGGGGTGACCAGTTCGGCGAAGGCCACGCCGGTGGGCACCACCGGGGGCGGGAGCTCGTCGATGCCCGCCTGTTCCTGGAGGACCAGCAGGGAGCGGCGGGCGTCCACGGCGGTGGGGCCGGCCTCGGCCTGCCGGAACACGTCGTTGAAGACCTCCAGCGAGAGCGGCCCCCGGTATCCGGCCCGCATCACGTGGCGGACCAGTCCCGCGACGTCGAAGCCGCCCTGTCCCGGGAAGCAGCGGTAGTGGCGGCTCCACTGGAGGACGTCCATGGCGAGCAGCGGGGCGTCCGCGAGCTGGAGGAAGAAGATCTTCTCCCCCGGGATGTCCTCGATGCCCGCGGGATCGGAGCCGCGGGAGAGGATGTGGAAGCTGTCCAGGCAGGTGCCGAGGGCCGGGTGGGCGGCGGCCTCGACGATCCGCCAGGCGTGGTCGTAGGTATTGACGTGCCGCCCCCACGCCAGGGCCTCGTAGGCGACCCGGACGCCGTGCTCCTCGGCGGCTCCGGCCAGTCGGTGGAGCTGCTCGGCGGCCAGCGCGTCGTCGTCCACGGCGAGCGGGGAGACACTGGAGCAGACCAGCACGGTGTCGGCCCCGAGGCGGCGCATCAGGGCGAACTTGTGGCGGGCGCGGCGCAGGTTGCGCGCGAACTCCTCGGGCGGCACCGCCTCGATGTCGCGCATCGGCTGGTAGAGCTCGATCCGCAGACCGAGGTCGGCGCACCGGTCGCGGATCTCCTCGGGGGTGAGCGGGCTGGCCAGCAGGTCGTTCTCGAAGATCTCCACACCGTCGAATCCGGCGCGGGAGGCGGCGGTCAGCTTCTCGGTGAGCGAGCCGCTGAGCGAGACGGTGGCGATGGACGTGCGCACGGGATGCTCCTTGCACGGCGACGGGCAGAGTGACGGGCGGCGTGACGGGACTGGACGGTGCGGCCCGGCGGGCCGGGGGTTCAGCCGCGGGTCCCCGCCGCGCCGGCCAGGGCGGCGAACTCCGCGAGCATCCGCTCGGCGTCCGGCTCCCGGCCCGTGAAGAGGCGGAACGCGTCGACGGCCTGGAAGACGGCCATGCCCCCGCCGTCGAGGGTGGCGCAGCCGGCCGCGCGGGCGGCCCGCAGCAGTTCGGTCTCCAGCGGGCGGTAGACCACCTCGGCCACCCACAGCCGGGGGTCGAGGAGTTCGGCGGGGAACGGCAGACCGGGGTGGTGGGCCATGCCGGTGGGGGTGGCGTGGACGACGCCGTCGGCCCGGGCCAGCAGCCCGGCCAGCGTGTCCGTGCCGGCGGGTGCCGCGGTGGCGCGGCCGTCGCCGAAGTGCGCGGTCAGCGCGGCGGCGAGGGCTTCGGCGCGGCCGGGCAGGGCGTCCACCACGGTGATCCGCCCCGCGCCGAGGGTGAGCAGGGCGTGGGCGACGGCGGCGCCCGCTCCCCCGGCGCCGAGCTGGACCACGTGCTCCAGCGGCGCATCGGGCAGGCCGCGGGCGAAGGAGGCGGCGAACCCGGTGACGTCGGTGTTGTGACCGGTGGCCCGTCCGTCCCGGAACACCACGGTGTTGACCGCGCCGAGCGCCTCGGCCTGCGGCGAGAGCGCGTCGAGGTGCTCGACGACCAACTGCTTGCACGGGTGGGTGATGTTGAGGCCGTCGAAGCCGAGCTCCCGCGCGGCGCGCACCAGGCGGCCGACGTCCTCGGGGGCGGCCCCGAGGACGTCGATGTCGATCAGGCGGTAGAGACAGCGCAGCCCCTGTCGGCCGGCCTCCTGTTCGTGGAGCGCCGGACTCAGCGACGGCCCGATCCCCGACCCGATCAGTCCCACCAGATACGAGCCCTCGGCCACTGCGCCTCCTAATGTACGAACTAGTACGTTACTCATATCAGCTGCGCCTGCTCGACCGGAAGCCTCGGGGCGTTTCCTAGAATCACGCTGACACCCTCCGGCCGCCGGGCGGCCGGCAGCACCTAGCCCTGCGAGGATCCGCATTGACCAGCGTCGACAAGCCCGCGGGGAAGACCGGCGGCCGGGTACGGGACGCCGCCCGCACCCAGGCCGAGATCCTCGAGGTGGCCACCGAGGAGTTCGCCCGCGCCGGGTACGCGGGGGCGAGGGTGGACGAGATCGCCGCCCGCACCCGCACCACCAAGCGGATGATCTACTACTACTTCGGCGGCAAGGAGCAGCTCTTCACCGCGGTGCTGGAACGCGCCTACGCCGTGATCCGCGAGGCCGAGCAGGACCTGGACGTCGACCACCTCGACCCGGTGTCGGCGATCCGCCGGCTGTGCGAGGTCACCTTCGACCACCATGAGCGGCACCCGGACTTCATCCGGCTGGTGAGCATCGAGAACATCCACGAGGCCGAGCACATCGTCTCGTCGGAGCGGCTGACGCGGATGGGCAGTCCGGCGCTGGACGTGATCGGGCGCATCCTGGCGTCGGGCCGGGCGGCCGGCGTCTTCCGGGACGACGTGGACGCCGTGGACCTGCACGCCATGATCAGCGCGTTCTGCTTCTTCCGGGTCTCCAACCGGCATACGTTCGGCGCCCTGTTCGGACGGGACCTGGTGGCCGAGGAGCGGCGCGAGCACTACCGGAACATGCTCTGCGACACGGTCGTCGCCTATCTGACCGCCGCCTGACCGGCCGGGGGCCGCACCGCCGGAGGACGGAACACACCCCCTTGACACCCGCGACACCTCGGCGCAACATCACTGCCCAACCCCTAGTAACTATCCAGTGGGTTAATTAGCCGGGGTCGCACCGGGACCCCGGTCCGGCCGCCCAGCACCACAGGGTTCCGGCTCCCCGTCCCCTCCCCCCTTCCTCCGCCTCACGCCGGAGTTCGCCGAAGGAGCACGCCCGTGTCCGTCCCCGCCGCACCGCCCGAGACGCCGACGGCCCAGCCGAGAAAGGCCGCCGCCGCGGCCTGGATCGGCAGCGCGCTGGAGTACTACGACTTCTTCATCTACGGCAGCGCGGCGGCCCTGATCTTCCCGAAGATCTTCTTCGACGAGTCCGATCCGGCGACCGCGACGCTGCTCTCGCTGGGCTCGTTCGGCGTCGCCTACGCGGCACGGCCACTGGGTGCGCTCTTCCTGGGCCACTACGGCGACCGGCTGGGCCGCAAGAAGATCATGGTGTTCACCCTGTTCCTCATGGGCATCTCGACCTTCCTGATCGGATGTCTGCCGACGTACGAGCAGGTCGGCGTGCTCGCCCCGACGCTGCTGGTGTTCTGCCGCGTCCTGCAGGGCATATCCGCCGCCGGTGAGCAGGCCAGCGCGAGTTCGATGACGCTCGAGCACGCGCCGCCGGGCAGGCGCGGGTTCTTCACCAGCTTCACCCTCAGCGGCACCCAGGGCGGTCAGCTGATCGCCACGCTGGTCTTCATCCCGGTCGCGGCGCTCCCCGAGGAGCAGCTGATGAGCTGGGGCTGGCGGGTGCCGTTCTGGCTGAGCGTCGCGGTGATGGTGGTGGGTTACGTGATCCGCCGCCGTCTGGACGAGACCCCCGCGTTCACCGAGCAGGCCGCCACCGAGGGCGTGGTGAAGCTGCCGCTGGTGGTGCTGATGCGCGAGCACTGGCAGGACGTGCTGCGGGTGGTGGCCGGCGCGCTGGTCGCCTCGGTGTCCACCATCTTCACGGTGTGGGCGCTCTCGTACGCCACCAGCGACGCGGTCGGCATGTCGCGGACCGGGATGCTGTGGGTGGCGGCGCTCGCCAACGCCGTGGCGCTGGCGGCGATTCCGCTGTGGGCCTCGCTGTCCGACCGGATCGGGCGGCGGCCGGTGTACCTGATCGGCGCGGTGGGCAGCCCGGTGCTGATGTTCGCCTACCTGTGGGCCATCTCCACCGGTTCGTTCCCGCTGGTCCTGGTGCTCGGCATCCTGCTCTTCGGCGTGGTCTACAGCGCGGCGAACGGCATCTGGCCGGCCTTCTACGGCGAGATGTTCTCCACCCGGGTGCGCCTGTCCGGCATGGCGATCGGCACCCAGATCGGCTTCGCGATCTCCGGTTTCGCGGTCACCTTCGCGGCGGAGTTCGCCGGGCCGAACGGTGACGACTGGTCCGCGGTGGCCCTGTTCACCGCCGTCCTGTGCCTGGGCCCGCTGGTGGCGGGGCTCACCGCGCGGGAGACGGCCCAGGTGCCGACCGAGCGGCTGGGTCTGCGGCAGGCCGCCTGACCCGACCGGTGACCGGCGTGTCCCGGCGCGGTCCGCGCCGCGGCACGCCGGTCGTCGCGTCGTCCGCCCGCCCGCACCCGCGGCCCGCACCGCGCCCTTCGCGATGCGGGGCGTGCGGGGCTGGACGATCCTGGAACGGGCCGTGTGCGCGGCGACGGGCGTGAGGACGACGACGGGAGCGGACCGATGAGCGAGGAGCCCCGGGGCGGCGCGGCGCCGCGCTGCCTGGTCACCGGTGCGACCGGTTACATCGGGGGGCGTCTGGTCCCCGAACTGCTGGCCGCCGGGTACCGGGTGCGCTGCCTGGCGCGCTCCCCCGGCAAGCTCCGCGACCATCCGTGGGCCGGGCAGGTGGAGGTGGTCCGCGGTGACGTCACCGACGCCGCCTCCACGGCGGACGCCCTGCGGGACGTCGACGTGGCGTACTACCTGGTCCACGCGCTGGGGACCGGCCCGGGCTTCGAGGACACCGACCGGCGGGCCGCGACGATCTTCGGCGAGCGGGCCCGCGCAGCGGGTGTCCGCAGGATCGTCTACCTGGGCGGCCTCACCCCGGCGGGCGTGCCGGAGGAGGAGCTGTCGCCGCACCTGCGCTCGCGGGCGGAGGTGGGCCGGGTCCTGCTGGCCTCGGGCGTGCCGACGGCGGTGCTGCGGGCCGCCGTGATCATCGGCTCCGGCTCGGCCTCCTTCGAGATGCTGCGCTACCTGACCGAGCGGCTGCCGGTGATGGTCACCCCGAGCTGGGTGCGGACGCGGATCCAGCCCGTCGCGGTCCGCGACGTCCTGCGGCTGCTGGTGGGCTGCGCCCGGCTGCCCGAGGACGTCAACCGGACCTTCGACGTCGGGGGGCCGGACATCCTCACGTACCGGGACATGATGCGGGGCTACGCGGAGGTGGCGGGCCTGCCGCACCGGGTGATCGTGCCGGTCCCGGTGCTCACACCGCGCCTGTCCAGCCACTGGGTGGGCCTGGTGACGCCGGTGCCGGCGTCGATCGCCAAGCCGCTGACCGAGTCGCTGCGGCACGAGGTGGTGTGCCGGGAGCAGGACATCAGCCGGTACGTGCCGGACCCGCCCGGCGGCATGTTGAGCTTCGAGCAGGCGGTACGGCTGGCGCTGCGCAACGTCCGGGAGGCGCGGGTGGACACCCGCTGGTCGAACGCCGCGGTGCCGGGAGCGCCCAGCGACCCGCTGCCCACGGACCCGGACTGGGCGGGCGGCAGCCTGTACACGGACGAACGGGAGCGGACGGTGGACGCCCCGCCGGAGGCGTTGTGGCGGGTGGTGGAGGGCATCGGTGGCGAGAACGGCTGGTACTCGTTCCCGCTGGCCTGGTCGGTGCGGGGTCTGCTCGACCGGCTGGCGGGCGGTGTCGGCCTGCGCCGTGGCCGCCGGGACGCGACACGGCTGCGGGCGGGGGACTCCCTCGACTTCTGGCGGGTCGAGGAGATCGACCGCGGCCGGTCCCTGCGGCTGCGGGCGGAGATGCGGCTGCCGGGGCTCGCCTGGCTGGAGATGTGCGTGGACACCGGGCCGGACGGCCGCACCCGGTACCGGCAGCGGGCCCTGTTCCATCCGCACGGTCTGCTGGGCCACGCCTACTGGTGGGGGGTGTCGCCCTTCCACGCGGTGGTCTTCGGCGGCATGGCCCGCAACATCGCCCGCACGGCAGAACGCGGCGGCACCGCCCCGCGGTCCGGCCGCCGCGCCCGGCGGCAACACCGCGGGTAGCGGGTGAGCGGGGCGGGGGCCGTTCGTGCGAGGACCGCACGAGGCTCCGGTCGGCCCGGCCGCGCGGTCCGGCCACAGGAGTACGACCGGTCGGCCTGCGTCGTATCCACCTCGGTGTTCCGGGCGGCGCGTGCGTGGGTTCAGCCGGTGGAGGAGGATCCGGCGCCGTCCGCGCATCACCCGCACATGGACGGCTCCTGTAGCTCTCGCGGGGGATGCGCCCCGGGAAGGGATCGGGCACCCGTGCCTGAGCCGGACACCGTGACCGCCGCCGCGGCGGCGAGGTCCGCTCCTCTCAGTGGTGCGCCCCGGAACGGTAGAGCCGCCCGATCACCTCCGGCAGCAGCCGTTCCGCCAGGGCGGGTGGCATGGCCTGGAGCACGGCCAGGACCGGCGCGGTCCGCCCGGGCAGGGTGCCGTCGTCGGCGACCCCGGCGAGCGCGAGGGCGGCGGCGACCTCCTCGGGTCCGAGCGTGTCCGGGTCCAGGGCGGCCGCGAGGGCGGCGATCCGCGGGTCCACCACCGCGGGCCCCACCGCCCTGGCCCGCTGGGCCGCCTTCTCCAGCTCGGCCAGCAGCTCGCCCGTCCGGGACTCGTCGGCGGCGGCCGCGGTGACGGTCAGGTGCAGGTTGGCCGGGGAGGAACCGCGGGCCGGCTGGGGCTGCAGGTACCAGCCGGCCGTCCTCATCTCGTCGGCCAGCACGAACGGGTCCAGCGCCGGGTCGTCGGAGGCCACGGCGAGCAGGGAGGCGCGGGGCCGCCCCAGCACCCGCAGGCCGTCCACGGCGGCGATGCCCTCGGCGAGCCGGGCCGTGGCCGCGTGGACGCGCCGGGCGAGCGCGGTGTACCCGTCCGTGCCGATGTGTTCCAGCACCGCCCAGGCGCCGGCCAGCGGCGCGGCCGAACGCGTGCCCTGCAGCGTGGGGTTGACCACCGGATACCCCGGCCATCCGGCGTGGGCGAACCAGCCGTGGCGCCGGAGGTCCGCGTCCTGGAACAGGAGCACCGAGGCGCCCTTGGGGGTGTACCCGTACTTGTGCAGGTCCACGGAGAGCGAGGTGACGCCGGGTACGGAGAGGTCGAAGGCGGGCAGCTCCGGGGCGTCGGGGGCGAGCCGGAGATGGCCGAGGTACCAGCCGCCGATGCAGGCGTCGACGTGGCAGAGCACCCCGCGGGCGGCCGCCGCGGCGGCGACCTCGGCGACGGGGTCGATCACGCCGTGCGGGTAGGACGGGGCGGAGACCACCACCAGGGCGGTGCGGCCGGTGATCGCGGCGGCCATGTCCTCGGCCCTCGCCTCGCAGGTCACCGGGTCGACGGGCACCTCCACGACGTCCAGCCCGAAGAGGTGCGCGGCCTTGTGGAAGGCGGCGTGCGCGGTGGTGGGCAGCACCAGCTCGGCGCCGGCCCGCGGGCCGCGCGTGCGGCGGGCGTGCTCGCGCGCCGTCAGGACGGCGAGCAGGCAGCTCTCGGTCCCGCCGCTGGTGAACACGCCCGCGGTGCGCCCGTCGCCGCCGAGCAGCCGGGCCGCGCGGGCGACCACCTCGTTCTCCAGGGCGACGACGCTGGGGAACACGGTCATGTCCAGCCCGTTGACGCCGGCCGCCCGGGCCTGGGCCGCGAGCGCCAGTTCCTCGGTCTCGTCGAGTCCGGAGTCGTAGACGTACGCCATGGTCCGGCCGCCGCGCACGGGCAGGTCGGCGGCGCGCAGCGCGTCGAGGCGGGCGAGGACGTCGGCCGTGGTCCGGCCCGGCAGATCTGGCATGCGCGCAACCTAGAACACGCGGGCGGCGGCGGACCAGACCTCGGACGGCGCCCGCCGCGCCCCCGGTGCCGGGGGCGCGGCGGGCGCCCTGGCGCGGCGGGGCCGGTCAGGCCGGTTCGTCGGCCCAGGCCGGGTCGTCGTCCTCGAGGAATCCGCCGGACTGGTGCTCCCACAGCTTGGCGTAGACGCCGCCGGCGGTGAGCAGTTCCTGGTGGGCGCCCTGCTCGATGATCCGTCCCCGGTCCAGGACCACCAGGCGGTCCATGCCGGCCACCGTGCTGAGCCGGTGGGCCACCACCAGTGCCGTGCGGCCCTCCATCAGCCGCCAGAGCGCCTCCTGGATGAGGATCTCGCTCTCCGAGTCGAGCGCGCTGGTGGCCTCGTCGAGGAGCAGCACCGGCGCGTCGCGCAGGATGGCCCGGGCGAGCGCCACCCGCTGGCGCTGGCCTCCGGAGAGCTTGACGCCGCGTTCGCCCACCATGGTGTCGAAGCCGTCGGGCAGGGCGTCGGCGAACTCGGTGACGTGCGCGGCCTCGGCCGCGCGGCGGATCTCCGCGTCCGTGGCGTCCGGCCTGGCGAAGGCGATGTTCTCCTTCAGGGTGCGGTGGAACATCGCCGGTTCCTGCGGGACGTAGGCGATCATGCTGCGCAGGTCGGCCTGGCGCAGCTTGCTGATGTCCTGACCGCCGATCAGGATGCGGCCCCGGTCGATGTCGGTCATCCGCAGCAGCAGCCGGGTCAGGGTGGTCTTGCCGCCGCCGGAGCGGCCGACCAGGCCGATCTTGGACCCGCCGGGGACCGTGAGGTCCAGGTCCTCGAAGAGCGGCTTGCCGCCCCCGTGCGCGGGCGGCTTGCCGCCCCCGTGCGCGAACGTCACCCGCTCGAAGCGGACGTCGGACCCGTCGGGCCGCAGCGGCTCGGGCTCCGGCGGGTCGAGCACCGTCGGGGGGTCCAGGAGCAGCTCGGTGAACTGGGCGGCCTCGGTCATCGAGCTCTCCAGACGGCGGTAGATCTGGTTGAACTCGAACATGATGCGGGTGGCGTTGGTGTAGTAGGTGAAGGCGACGACGACGGCCTCCACGCTGTGGGAGCCGCCGCCGAGCGACACCGCCAGCGTCAGTCCCAGCAGGTTGGTGAGGACGGACATGGGGGCGATCAGCGTGTCGATGCGCAGGTTGCCGTAGTCCCACGACCGCAGGGTGAGCCGTCGTGACTCGGCCACCCGGGCGCGGTGTTCGGCGGCTTCGCGCCGCTCGGCGGCGAAGGCGCGGACGGTCTCCATGTTCATCAGGCTGTCGGCGACGTGTCCGGAGACGCGGGCGATGGCCTCCTCCCGCCGGGCGACCAGCCTCTGGCGGCGGCGGATCAGCGGCACCACGCAGACGGCGGTCACCGCGAGCATGGTCAGCAGCCCGACGACGAGCAGCGGGTCGTAGTTCCACAGGACCACGGAACCGAAGGCGAGCGGCACGAAGCTGCCCATGATGTTGAAGGTCAGTGTGTCGGCGAACTCCTCGAAGCGGGTGGCGAAGCTGAGGACCCGTTTGGTGAGGGAGCCGGCGAAGTTGTCGTGGAAGAAGGCCGAGTCCTTGGCGTAGAGCTCGTCCATGCCGACGACGTAGAGGTGCTCGATGCCGTAGGAGTCGACGCGGTTCAGGCAGTGCAGGCCCAGCCGCCAGAGCGCCTCGGCGAACAGCAGCACGCCGGCGAAGCCGAGGACGTAGGGCAGCGCGGAGCCGGCCCCGGCGGTGGTGCCCGCGTCGTCGTCACCGGCGACGTGGCCGATGAGCTTGGCGACGATCAGCGGCGCGACGTAGTAGAGGCCGATGTTGCCCAGCGCCGGGAGGAGCAGGGCGGGGACGGTGAAGCGCCGCAGGCGGGCGAGTTCCCGGCCGTAGTGGCGGAGTGCGAGGAGGACGGGCCCTCGGCGAGGGCCCTGCGGTTTCTCAGGCGAGTCCATGTGTGCGCCTCGGGGTCGTGGTGCGTCCGGGCAGGACAATTGGGATGAACCCGGAGCGGGAAGTCTTCCGTGGGGCGCTTCGCCTCGTCCAAGCGTTTTTTTCGGCCGCGGGCCGCGGGCCGGGGAAGGGCCGGATGCGGTGGCGGAAGGGGCCGTCGGGGGCCTGTCCGCGCCGCGGAGGTCCCCCACCCGAATGGCTCCCCGTACCCCCGTGCGTATCCGGGGGCGCGCAGGATACCCGGCGTACATGGCGAAAATGCATCTTCCAGGAAGTGGCGACCACGGCGAGGGCGACGCCGACCGCGGTGGGCGTCCCGTAGGGCCGGCCGATGCCGGCCGGGAACGGCGTCACGGCGACGAAGGCTCCGGTGCGAGGGAGTTCGGGCCTTCCGACGCGGTGGAGCGCAACGCCCCCGGCAGTCCGACCGACCTGCCGAAACCCCGCTGGGGCAAGGTCTTCAAGGGCGCCCTCAAGGAGTTCAAGGACGACGAACTCACCGACCGGGCGGCGGCGCTGACCTACTACGCGGTGCTTTCGCTCTTTCCCGCCCTGCTGGTCCTGGTCTCCCTGCTGGGCATCATGGGCCGGAGCGCCACGGACCGGGTGATGGACAACGTCACCAAGCTGGCCCCCGGGCCCGCCCGGGACGTCCTGACCCGTGCGGTGGACCAACTGCAGGGCAGTGCCGGGGTCGGCTCGATCGTGGCGGTCGTCGGTCTGGTGCTCGCGATCTGGTCGGCGTCCGGGTACGTCGCGGCGTTCATCCGCTCGGCCAACGCCGTCTACGACATCCCGGAGGGCCGTCCGGTGTGGAAGGTCCTGCCGGTGCGGGTCGGGATCACCGTGGTGCTGATGGTGATGACCGCGGTCAGCGCGATCATCGTGGTCTTCACCGGCGGTCTGGCCCGCCAGGTGGGCACCACCCTCGGCATCGGGGACACGGCCCTGACGGTGTGGTCGTTCGCCAAGTGGCCGGTGCTGATCATCCTCGTGACACTGATGATCGCGCTCCTCTACTGGGCGGCCCCGAACGCCAAGGTGAAGGGCTTCCGGTGGATCACCCCGGGCAGTTTCCTGGCCTTGTTCCTCTGGATGATCGCCTCGGCCGGTTTCGCGTTCTACGTGGCGAACTTCGGCTCGTACAACAAGACCTACGGGACGATGGCCGGTGTGGTGATCTTCTTGATCTGGCTGTGGATCACCAACCTGGCCATCCTGCTGGGTCTGGAGTTCGACGCGGAGACGGTCCGGCAGCGGGCCGTCGCGGGCGGTCACCCGCCGACGGAGGAGCCGTACACCCAGCCCCGTGACACAACCGCCTGGGACGAGGAGGACCGTCGCCGCATGGAGGGCGACGACCGGGCGTGACGTCCGCCAGCCCAGGGTGACGGGGACGATCGGAACCCGGAACTCCGGTTCGTTCCGCGCGGTCCGGAAACCCGAGGAACGGCAATCGCGCACGCACCCTTCGAGGAGGAGTGACGACATGACGACGGCGAAGGACATCATGCACCCCGGCGCCCGGTGGATCCCCGCGGGCGAGACGCTGGACCGGGCCGCCCAGCTGATGCGGGAGCTCGACGTGGGGGCGCTGCCGGTCGCCGGCGACGGCGAGCGGATGCAGGGCATCATCACCGACCGCGACATCGTGGTGAAGTGCGTCGCCGCGGGCAAGGACCCCTCCAAGGTCACCTGCGCCGACCTCACCGAGGGCACGCCGCGCTGGGTGGACGCCTCGGCCGACGTCGACGAGGTGCTCCAGGAGATGCGGGAGCACCAGATCAAGCGGCTGCCGGTGATCGAGAACAAGAAGCTGATCGGCATGATCAGCGAGGCGGACCTGGCGCACCACCTGACGGACGACAAGCTCGCCGACTTCGTGGAGAGCGTCTACTCCCAGTCCTGACCCCGCCGAACCGTGCGACGCCCGCCCCTCCCGCGCCGAAGCGCCGAGGGGGCGGGCGTCGCCGTTCCCGGGTCGGCCGTGTCAGCCGAGGCCGAGCACCGCCATGGTGCGGTCGGCCATCCGGCTCTCGCCGAGCGCGTTGGGGTGGACGGGCACGATGCTGTTGCCGCCGAGGACCGGCTCGATCCAGCGGGTCCCGGCCGGCTTGCAGGCGTCGTGGCCCTCGGAGGCCTGGGCGAAGTCGACGTACTCGGCGCCCGACTCACGGGCGGCGCGGGCGATGGTGTCGTTGAGGTGGCCCTGGAGGTTCCGCAGGTAGGGGATGTCGCCGCGGGCGATGGGCAGCTTGGCGAAGCAGGTGGGGTCGAAGGTCGCGGGGGTGATCCAGGGGTAGCCGAGGACGGCGATCCGCGCGTTCGGCGCCTTGGCCCTGACGGCCGCGAGGGCGCTCTTCAGCGCCGGGTAGGTGCTCTCGTCGACGGCGTCGGTGAACCGGCTGCCGTGCAGGGTCTCGCAGGGGTTGCCGTATCCGCCGGTGACCACGCCGGCGGAGCCGCAGGCGAGCAGCGCGCCGATGAAGGTGCTGTTGTCGTTGCCGCCGATGGTCAGCGTGATCAGGTCGGTGTCGGCGGTGACCGCGTTCACCTGCGGCGGGACCAGCGGGTACTGGGACTGGGTGAAGTGCTTGGTCTGGGCGGCGCCGCAGGTGACGTCCTTGAGCCGGGCGCCGGTCCGCTCGGCGATCACCTTGGGGTAGTTCACCTGGGAACGCAGGCAGAGCGGGCTGCTGAAGTCGGTGGGCGAGACGCCCGATCCGGCGCTGTAGCTGTCGCCGAGGGCGACGTAGTCGAGCGGGTCGGCGGCCTGGGCGGGCTGGACGGCGAGCCCGAGGGCGACGGCGCTCGCCGCGAGGGCGGCGGCGAGGGTTCTGCGCAGGCGGCGGGTGGGGTGCGGCATCGGTTCCTCCTGGGAAACGGCACGGTGGTGCCGTGCCGTGGGCGCGTGCGGGCGGCGAACGGTGGCGGCTCCGGGCGACGCGCGCGTGGTGGTCACCCGCGCGTCACTCGTGGGGTTACTCGTGTGGTTACTCGCACGTAATGTCGAGCCCTGACAGGGACTTGTCAACAATCTGGACGTGTCTCGTCGTGACAAGAAGTCCGCCGGGGCCCTCACGGCGGGCAGGAATAGGCCGCGCCCGCGCGGGGTTCAGGCGGGCGAAGGGAGGTCGACGTGGAGACGACCAGGTCGTACTACGACTACGGAACGCCGGCCGAGCGCTGGGAGCGGGCACGGAAGTACTTCGACCGGAAGAACTACGCGGGCGCGGCGAGGGTGCTCGGCCCGCTGGTGGAGGAGGTCCCGGAGCAGAGCGGCCCGCGGCTGCTGCTCGCGC
Source organism: Streptomyces sp. NPDC002640 (assembly GCF_053592575.1). NCBI lineage: Bacteria > Bacillati > Actinomycetota > Actinomycetes > Kitasatosporales > Streptomycetaceae > Streptomyces > Streptomyces sp. NPDC002640. The sequence continues at coordinate 42,501 of NZ_JBSFVZ010000030.1, read as the reverse complement.
GGGCCTACTACCACTCGGCGCAGCTGCGGCGGGCGGAGGCGGAGTGCCGCCGGCTGGTGGAGCGCGACCCGGTGGAGCACTACGCGCGGCTGCTCCTCGGACGCACCCTGGAGCGGCAGGGCCGTCATGAGGAGGCGCGGCCCCACCTGCGGCTGGCCGCGGCGATGGCCGGGGAGTTCGAGGACGCGTGAGCCGTCCCCGCCCCGGGCGGGCACGGCTCGCACGTGTCCGTCCGGGGCGGCGCCCGGCGGTCAGCCGCGGTAGGCCTCCAGGAGGCGCAGCCACACCTCGCTGATCGTCGGGTAGGCCGGGACGGCGTGCCAGAGCCGGGGCACCGGCACCTGTCCCACCACGGCGACGGTCGCCGAGTGCAGCAGTTCGGCCACGCCGGGGCCGGCGAAGGTGACGCCCCGGAGGGTCTCCTTGTCGAGGTCGACGATCATCCGGGCCCGCCCCCGGTAGCCGTCGACGTAGAGTCCGGCGCCCGCCACGGTTGCGAGGTCGACGTCCACCGCGCGCACCCGGTGGCCGGCCCGCTCCGCCTCGGCGAGGGTGAGCCCCACGGAGGCCACCTCGGGGTCGGTGAAGACCACCTGCGGCACGGCGCCGTCGTCGGCGGTGGCGGCGGTCGGCGGCGCCTGCCCGCGGGAGCGGGCGGCGATCGCGTCGCCGGCGATCCGCGCCTGGTACTTCCCCTGGTGGGTGAGGAGTGCGCGGTGGTTGACGTCGCCCGCCGCGTACAGCCAGTCGCTGCCGACGACGCGCAGCGTGTCGTCGACCCCGATCCAGGAGCCGGGGTCGATCCCGACCGTCTCCAGCCCGAGGTCGTCGGTGCGGGGCCGGCGGCCGGTGGCGAAGAGGATCTCGTCCGCCTCCAGCCGGTCGCCCCCGTCGGTGGTGGCGACGACGGTGCCGTTCTCCCGGGTCACCTCGGTGACGGAGACACCGGTGCGCACCTCGGCCCCGGCCTCGCGCAGCGTCTCGGCGACGAGTTCCCCGGCGAACGGCTCCATCCGCTCCAGCAGCCCGCCGCCGCGCACCAGCACGGTGACCTTGCTGCCGAGCGCCTGCCAGGCGGTGGCCATCTCGGTGGCGACCACTCCCCCGCCGACCACGAGCAGCCGGCCCGGGACCTCGCGCGCGGACGTCGCCTCCCTGCTGGTCCAAGGGGCGACGGCGCCGTCGCGGAGCCCGGGCAGGCCGGGCAGCGCGGCGGCGCTGCCGGTGCAGACGGCCACCGCGTGCCGGGCCGTCAGGGTCTCGGTACGGCCGTCGGGCGTGGTGACGGTGACGGTGCGGGGGCCGGCGAGTCGGCCGTGGCCCCGGTGCAGGCGCGCCCCGATGCCGTCGAGCCACTCGACCTGCCCGTCGTCCTTCCAGTGCGCCGCGTACTCGTCGCGGTGGGCGAGCACCTCGGCGACGCCGAGGGGTTCGCGGGCGGCGGCCCGCAGGCCGGGGGTGCGGCGGGCGTCGGCGTGGGCGATCACCGGGCGCAGCAGCGCCTTGCTGGGCATGCACGCCCAGTAGGAGCACTCGCCGCCGACGAGTTCGCTCTCCACCACCGCGGTGGAGAGTCCGGCGGCGAGCGTGCGGTCGGCGACGTTCTCGCCGACGGGTCCGGCGCCGATCACCACGACGTCGTAGGAGAAGGTCTCGGTCATGCCGTCAGTCTTCCGGGTGGTGTGGGTCCTGGCCACCTCGGGTAGGCGCGCCGGACCGTCCGCTGGGCCGGACGGGTCCGCCCGGTCGCGGCGGCGGCACGGAGTGGGCCGAATGGGGGGAACGGAATACCCCGTCGGGCCGCGCCGTTGTCGTCGATGGCCGGGCGGAGACAGCCGCACCGACACCCAGGAAGAGGAATTCAGCTCATGAGCAGCACCGTGGAGCTCACCAAGGAGAACTTCGACCGGACGGTCACCGAGAACGAGTTCATTCTCATCGACTTCTGGGCCGACTGGTGCGGGCCGTGCAAGCAGTTCGCGCCGGTGTACGAGAAGGCCGCCCAGGACAACCCCGACCTGCTGTTCGCCAAGGTGGACACGGAGGCGCAGCCGGAGCTCGCCCAGGCCTTCGGCATCCAGTCGATCCCGACGCTGATGATCGTGCGGGACCAGGTGGCCGTGTTCGCCCAGCCCGGCGCCCTGCCGGGTCCGGTGCTGGAGGACCTGATCGGCCAGGCGCGCGGGCTGGACATGGAGGAGGTCCGCCGCTCGGTCGCCGCGCAGCAGGCCAAGGAGGAGCAGGGTGGCGGCGCCGGGGACCAGGCCGGCGGGACGGTCTGAGCCGGGTGCCCCGCCGGGGCGGCCGGAGCGAAGGACCCGGCGTGTTCGGCACGGTGCGCCGGCTGCGCGACCTGTTGCGTGGCCGGCGGTCCGGCCGCCGCGCCGACCCCGCCGCCGCCGCTGGTCAACGGCCCTTCTACGGTGGGGCGATGACCGTTCCCATCGACGAAGTCCCGGGCCGCGCCGGCCCGTCGGCGACCACCGAGGCGGACCCCCGTTCCGTCGGCAAGGTCCGCACCGAGTACTCCCCGGCCCATGACGGCGACCCGGATCCGGGTGAGGTCGTCTGGACGTGGGTGCCCTACGAGGAGAACGACGGCCGGGGCAAGGACCGTCCCGTGCTGGTGGTGGCCCGTGAGCCGGGCGGCACGCTCCTCGCGGTGCAGCTCTCCAGCAAGGACCACGACGGCGACCGCGACTGGGTCCCGATCGGCAGCGGTCCCTGGGACCGTTCCGGGCGCCCCTCGTGGGTGGCGGTGGACCGTGTCCTGCGGGTCCACGACGGCGGCATGCGGCGTGAGGCGTGCGCGCTGGACCGCATGCGGTTCAACCTGGTGGTCCACCGCCTGCGCGAACGGTACGGGTGGCGGTAGGCCCGCCTGCGGCTGGGCGACCAGGGCGTACATGTACATGTCCCGCCGCTGGTCGCCCACCCGCTGCCATGAGCGGAGGAGTCCCTCGCGGGTGAACCCGGTGTGCTCGGCCGTGCGCAGCGAGGCGGTGTTCCAGGGCTCGACGTACAGCTCCAGGCGGGCCGGCCGCAGCGTGGCCGACGCCCAGCGGGTGAGCGTCCGCAGGGCGGCTCCGGCGGCGCCCCGGCCCCGGCCGGAGGCGGCGATCCAGTGGCCGAGCGAGGCCCGGTGCGGGTCGTCGGCGACGGGCCACAGTCCGATGGCGCCCAACGGCCGCGCGTCTTCGGCCCGTTCGGTGTCGAGGACGGGGACGTCGAAGGCGGTCGTCATGGCGGTGATCATGGCGCGGTGCGCGCGGCGGGGCAACCGGCGGTGCCCTGACTCCGCGCCGCGGCACGGCGGAAGTCCGTGAGGGCGCGGAGGTCGTCGTCGAGGAGGCCCCGGCGCGGGTCGACGTGGTGCAGGAGGGCCGGGGCGGGGTGCCGGGCGGCCACGTACGCGAGGTCGCGCTCGCCCTGTTCGTCGTCCACCCAGGCGAACGGCCTGCCGGCGGCGTGAGCCAGCAGGGGGTCGGTCTTCCAGTGGAGGCCGTCGGGCCGCTCGCGGAACAGGGCGTCGCCGAAGTCGACGTGGGGCAGCTGGGGGAGTCCGAGAACCGGGGCGATCCAGCGGTTGGCGTCCGCCATCCACGTGGTGGCCCAGCAGAGTTCGTAGTCGAGGCGCAGCAGGGCGGGTCCGTGTGCGGGGTTGAGCCAGACCCGCAGGGGGCGGCGGGTGCCCTCCTGCGGCACGCGGAGCGTGGTGTACCCGTCGGGGCGCCGTTCCGGCTTGGCCGCGTACGGGTTGAGGGGGCCGTCGACGTCGAGGAACAGCAGTGGCCGGCTCATGGTCCCCTCCCTGGCCGCCCCCTGCGGTCCCGCCGGGCGAGCGTAACCGCGGGGCGCCCCCGCGGGCACGCTGTTTCCCCCGGCCACGTCTCGTCCCTCACGGTGCGGTTCCCCGCACCGGGACCTTCTCGGGTGCGGCGTGGCCGGTGGAGGCGGCCACCGGGGCGACGCGAACCGCGGCACGGGCGCGCCGGCGGCGGGTGACGCGGACCGAGAGGAGGGCCGCGCAGGTCACCAGGAGCGGCCAGGCGAGGTGGAGGCCGGAGAGGGCCAGCAGGGCCAGCACCGCCGCGAGTGCGGACCAGGCGCAGCGGCGGCCCCAACTGCGCGGCGGCAGCAGGCGGATGGCGGCGGCCACGCCGATCGCGTACACCACGGCGAACGACGCGGCGGAAAGCATCACCGCCGCTTCCGCCCCTGTGCCGGAGAGCCCGACGGCGACCAGGGTGAGCAGGGTGAGGGAGGCCACGAAGAACAGGCTGCGGCGCGGTGTCTCGCCCGCCGTGCTGCCCCGGGCGAACCAGCGGGGCAGGCCGCCGTCCCGGCCGAGGGCTGCTCCCAGCTTGGCGGCCCCGGCGTAGTAGGTGTTCATGGTGCCGAAGGTGAGCAGCACCGCGGCCACCGCGGCGAGCGGGCGGAAGCCCTCGCCGAGGCCGCGGGCCATCAGGTCGCCGAGCGGCGCCGCGGAGCGGCCCGCGCCTGGGCCGAGGACGGCGACGACCGCGAAGGCGGCCGCCAGGTAGACGACGCCGACGATCACCACGGCGGCGGCCGTGGCCCGCGGCAGGTCCCGGTCGGGGCGGCGGAACTCGCCCGCGAGGTGGGTGACGGCCTCCCAGCCGGCGAAGCAGAACACCAGCATGGCCGCGGCGGGGCCGACGGCGGCCCAGCCGTGGGGGGCGACGGGGCGCAGGTGGGCGGTGTCGGCGTGCGGGAGGGAGAACAGCACGGCGGCGGCGAGGAGGGTCAGCAGGAGCGCGAAGAGGACGACCTGGAGCCGTCCGCCGAGCCGGACCCCGGCGGCGTTGACCGCGGTGACCAGGAGCATCAGGCCGGCGGCGGTGGTCACGGTGGTGGCCGTTCCGCCGCCGAGCGCGGAGGAGACGTAGGAGCCGCCGAAGAGGGCCGCGGCGGTGGCCCCCGGGGGTATCGCGAAGTAGAAGCACCAGCCGGCGACGGCGGCGGCCCGCTCGCCGAAGGCCAGCCGGGCGTAGGTGGACACGCCGCCGGCGTCGGCGTGACGCGCGCCCAGGGCGGCGAAGGCGGCGGCCAGTGGGACGGAGAGGAGCACGAGGGCGAGCCAGGCCAGCAGCGAGGCCGGCCCGGCGATGTCCGCGGCGAGCGCGGGGAGGGCGATGACGCCGGTGCCGAGCACGGCGCCCACGGACAGGGCCGTGCCCTGGGCCAGGGTGAGCCGTCCGGCCGGACGGGAGGTGGGCTGTGACATGGCTCCAGCCTGCTGTCCGCCGTCCGCCTCGGACAGTGGCGGAAACGACGCCGTGCGCTACATTCCTGCCATGAACGAGAGCGGTGCGCACGACGGTTCCGGCGTTTCCGGGGCGTCCGGCCGGCGTCACGTGGTGGCGGTGGCGGTGCCCGACGGCACGGCGACCTTCGAACTCGCCGTGCCCTGCGAGGTGTTCGGCATCGACCGCAGCGACGTCGTCGACCCCTGGTACGAGTTGCGGCTCTGCGCGGCCGAGCCGGGGCCGCTGCGGACCGCCGCCGGGCTGGTCCTGAGCACGCCGTACGGTCTCGACGACCTGGTGGAGGCCGACACCGTGGTGGTCGCCGCCTGTCCGCGGCGGGTGCAACTCGACCCGCCGCCGGCCCTGATGGAGGCGCTGCGCGCGGCGCACGCGCGGGGCCGGCGGATCGTCTCGCTGTGCAGCGGGGCCTACGTGCTCGCCGCGGCCGGGCTGCTCGACGGGCGGCGGGCGACCACGCACTGGATGAACGCGGTGGACTTCGCGCACCGTTTCCCCCGGGTGACCTACGACCCGTCGGTGCTCTACATCGAGGACGGCAACGTGCTGACGTCGGCCGGCACCGGCGCCGTGATCGACCTCTGCCTGCACCTGGTCCGCCAGGACCACGGCTCGGCGGTCGCCAACGAGGTGGCCCGGCGGATGGTGGTGCCGCCGCACCGGGAGGGCGGACAGAAGCAGTTCGCCACGCCTCTGCCGCCCCGCGCCCGGCACCGGGAGGAGGGCCTCGGGCCGGTGCTGGACTGGGCGCGCCGGCGGCTCCACGAACCGCTGACGGTGGCCGGGCTGGCGAGGGAGGCCCACCTGAGCGAGCGCACCTTCGCCCGCCGCTTCCGGGAGGCGCTGGGCACCACGCCGCTGCAGTGGATCCTGCAGGAACGGGTGCGCCTGGCGCAGGAGTTGCTGGAGACCACGGACGATCCGGTGGAGTCCGTGGCCCGCCGGACCGGCTTCGGCAACGCGGCGAACCTGCGGCGTCACTTCGGGCGGCTGACCACGGTCTCCCCGCAGACCTACCGGCACGTCTTCCGGCACCGCACCGCCGCGGACCGGCCGTCGTGACGGCTCAGCTCCAGGTCATGTTGATCTCCCGTTCGAAGTCGACGTAGCCGGCCCGGGCGAAGGCGGCGGCCATGGGCGCGTTGCCGAGGTCGGTGGAGGCCCGGATGCGCGGGACGTCCTGCGCGGTGAGGACCCGGGTTCCCTCGGCGAGGATCTCGTCGACGTATCCCCTGCCTCGGTGTTCGGGGAGCACGGCGAGGTAGGCGATGATCGGGTTGTAGCCGTTGTGGGCCGGCACCACGAAGCCGACCGGGTCGCCGTCCGGCAGCGTGGCGACCCGCCACCAGTCCCGGGGGCTGCGGTAGCGGGCCAGTTCGTCGGCGTACTGGGCGGCCGCCGCCTCCTGGGGCGTCATGGTGGTCAGGTCGTGCACGCTGTGGGCGTCGAGGGTGCCGTCGAGCACGCGGGCCATGAGTCCGGTCAACTCCTCCTCGCCGCGGGGCGTGCGGAAGAGCAGACGGCCCGTGGGGGCGGGGACGGGGAGGCCGGGGGAACGGTTCAGCCGGAGCCGTTCGACGAAGAGGCGGGCGCCGGTGCGTCCGGCGATCGCCATGCGGTCCTCCACCGCGTGCCGGACCTCCGGTCTGTCGCGCCAGTCGGAGGGCACGAACCGGGTGTACTCCGGGATCTGCGCCCCGGCCCGCAGCACGGCGGACATGGCGGTGCGCAGCAGGTGTTCGCCGACCGCGAGGCGGTCCGCGGCGGGGAGGCTGTCGTCGACGTCGAGGACGTCGAGCAGCAGTGGTTCCCCGGCGCCGGGGCGGCTCCACCAGGCGAGCCGGGCGAGGAGCCGGTCCCCCTGGAGGGCGACCCAGAGCCAGCCGGGGCGGCGGCGCCCCTGCTCGAGGTCGGCGCCGAGTTCCGCGTCGAGCGCGTACGACAGGCTGAGGAAGAGGCCGAGTTCGTCCGGCCCGGCGAGGGGACGGACGGTGACGGACGGAAGGGGCACGGAGGGAAGGGATGCGGAGGGCGGGGATGCGGAGGGCGGGGATGCGGAGGGCGGGGATGCGGAGGGCGGGGATGCGGAGGGCGGGGATGCGGATGCGGGGTTCACGGTCGGGTCTCTCTGTCGAGGGGTGCTCGGCCGTCCAGGGCCGGGTTCAGGCCGGTCGGGCCTTCCGGGGTGGACGAGCGTGGGTGCGGTGCGGGCGAGGACATGGCTTACCCCTCCTCTCGGCAGCGGGCCGTGGACGCGGGCCCGGTGATCTCCGGGCCCGCGTATGCCTATCAGGCCGCGCGCGTGCCGCACCACCGGTTTCCCTCCCCCGCGGCGGTGGACGGGTGTCTTGCCAGGCCCGGCCGCGACCCATAAGTTACTGACTAGTAGGTTGGTCTCACCGCCTCGGACCCGCGCACACCCGACCCCGCGCAAAGGAGCACCCATGCCCACGCTCGACCGTCAGGGCGACGTTTTCGTCCTGGATCTCGGCGACGGCGAGAACCGGTTCCACCCGGACTGGATCGCCTCGGTGAACACCGCCCTGGACGAGGTGGAGAAGGCGGAGGGCCCGCGGGCCCTGGTGACCGCCGCGACGGGGAAGTTCTGGTCCAACGGCCTCGACCTGGACTGGCTGTTCGCCCACGCCGAGCAGCACCAGGAGTACGTGGTGTCGGTCCACGCGCTGTTCGCCCGGATGCTGTCGCTGCCGGTGGTGACGGTGGCGGCGCTGCAGGGGCACACCTTCGCGGCCGGTGCGATGCTCTCGCTGGCCCACGACTTCCGCGTGATGCGCGCGGACCGCGGTTTCTGGTGCCTGCCCGAGGCGGACATCCACATCCCGTTCACCCCGGGCATGTCCGCCCTCATTCAGGCGCGTCTGACGCCGCAGACCGCGCACGAGGCGATGGTGACGGCACGCCGCTTCGGCGGCGAGCAGGCGCTGGCCGCGGGCATCGTGGACCGGGCGGTCCCGGAGGACGCCGTCCGCGCAACGGCGCTGGAGCTGGCGGGCGAGCTGGCCGGCAAGGCGAGCGGGACGATCGGCACGATCAAGTCGCGGATGTACGGCCGGGCACTGGAGCTGCTCCGCGACACGACCGACCCGATGGGCTGACCCCTCCCCCACCGCCCTCGGACGCCCCGCCGTACACCAGGGGGCGCCCGAGGGGCACGTGGTCAGGACGGACCGGCCGAACCGGGACCGACGCGGCGTCAGGCGACCTTCGTCGGCACCGGCGCCTCGAGGGCGCGGACGCCGCGGGAGGCGACGGCGGCCAGGGACGACCCGGAGATGACCGCGGCGACCACCAGCAGCCACGTGTCGACGCCCACCGCCGCGGCGACCGGTCCGGTCAGGGCGAGGCCGAGGGGCCTGGCCACGAAGGACCCGACCGAGTCGAAGGCGTACACCCGGGCCAGCCTGTCCTCCGGGACATGGGTCTGGATGGACTGGTCCCAGTACACGCTGAACATCTGCAGGCCCACGCCGTGCACGAACGCGCCCAGCATCACCGGCCACAGGCTGTCCGAGAGGGCCATGGCCAGCGGGAAGACGCCGGTGAGGGCGAGCAGCACCGCGCCGCCCGCCAGCGGCCGCCGGAGCCTGACCCGCAGGGCGAGCAGTCCGCCCACCACGAAGCCGGCCATCAGGGCGGAGAGGGCGAAGCCCCAGGCGGAGCGTCCGACCCCCTCGCCCACCACCACCGGGCCGAGCACGGCCTGCGCCCCGCCGTAGAACAGGTGGTAGAGCAGCGCCTGCAGGATCAGCAGCCACAGCCAGCTGTGCCGCACGACCTCGGCGAAGCCCTCGCCGAGGTCCGCGAGCGGGGACGTGGTGCGGGGGGCGCGGGCGTCGGGCGCGCCCAGCCGGCCGAAGGCGACGGCGGCGACGGCGAAGGTGGCGGCGTCCACCATCACGGCCCACCCCGGACCCACCACGGCGACGAGGACTCCGGCCACCGCGTAGCCGAGGGTCCGGCAGAGGCTGTCCAGCAGGGAGCGCAGCGCGACCGCGTCGGCGAGATCGTCCGGCGGGACGACCACCCGGGTCATCGCCTTGGAGGAGGGGCGGCTGAGCGCGGTGACCACGCCGCCGATGCCGCCGAGGAGGGCGATCAGGCCGATCGAGTCGACGTCCAGCAGCACGGAACCGGCGAGGACGGCCATCACCACGGCGCTGACGGCGGAGGCCCCCTCCATCATCAGCTTGCGCGAGAAGCGGTCGCCCAGGACGCCGCCGGCGAGCATGGTGACCAGCTGGCAGGTCGCGAAGACGGCCTCGACCAGGCCCAGGTCGGTGAGCGAGCCGCCGAGGTCGAGCACCGCGAAGGCGAGCGCGACGGGGGTGATGGCGTTGCCCAGGGCGCTCACCGACACTCCGGTGACCAGGAGCCGGAAGTCGCGGTGCTGGAAGACGTGTCTGCTGCTCACGCCGGGAAGCTAGTTCGCCATCTAATTACCGGTCAATAATTTATCCGGCCAACCGACAACTCCGCCTAGGATCGCGCCATGGGAACGCCGGAGACCGTGAGCGACGGTCGCGAGGACTGGGTGGACCGGCACCTCACCCGGCGGCGGGGCCGGGAGCTCGGCGTTCCCTTCGACGACGAGGTGGAGGCCATCACCGTCCGGGTGGTCCGCATCGTCCGCCATCTCCGGCGCGCCACCCGGCTCGCGCTCGAGGAGGTGGGCCTGCAGAACTGCGAGTACGAGACGCTGCACGAGCTGATGGTGCGGGACACCCCCGGCCGGGCCACGCCCTCCGCGCTCGCGGCCGACCTCGGCGTGAGCGGCGCCGGCATGACCGGGCGCCTGGACGCCCTGGAGAGGTCCGGCTGGGTCCGGCGCACCCCGGCGGCCACCGACCGGCGCCGGGTCCACGTGGAGATCACGGAGGCCGGAGAGCACGTCTGGCGCAGGGCGGTGACCCTGCGGGGCCGGGCGGAGCGGGAGATCGTCGCCTCGCTTCCCGCGGAGGAACGCGCCCGGCTGGCGGAGCTGCTGCGCGAGATCACCCTGCGGATCGATCCCCCGGGCCGACCCCACGACAGCTGACCCCCGCACATCCCCGCCCGCCGCGCGCGCTGACCTGCCCCGCCGCGCGCACTCGTCCGCGCCGTACGGCGCGAGGAGCGCGGCACGCGCCGCCACCGCGCCCTGGCGCACCAAGACGGCGTGGTGACCGGTCGCCCCGCAGGCAACCCGCACGCACCGGACACTCCCGACACGCCGGATCACCCGGACGGAACCGGACATCCACCCCGTGCGGCCCTACGATGACGCCGCCCCACGCCTCCGTACTCCGCATGGACGTCACATGATCAAGGTCAGCGTCGTGGTTCCCGTCTACAACGCGGGTCCGTACGTCGAACGCACCGCCCCCAGCCTGCTCCACCAGAGTCTCGGTCCCGAGTCGTACGAAGTGGTCTACGTGAACGACGGGTCGACCGACGACTCCGCCGAGCGGCTGGAGCGCCTGGCCTCCAAGTACGCGCACGTGCGGGTGATCCACCAGGAGAACTCCGGCTGGCCCGGCAAGCCGCGCAACGTCGGGGTGCGGGCGGCGCGCGGCGAGTACGTCCAGTTCGTCGACCAGGACGACGAGTTGACGCCCGAGGCGCTGGACCGGCTGCACCGCATGGGGGTCCGCAACGGCTCCGACATCGTGATGGGCCGGACCATCGGCACCATGCAGGGCCCGCACAGCCTCTACAAGCGGGACGTCGAGCGCTGCTCGGTCGAGGACATGCCGCTGATGGAGAGCCTGACGCCGCACAAGATGTTCCGGCGGGCCTTCCTCCTGGAGCACGGCATCGAGTTCCCCGAGGGACGGGTCCGCCTCGAGGACCAGCTCTTCATGGCCCGCGCCTACGTGCGGGCGAAGACGGTCTCCATCCTCGGCTCGTACCCCTGCTACGTGTGGAACCGCCGCGAGGACGGCGGGAACAACAGCGGCGGCGCGACCACCCCGGAGGTGTACTACGGCCACCTCCGTTCCGTGGTGGAGGCGATCAGGCAGGGCACGGAGCCGGGGCCGCTCCAGGACTTCCTGCTGCGCCGCTCCTACCGGGTCGAGCTGCTCCGGCCGGTGACCGAACCGCGGGTGCTGCAGCGGACCGGCGCGGACCTGGAGCGCCACTTCGAGGTGGTGCGGCGGATGGCGCTCGAGTGCTACCCGCCGGGCGTGCGCGAGGGGCTGCCCGCGCTGACCCGTCTGCGCGCCACCCTGCTCGAGGAGGGCCGGCTGGACTCGCTGGTCGAACTGGCCCGCCGCATCAGGGGCATCCGCCCGCAGGTCACGGTGGACGGCATGCGCTGGCGGGACGGCAGGCTGCTCATCTCCACCACGATCGCCATGCTCCGCCCCGACGGCGAGCCGCTGACCCTGGTGGAGCGGCACGGGCGCCTGGTGATGGACCCCGAACTGCTGGAGGGCGTCCAGGGGGCGGGCGACTGGGAGGTCCCGCACCCGCTGGCCTACGCCCGGGGCGAGTTGCTGGTCCACGACACGGTGCGGGACCGGTGGTGGTTCCCCGACGCCGACATGAGCCCCCGCACCGAGCCGGTCGGCGGCGGACGCCACCGGGTGGTCGTCTCGGGCGAGACCGCGATCGACCCGCTGACGCTGACCACCGAACCGTGCCTGGAGCCCGGGGTTCACGAGGTGTGGGCGTACGGGCAGTTGCTCGGCGTGGGGCGGCGGCCCCGCCTCACCGCGGGCGGCCGCGGGCCGGTGCTGCCCCCCGCGCTCGTGGGCTCCCCCTCGCGCGCCGTGGCCCCGGCGTGGACCGGCACGGGAGGGCAACTGCGGCTGCTGGTCGGCCGTTCCCCCGGCCCCGGGGTCCCGCGCCGGGTGGTGTGGCACGCGGCGGCCCACCCGCTGGTCCGCCGCGGCGGCGGAGCGCTGGTCCGCCGGCTGCCCTCGCACCTGCGCCGCCCGGTCCGGCGTCTGGTGCGCCAGGCCACCACCTGGACCTCGCCCTCCTGACCGCCCCGCCCGACGGAGCCCGGCTCGCGGCGGACACCATGGGCGGATTCGCCCGCCGGTCGTGCGGCGCTCGCGGCGTTGCGGGCGGCCGGGTTCTCCTACTCCCCGGCGCGGTCCCCGCTCACCTTGGAGGGCTTCCGGCGGCCCGTGCTCGCGTTCCGTCACCTGGGCGCGGATTCGGACGTGGGGCCGGGGTGCGCGGGGCAGCCCGCGGTCGGATCCCTTTACGCCCCCGCGGCGGACGACGCCGGCCAGGACAGCCGTCTGCCCTGGGCAGATTCCCTTGGCCCGCGACCGAACTCCCTGATTGGGTCGGGGACATGGAGATTCTTGTTCTGGGTGGGACCGCATGGCTGGGCCGGGAGATCGCGCGGCAGGCGCTGGAGCGGGGGCACCGGGTGACCTGCCTGGCGCGCGGGAAGAGCGGCGAGGTCGCCGAGGGCGCGCGGCTGGTGGCGGCCGACCGCGCGGAGGCGTCGGCGTACGAGGGGCTGCTGGACCGGGAGTGGGACGCGGTCTTCGACGTGTCCTGGCAACCCGCCTTCGTGCGCGGGGCGTTGAAGGCGCTGGGTGACCGTGCCCGGTACTGGTCGTACGTCTCCACGGGGAACGTCTACGCCTCGCACGCGGCGCTCGGCGACGACGAGTCGGCCGAACTCCTGGCCCCCACCGACCGGGAGGAGGTCGACCGGGAGCTGTACGGGGAGGCCAAGGTGGCCTGCGAGGCGGCGTGCCGTGCGGCCGTCGGGGACCGGCTGCTGGTGGCCCGGGCCGGGCTGATCGGCGGCCCGGGGGACGCCAGCGACCGGGCCGGCTACTGGGTGGCGCGTGCCGCGCGGGCGCCGCGGGAACCGATGCTGGTGCCCGACGTGCCGCGGAGCCCGGTGCAGGTGGTCGACGTCCGTGACCTGGCCCTGTGGCTGGTGGAGTCGGCGGAGCGGGGCCTGACCGGGATCTACGACAGCGTGGGCCCCGTGATCCCCTTCGCCGAGTGGGTCGAGCTGGCGCGGGCGGCGGGCGGCCACACCGGTCCGGTGGTGAGCGCCCCGTCCGCGTGGCTGCTGGAGCGGGGCGTCGCCGAGTGGGCGGGCGAGGACTCGCTGCCGCTGTGGCTGGTCGAGGAGGGCTGGGAGGGCTGGATGGCCCGCGACGGCTCGGCGGCCCGGGCGGCCGGGCTGCGGCACCGCCCGTACGCCGAGCTGATGGCGGACACCCTCGCCTGGGAGCGGGAGTCGGGCCTGGATCGCCCCCGGCGCGCGGGGCTCGGCGCGGAGCGGGAGCGGCGCCTCCTGGAGGAGTACGCCGGCCCCCGCTGACCTCAGCCACCCCCTCCGACCTCAGCCCCCGCTGATCTCAGCCCTCGCTGACCGCCGCCGCGACCTGCTCCAGGAGGAGGCCCGGTTCGGCTCCCCAGCGGGAGACCAGCACCAGGTCGCGGGCGGGGTCGACCCACAGCAGGTGGGCGCCGCCGTTGCCGCGGGCGCAGCGGCCGGTGGCGGGCGCGCCGGGCCAGACGGTGCGGTGGTCGTTGAGCCACCAGGACAGGCCGTAGTCCTCCTTGACGGCGCCGGGTGTCCACAGTTCCTCGATCCAGCGCGAGGACAGCACCCGGCGCCCGTCCCACCGGCCGCCGTCGAGGCAGAGCCGGCCGATGCGGGCGAGGTCACGGGCGGTGATCCACAGACCGCCGCCCCAGTGCGCCCCGCCGGAGACGACGGGCAGCGTGGTGCCGCCCAGGCGCAGCACGGAGTCGCGGTAGCCGTGCCAGGCCCAGGTGTCCGAGGCGCCCACCGGGTCCATGATCCGCTCCCGCAGTACCTCGGGGAGGGGGCGCCGGTACAGGGCGGTGAGGGCGAGGGCGGCGAGGTTGACCCGGACGTCGTTGTACGCCCAGCCCGTGCCGGGCGGCCCTCCCGCGGGGCCGGCGTTCCTGGTGACGCTCTGGGCGTCGACGTGGGTGGGCTTGCCCCACAGCTCGCCCTCCCACTGGCTGGTCTGGTCGAGCAGGTGGCGCCAGGTGATGTCCCGGGCGTGGCCCTCGGCGAACTGCGGGAGGTCGAGCGTGCGGGAGACGGGCTCGTCGAGGCGGAGCAGCCCGTCGTCGAAGGCCGGGCCGGCGGCCAGCGACAGCACGCTCTTGGTGGCGCTGTAGGCCATCTCGACGCGGTCCGGGTCGCCCCAGGCGGCGATCACCGTGCCCCGCCGCTCGACGAGCCCGCCGGGGCCGCCGCCGTCCAGGAGCGGGCCGAGCACCTCCCGGTGCGAGGTGTCGTCCACCTGGGCCGCGAGGTAGGACGCCATGTCCTCGACGCCGGCGACCGGCCTGTCCTCCTGCGCCCGGACGGCGCGGCGCAGCGCCTCGCCGTCCACGCCGTCCCAGGGGCCGCCCTGCGCCGTGGCGGGCGGCATCTCTGTCTCGGGCATCGACGCTCTCCTCACTGCCGGGACTGCCGGGCCGGCGGGCCGGCGGTCCGCTGCCCATCATGATCGTCGGCGGTGGTTCCCGTCGAGGAATCGGGTGATCCGGTCGCGGAGCCGGGGGGCGTCGAGGCCGTGGGCGGCGATGTGTTCGGCCATCGTGCCGTAGCGCCGCAGTTCCCGGCGGCCCACGCCCAGGCCGAGGATCCGGTGCGGGACGTCGGCGAGGGCCTCGGCCGCGGCGGTGGTGGAGGTGCCGGCCAGGTAGGGCTCGACCAGGACCACGTCGGAGCCCGCGGCCCCGGTGGCCTCGCGCAGGGCCCGCGCGTCGAAGGGCCGCACGGTGGTGGCGTACAGGACGGTGACGTCCAGTCCCTCGGTGGCCTCCGTCACCGCCTCGAGCATCGGTCCCACGGCGACGACCACGCCCGCGCGGCCCCGGCGCACGGTCAGGAACTCGGCGCCGTCCACGGGGCGGGCCACGGTGTTGGACTGGGCGGACAACCGGACGTACACCTTGTCGTCGCCGGCCGCGACCGCGTGCCGCAGCAGGGTCTCGGCCTCGTCCGGGTGTCCGGGGACGTGCACGGTCCAGCCGTCGAGGGTGTCGAGCAGCGCCACGTCACCGGGTGACATGTGGGTGAAGCCGCCGGCCGGCCAGTCGTAGGAGCCGAGGGCGCTCACCAGGACGGCGCCCACGTCCTGGTGTCCCAGGTCCAGCTTGACCTGCTCGAAGGGCCGCTCGACGAGGAAGCTGCCGAAGGTGTGCAGCACGGGTCGCATGCCGGTGAGGGCCAGGCCCGCTCCCGCGCCGATCAGCAGCTGCTCCCGGATGCCGACGTTGATCACCCGTTCGGGGTGGCGGCGGGCGGCCTCGGCGAAGCCGTCCCGGCCGATCTCCGCGAGGACGACCGCGACGCGTGGGTCCTCGGCGAGCAATTGGGTCGTCACCTGGCTGAAGCGGTCGCGCATGGTGTCCATCTGAGGGTTCTCCCGTTCTCGTTCGGCTGCTCGGCCGCGCGTGCCTTTGCCGCGCGGGGGGGTTCGTCGTGCCCGCGTTCGTCGCGCGGGGGTCCGCCCGGGGTCAGGCGTCGCGGGGCCGCACGCGCGCCACGAGGGCGTGCGGGCGGCCGGGGTGGGGCCGCGTGAGGGCCGCGTGGAGCGCCTCGTGGTCGTGGCCGTCCGCCGTGGCCACGGACCAGCCGGCCGCCTCGAAGCGGGCGGCGATGCCGCCGGGCCGGGCGTGGCTGGCGGAGGCGTTGTCGACGACGACCACGTGCAGCCGGTCCAGGGCCGCGGGGCCCGCGAAGGCGACGGCCTCGTGGTTGCTGCCCTCGTCGAGCTCGGCGTCGCCGATCAGCGCCCAGACGGCCGGGCCGGTCCGTCCCTGGGCGCGCAGTCCCAGGGCCTCGCCGACGGCGATGGGCAGGCCGTGGCCGAGCGATCCGCTGCCGATCTCGACGCCGGGCAGCAGGGTGCGGTCGGGGTGGTGGCCCAGCGGCGAGTCGTACGCGCCGAAGCCGGGCAGCCATTCCTCGGGGAGGAAGCCCTTGGCGGCGAGGACCGCGTAGTAGGCCATCGGGCCGTGTCCCTTGGAGAGCAGGAACCGGTCCCGGTCGGGGTCCTCGGCCCGTTCGGGCGAGACCCGCAGGACGCGGTCGTGGAGCACCCACAGGACGTCCAGGGTGGAGGTGGCGGCGGGGCCGTGCTTCTCGTCGCCGGTCATCAGGCCCATCAGGCGGGGCAGGTCGGCGTAGGTGCGGGGGTGTACGTGCGCGGTCGTGGTGGTCATACGACGAGCGTGCGACCTCGAGCAAGGTTGAGGTCAAGTGCGGCGGCGCGGTGTCGTAGCGTGGCGGCATGGCCGTCTCCGACGCCGAGCCCCGGCTCGACACCCCCGACCCGTCCGCCCAGTTCGTCGCCTACCTCGACTACTACCGCGCCGCCGCGGCGCGGAAGGTCGGGGGCCTCTCCGAGGAGCGGCTGCGGTCCTCCGCGCTGCCTTCCGGCTGGACGCCGCTGGAACTGCTGGCCCATCTGGTGCACATGGAGCGGCGGTGGTTCGTCTGGGGGTTCCTCGCCGAGCCCGTGGAGGACCCCTGGGGCGATCACGAGGGCGGCCGGGACGGCGGGCGCTGGGCGGTGCCGGAGGGTGTGACCGCAGGGGAGCTGGTCGCGCGGTTGCACGCGGGCGGGGAGCGCACCCGGGAGATCCTCGCCGCGCATCCGCTGGAGGCGCGGGGCGCGCTCGGCGGCCGGTTCACCTCGGCTCCCACGCCCACCCTCTCGTGGATCGCCTTCCACGTGCTGCAGGAGTACGCCCGGCACGTCGGGCATCTGGACGTCGTGCGGGAACTGGCCGACGGGGCGATCGGGGAGTAACCCCGGGGAGACCGGCGGTGACGCCCGGCCGCGGTGGTGGAGGTGACACCTCTCGCCCGGTCCGCCTACCCTGATCACCCCATGGAATCGCGACCGCTTCACCCCCAACCTCCGCCCGGGGAAGGGTGGTGGCGTGCGCTGCGCGAGGGGCTGCGGGAGTTCGGGCAGGCGCTCGTCACCCCTTCCGCCCCCGGCGCGCCTCCGCTCTCCGGGGCCCGCCGGCAGTGGGTTCGTGCCGTGCCGTACCTGGTGGCCCTCGGTTTCGTGGCGTCCCTGCTGCCCGTCACGGTCACCGTCCTCGTCCAGGACTACGGGGTGAACGGGGTGACCGCGGGCGCGCTCGCCACGGCGCAGACCGCGCCGCTCCTCCTCGCCCTGACCCGGCCGCTGCCCGCCTGGTGGGTGATCTTCACCGCGGACGTCCTGGGCGCCCTCGCGCTGATGGCGGCGCCCGGCACGGAGGGCCGCTCCTGGCCCTGGACGCCCATGGTGGTGGTGGGCTATCCGCTGCTGATGGTGCTGCTCGGGCTCCGTGAGTCGCGCCGTACCCTGACCGCCGTCTGGCTGGCCACCGGCGCGGCCGGGCTGGCGTTCGAGGCCGCGGGGCAGGAGCGGGGCGACGGCATCCATCTGCTGCTGTTCGTGCTCAGCGGCGTCACGCTGGTCCTCACCTATGCCCTGCGGTCACGCGGCGAGGCGCGGCAACGGCTCGCCGAGCAGGAGACCATCAGCGAGGCCGAGCGGTCACGGCGCACGCTGCTGGAGGAACGTGCCCGGATAGCGCGGGAGTTGCACGACGTGGTGGCGCACCACATGTCGGTGATCACCGTGCAGGCGGACTCCGCGCCGTACCGCGTGCAGGGGCTGCCGCCCGAGGCCGTGGAGGAGTTCGGCAGCATCGCCGCGGCTGCGCGGGAGTCGCTGGCGGAGATGCGGCGGCTGCTCGTCGTCCTCCGCAACGAGGACTCCGGGGGCGAGCGGGCCCCGCAGCCGGGCCTCGACAAGCTGCAGCAGCTCGTCGAGGCCACCGTGCGGGCCGGGGTGCCCGCCCGGCTGTCCCTCGCCGCGGACGTGGGCGATGTGGGGCAGGCGGTGGGCCTGTCGGCCTACCGCATCGTGCAGGAGGCCCTCTCCAACGTGGTGCGGCACGCGCCCGGGGCGCCGACCACGGTGTCGGTGCGCGGGGACGGCGCCGACCTGACGGTGCTGGTCGTCAACGGTCCCGCCGCCGAGCCGGTGACGCCGCTCGAACACGGCGGTACCGGTCACGGCCTGATCGGGATGCGCGAGCGGGTGCGGCTCACCGGCGGCACGCTCGACGTGGGACCGCTGCCCGACGGCGGGTTCCGCGTCGCGGCCCGCATCCCCCTGCGCCCCGACCCCGCCGACGGCCCCGACGGCCCCGGCGACCCGGGCGACCCCGGCCATCCCGGCGGTCCTGGCGACCCCGGCGCCCCTGGCGACCCCGGCAACCCCCGCGACCGCGACCTCCCGAAGGGCTCCTCGTGACCATCCGTGTGATCATCGTCGACGACCAGGCCATGGTCCGCGCGGGCTTCGCCGCCCTGCTCTCCGCCCAGGCCGACATCGACGTGGTGGGCGAGGCCGCGAACGGGCGACAGGGCGTCGAGGTCAGCCGGTCGGCCCACCCCGACGTCGTGCTGATGGACGTGCGGATGCCGGAGATGGACGGACTGGCCGCGGCCCGGGCGCTGCTCGATCCCCCGCCGGGTGTCGTCCACCGGCCGAAGGTCCTGATGCTGACCACCTTCGACATCGACGACTACGTCTACGAGGCGCTGCGCTCCGGGGCCTCCGGCTTCCTGCTGAAGGACGCGCCGCCCGCCGACCTGATCTCCGCGGTCCGGGTGGTGGCCTCCGGCGACGCCCTCCTCGCGCCGTCGGTGACGCGCCGCCTCATCGCGGACTTCGCGCGGCAGCGCCCCGCCCCGTCCCGCGGGAAGCCCTCGCTGCGCCTCAACGGGCTGACGCCGCGGGAGACCGAGGTGCTCCAGCTGATGGCCCGCGGGCTCTCCAACCAGGAGATCGCGGGGCGGCTGGTCCTCGCCGAGCAGACCGTCAAGACCCATGTGGGGCGGGTGCTCGCCAAGCTGGACCTGCGGGACCGGGCCCAGGCGGTGGTCTTCGCCTACGAGTCGGGGCTGGTCGCGCCCGGAGACACCGCCTGACGGCGGGCGCCGGGCGGCCGTGGTGCGGTCGCGCTCCGCGCACCCCCTACCCGGGTAGCATCCGCGCCGCCCCGGCCACCCCTGGGTACGACACCCGACTTGGCTCCCCGGTGTGACGTCCCGCGGCAGGGCCCCTTCCTACCTTCCCTCCGTCATCACACGGAGCGGACGGGACAGGGGGACGGGTCATGGGGCCACGTGCCGAGCGGTGGAAGAGGCGCGGCAGGAGGACGCTGGTCGCGGCCGTGATCACGGCGTCGGTGGTGGCCGGCACCACGGGATGGGCGGCCGGCACCGAGCAGCGGGCGGTCACCGGTGCCGTGCCGGGCGCCGCCGCCTGGCGCGCCGAGCGCGGCCCGGTGCCGCTGCCCGATCCGGCGACGGCGACGCCCGCCGAGGTGGCCGCGTTCTTCGCCGGGCTCGACGACGAGCGGCGTCGGGCGCTCGTCCGCCGGCACGCCCTGGTGGTCGGCAATCTCGACGGGGCGCCGCTGTCGCTGCGGTACGAGGCGAACGCGCTGGCGCTGACGCGGGAGCGGGACCGGCAGCTGGCCCTGGCCCGGGACCCGGCGGCCGGCCCCTGGGAGCGGAAGGCGGCACGCGCCCGCGCCGAACGCTACGAGCGGCTGCTGGGCGGGCAGCGGGACGGGCGCCGGATCCTCGCCTTCGACCCGCGCGGACGCGGGCAGGTGGCCGAGGTGTTCGGCGACCTGGACGGCGCCGAACACGTGGCCGTGATCGTGCCGGGCTCCGACATCGACCTGGACACCTTCGACCGTGCCGGCGACCGGTACGGCACGCCCGCGGGCATGGCCGGCGCGCTGCACGCCGCCACCGGGCGCCGCACGGCCGTCGTGGCGTGGGCCGGGTACACCACGCCGGTGGGGCTCGGACCGGACGCCGCCACGGGCCGTCTCGCGGAGGCGGGCGCGCCCCGCCTGGCGCGGTTCGTGCGGGGCCTGGTGGCCACCGGCTCGCCACGGCCCGCCGTGTTCTGCCACAGCTACGGCTCCGTGGTCTGCGGACTGGCGGCGCACCGGATGCCCGTGGCCGACCTGGTCGTCGCCGGGTCGCCCGGCATGCGTGCCGACACCGTCGCGGAGCTGCGGACGGGGGCGCGGGTGTGGGCGGCGAAGGCCCCCGGGGACTGGATCGACAACGTGCCCCACGTCGAGTTCCTGGGCCTCGGGCACGGCTCCGACCCGGCCGACCCGGCCTTCGGCGCCCGGCGGGTGCCGGCCGGCGGGGCGGTCGGCCACACCGGCTACTTCGTGCCCGGCACGGACTCGCTGCGGGCCTTCGCCCGGATCGCCCTGGGGGTGGCGGCGTGACGACCCACCGCACCCCGTCGGCGCCGGCGGACACGGCGCGCACCGCACCGGCCGGCCTCCGGGACAGGGCGGCCCGGGCGGCCGCCGCCGTCGAGGCCCGCACGCCCGCCCACCGGGACCGCGCGGTCGACGGCCTGCGCGCCCTGGCGCTGCTCGCCGTGCCGACCGGCCACTGGCTGCTCGGCGGCTTCACGCACGACCCGGACGGCGCCCTGCGCAACGCCAGCCCGCTCTCGGCGTTCGGTTTCCTGGCGCCGATGAGCTGGGTCCTGCAGATGCTCGGCGTCTTCTTCCTGGTCGGCGGGTACGCCTCGGTCGTCTCGTACCGCCGGACGCTGGAGCGCGGAGGGTCCCGCGGCACGTGGCTGCGCGGCCGGGTGGCCCGGCTGGGCAGGCCGGTGCTCGGCGTGACCGCCGTGTGGGGCGCGCTGGTCCCGCTCCTGTACGTCCTCGGCGTGCCGGTCACGACCCTGCGGACCGGCTCGACGCTGGTGATCCAGCCCCTCTGGTTCGTCGGCGTGTACACGTTGATCACCGCCCTCACGCCGTACTGCGTCCGCGCCGCCGAACGCCTCGGCGTCCGGTCCGCCTTCCCGTTGGCGGCCGTGGTCGCCGTCGTCGACCTCCTGCGCTACGGCCCGTACGCGGAGGCCGTGCCGTCCTGGCTGAGCGTCCTGAACATCCTGCCGGGCTGGATGTTCGCCTACCAGCTGGGCGTCTGCTGGGGCGGGAACCGGCTCACCGCGCGGCACGCCCGGGTGCTCCTGGTCGGCGGCACAGCACTGTTCGCGACGCTCCTGCTGGTCTTCGACTACCCCGCGTCCATGGTGGGCGTCCCCGGCGAGTCCCGCACCAACTCGCACCCGCCGTCGCTGCTGGTGCTGGCCCTCGCGGCGGCGCAGAGCGGTGCGGCGATCCTGCTCCGCGACCGCATCGGCCGGGCCCTGCGGCGGCCCGCCCTCTGGGCCCCGGTCGTCGTGATCAACCTGTCCGCGATGACGATCCTCTGCTGGCACCAGACCGCGATGTTCACGGTGGCGGCCTCCGGATCGCTCGCGCGGTCCTTCCTGGGCACGGTCCCCGGTCTGACGGAGGCGCCCGACTCGCTGCCCTGGATCGCGGCGCGGCTGCTCTGGCTGCCGGTGTTCGCGGTGCTCCTGGTGGCGATCGCGCGGTACGCGCGCCGGTTCGAGGCCCCGTGGCCCACCGGCCGCGGCTCGGTGGGGCCGCGCGTGGCGGCCGGCGTCCTCGCGGCGGGCTTCGCGGTCTTCGCCCTCGGCCTGGCGGGCTGAACCGCGTGATGCGCCCCTGGCATGTCGGTCGTGTCCGCTTCAATGCCGGCATGGATCAACGGGAAGCGCTCCTCTCGGCCGTCGACCGCCTCACCCGGACGGACGCGGGGCGCCTGCGGTGCGAGGTGGCCGGGCACCTGGCGGGCCACACGTGCCTGGTGGCGGACGGGAACGGCTTTCCGGCGCTGCGGCAGGAGCTCCGCCGGGCGCTCACCGCCCGGTTCGGGCGGTCCCGCAGTCTCGCCATGGGCGGGTACGCCGACCCGAGGGCGACCGACCGGACCGGGCTCCCGCTGCTGGCGCCGTTCGGCGAGCGCGTCGTGGAGATGCGGGCGTGGACGGACGTGGGCCGGTGGATCGGCTGCGGCGCCGCCCGCCTCGACGGCGGTGTGCGCACCGTCGTGGTCGTCGCCGAGCGGGAGGATCCGGCGGTGGACCTGTCGCAGGTGACGTCCTGGGTGGACCGGGTCGTCGCCGTCACCCGGTGGGGCGCCGGTCGTACGCGCGCGATCGACTGGCCGACGGTGGAGGACGCTCTCGGGACCCGGCTGCCCGGCGACTACCGGCGGCTGGCGGAGACCTTCGGGCACGGCGCCTTCGACGGTCTTCTCCACCTCCTCGTGCCCGGCGCGGATCACCCCGAGGGAGACCTCGTCCGCAACGCCCGGTGGCTCGGCGGACCGGCCGGGCAGGACGGCGGAAACCTGTGGAAGCCGTACGCGGTCCACCCGGCGCCCGGCGGGCTGCTGCAGTGGGGGGTCTTCGAGTCGGACGCGGAGTTCTTCTGGCTCACCGAGGACCCCGACCCCGACCGGTGGCCCGTGGTGGCCCGGGGCGACGGCCCAGGCTCGTGGCAGCGGTTCGCCTGCACGGCCGCGGAGTTCGTGTACCGCGTGCTCACCGACCCGCTGCACCCCTTCTCCACCGCCCGGCACCACGAGCTCTCCACCGCCCGGCACCACGGGGAGCACCGGTTCGAGCGCCACGACGGCCCCGGGGGGACGGACGCCGGCTCCGCGCCCGCGTGACCGGCGACGGAGCCACCGTGCGCGCCCGGTGCCACATCACCGGTCGGCGGACCATGCCCCGCCGAGGAGCACAGGCCGCCGCCGCCCTCACCACTGTGTCAGGAAACGTTCCACCGAGGTCGCGAGGGCGACGGGCGTCTCGTCCATGGCGTAGTGCCCGGCATTGGCCAGCACCTCGACCTCGCAGCGCGGGTACCACTGCCGGAAGGTGGCCTCCATGACCCCCGCGCCGAGCGCCGGGTCGTGCTCGCCGACGATCGCCTTGACCGCCACCTCGCTGCCCTTGATCTCCGTGTGGAAGTCGGTGTTCGCCCAGGCCTCGAGGTAGCCGGCCACGGCGGCGCGGGTGGAGTTGCGCACCGAGTGCTCGACCACGGCGTCCAGCCAGACACCGGTCAGCCGGCCGCCGGTGGTGAAATCGACGATGGCCCGGCGGTTGGCGGGTTCGTCGGCCGCTCCGGAGAAGAGCGCCCAGGCCTGCTCGTCGAAGGGCACCCCGCCGGCCGGCACCGGGGAGACCCCGGCCATGGCGCGCACCCGGTGCGGCGCGTCGGCCAGCACCCGCTGCATGACCGTGCCGCCCATCGAGTGGCCGAGCAGCGAGAACCGCTCCACCCCGAGCCGGTCGGCCAGCGCCAGCACGTCGGCCGACGCCTCGGCGAGCGTGTATGCGCCGGTCTCCCCGAGCCGCGACCCGTAGCCGCGGTGGTCGGGGAAGACGTAGCGGAACGCTGCGCCGTCGAGATGCCGGTGCAGCGGACGCCATGCCGCCGCCGAGCCCAACCAGCCGTGCAGGGCGATGACCGTGTGGGGGCCGTCGCCGTACTCCTCGTGTCCCACGCCGTGTGTCCTCTCCTGGGTCCCGGCCGCACGGGGCGGCCCGAAATGACCGGCTGGGCCGGTAGCTCCGCCATTGTCCGGTGCGGGTGCGCGCTTGAGAAGAGCCCGGCCGGTCCCGGAACCCGGGGGCGGGTCCGTCCGGCCCCGGCGGGCGGGCATGATGGGCCGGTGACCTCGACCGCGACGTGCCCGCCCGACGACCGCGTGACGGTCCGTCGGACACGCTCCCGCCTCCTGGCGGCCGGCGCGGCGGTGGTGGTCGTCTGCGCGGGCCTGGGGCTGCGGGCCGTGGCCGGGGGTGACGTCGCCAAGTACGGGGGCGTGGCGCTGTACACGCTGATGGTGATGACGCTGTGGCTCGTGGTGGCGCCCGCGTCGTCCGCGCCGCGGGCTGCCTCGGTGGCGCTGGCGGTGAGCTGGGCGGTGGAGTTCCTCCAGCTCACCGGTGTCCCCGCCGAGTTGGCCGGCCGCAGCGTGCTCGCCCGGCTGGTGCTGGGGTCGACGTTCCACGCGCCCGATCTGTTCTGGTACGTCGTGGGCGCCGTGGCGGGGTGGGCCGCGCTGGTCGTCGCGCGGCGGACCGCGACGCCGCCCTGAACGCTCGGCCGCGACGCCCTGAACGCTCGGCCGTGACGCGAACCGCCGGCCGCGGCGCGGATGGAAGCCCCGTGGGCCGGAGTCGAGCCTCGGCCTCCGGCCCACGGGGCGGTTCGGGAGGGGTCAGCGGCGGCCGACCCCGGAGGTGACCGCCTCACGGAGGTTGTCGTGTGCGTCGCCCGGCAGGAGGTAGCCGGCGCGGACGTTGCGGGTGTCGGTGCGGACCACGTCGGCGACGTAGCCGCCGTGGGTGGGGTACAGCTCGGCCAGCCGTTCCGCGCCGAACGGTTCGTGGCGTCCGAAGAGGAAGCAGAAGGTCTCGCCCGCGTTGTCACCGGTGTTCAGGGCGGTGGGCGCCTCCACCTGGGAGAGCCGGATGCCGCCGCGTGCCAGCCCCAGCCCGTCGCGGGCCTTGGTGCCGTCGGGGGCGAAGTCCAGCGGCGGCGCGGACGGCGGGAGCACGCCCCGCTCGGCCCACCGGGTCAGGTGGCCGTAGGCCGCGGCGATCACGTGGTGCAGCGGGACGCGGCTGAACGGGGGCCGCTCGCACCGGTAGGAGGGCGCGGCGCCGAGGTCGCGGGTGAGTACGGGCCGGCGGTACTCCTGGCCGCTCCAGCCGGAGTGGGCGCTGCCGGCCACCTCCCAGCGGCGGAAGCGGTCGTCGTCGGCCCGGCGGACGGGGGTGCGGACGTCGGTCTCGGAGAGGATCTGGAAGACCGGTTCGGTGCCCTTGCGGGTGGGCGCGGTGCCGACGACGAAGGCGAAGCCGTCGAAGACCGGCTCGGTGCGGGGCAGGACGTGGTCGTGGTAGACGGTCATCCGCATCGCGGACTGGGAGGCGCCCACGCCGAGCACGGTCCTGGCGCGCAGCGGTCCAAGCGGGTCCGTCCGGCCCGCCCGGCCCGCCCGGCCGTCCAGCGCGCGGGCGGCCTGGGCGAAGACGTCGTAGGACAGCTGGTCGGTGGTGAACCGCCCGCCGCCGGTGACGTCCAGGCCGCCGTAGCGGGCGGGGCTCCAGCCGCGGAGCTGGTCGACGCCGACGCGCTGGGCGGAGACGCCGACCCAGGCGTAGCCCTCGCGCAGGATCTGGTCCGGGTTCCACAGCGCGTCCAGGTCGTACCCGGCGGTGACGTTCTGCCACTCGGTGAGGACCGTCCCGTTGAAGTCCTTCTGCCGCGCGGGGCGGCGGACGATCATCCGGGTGCGGTAGGGCACGTCCTCGGCGAGGAGTTCGCCGGTGGTGCTGTAGGCGTCGGCCTCGCCGGAGAGCTCGAACTCCTCCTCGACGTAGCCGGCGGAGGCCAGGTCCGTGACGGTGGACATCCACGGGTAGGTGTCCTCGACGTCGGGGGCCGCGGGGTCGCCGGGCACGGTGCCGGGGATGACCCGGACGGACGGCGTCCGTGCCCCCGCGGCGGCCGCCTCCCCGTCCGCCTCCGGGGCCGCCTGGGCCGGTACCCCGGCCAGTGCGGCCGCCACCAGCGCGGCCACCAGGATGCGTGACGTTCTGCGCCGTGCGCTCATCTGCGTCTGGCTCCTCTCCGGTCCGTCCTGTGCGGGGCCGGACGCCCGCCCCGCACAGGATGGACCGGGCGGACTCCGGGTCACATCGGCGGAATCACCGGCCGTGCGCGGAAACCCCGGTGCGTCCGCCACCGTTCGTCGAGGAGAATCGCGCGGTGACGATCAGACCCGTCCGCCCGGACGAACTCCCCCTGCTGCAGGACATCGAGCGCGCCGCCGGGCGCTGGTTCGCCGAGGTCGGCATGCGGGCCGTCGCGGAGGACGAGCCGCTTCCCCTGGACCGGCTCGACCGGTACCGGACCGCCGGGCTAGCCTGGGTGGCCGTGGACGGGGCGGACGCGCCCGTCGCCTACCTGGTGGCGGATCACCTGGACGGCGCGCTGCACATCGAGCAGGTCACCGTCCACCCCGACAGCGCCCGCCGCGGGATCGGCCGGCGCCTCGTCGAGCATCTGGAGCGGTACGCGGCGGCCGAGGGTGTGGCCGCGCTGACCCTGACGACCTACGCCGAGGTGCCGTGGAACGCGCCCTACTACGCGCGCCTCGGCTTCACTCTGCTCCCCGAGGGGGACTGGGGCCCCGGGCTGCGGGAGGTCCGGCGGCAGGAGGCGGCGCACGGGCTCGACCGGTGGCCCCGGGTCGCGATGCGCAGGGCGGTGTCCGCCACGCCGGCGCCGGCCGCGGAGGCGCCGGCCGCGGAGGCGCGGGCCGCCTCCCGTCTCGCGGAGGCGGTGGGGCTGCGCGAGACGGGTGAGCCGGAGAAGGCACGGCGGCTGCTGCTCGCCCTGGCCGCCGAGTTCCCCGGTGACGCCCGGGTGGCGTACCAGACCGCCTGGGCGCACGACGTGCTGGGCCTGGAGGCGGAGGCCGTGCCCTTCTACGAGCGGGCCGTCGCCCTCCCCGGCCTGCCCGACGAGGACCGGCGCGGCGCGCTGCTGGGCCTGGGCAGCACCTACCGGGTGCTCGGGCGGTACGCCGACGCCGTGCGCACCCTGCGCCGGGGCGTCGCGGAGTTCCCGGACGACGGCGCGCTGGGCGCCTTCCTCGCCATGGCGCTGTACAACACCGGGGAGCACCACGAGTCGACGGCCCTGCTGCTCCGGCTCCTGGCCGCCACCAGCGAGGACCCCTCGGTGCGGGCCTACCGGCGGGCGATCGGCTTCTACGCGGGCGACCTCGACGCCACGGTGTAGTCGCACACCGGGTGCCCTCCCCCGGTTCAGCCGCGGCGGCCGAGCGCCTTGGCGCGGCCGTGGGCCCGGCCGGTCAGCAGGATCCCGGCCGCCGTGAGCACGACGTGGGCGGCGAGTGCCGGAGCGAAGCCGCCGGGAAGGCCGCCCATGATCCCCAGGTCCTGGTGGTCCACCAGGAGCCTGACGAGCCCTTGGCCGCCGACCACCGTCATCACCATGCCCACGACCTGCAGAAGGTCGTACTTCACCGTGCCTCCTCGTCACTCATGTCCTGTACGTTACGAACGTATCCATGAGACAGCGGACGAAAGCGGTGACGGAAGCCCTTTCGCCCCACATCCTTCCCGGGAGGAAACGCCGACCGTGCGTGACGAAAGGCCGGACGGGGGGCAGCGCCCCTGCCAGGTCTGCCGTGCTCCCGTCACGGTGACCGGGCGCGGGCGGCCCGCTCTGTACTGTTCGCGCGGCTGCCAGGCCAGGGCCTACCGGCGGCGCAGGGCGGCGGCCGCGGAACCCGCGGCGGCTCCGGCGGTGTCGCGGGCCGACGCCCGGTCCGCGAAGCGGCAGCGCGTCGCCGAGGCGGTCTGGCGGATCGCGGCGGAGCACGGACTGGACGCCGCGTCCATGCGCCGGATGGCGGACACGGCGGGGATGTCGCTGCGGATGGTGCAGTACCAGTACGTCTCCAAGCCCGCCCTGCTGGTCGACGCCCTGCGCAGGCTGCACGCGCGGAACGAGCGGCTGGCCCGGCGGCGGATCCCCTCGGGCACCGCCGACCCGCGGGACCTGCTGACCGCCGTGCTGTACGAGTTCCTGCCCGTCGACGCGGAACGCGCCTTCGCGCTGCGCGTGCTGAACGCGTACTACGCGCGCAGCCTCACCGACCCCGCCCTCGCGGCGGTCTTCCTGCCGGACGAGCACCCGCTGGAGGACCTGGTCGCCTCCCTGCTGGACGCGGCACGGGCCGCGGGCCGTACGGCGCCGGGCACGGACCCGGCCCACGAGGCCGATCTGCTGGTGGCGGGGGCCACCGGCCTGGGCATCGACGTGCTGCACGGCCGACGGCGGCTCGCCGAGGCCGAGGCGGTGCTGGCGTACCACCTGGACCGGATCCTGGGGCCGGCCGCCCCCTGACGGACCGGTCGCACCCGCCGGGCACGCTGTCCGGGGGGCGGTCGCGGCCGGCGCCGGACGGGGGTGGGGTGCGCTCGCTCAGTCGTCCCGCGACGTGTCGATGACGCAGAACCGGTTGCCGTCCGGGTCCTCGAGGACGACGAAGTCGGGGTCCTGCGGGTAGAGGTCCCAGTCGGCCCGCCGGGCGCCGAGGGCCACCAGCCGCTCCACCTCGGCGGCCTGGTCCTCGGCGTCGCCGGCGTACAGGTCGAGGTGGATCCGGGGGTGGCGGTGGACCGGGGTCCGGCTCCGCATGAGGGCCAGCTGGGGTCCGGGGGTGCCGTCCGCGGGCACCAGCACCGCCCAGTCGTCGTCGGGTTCCTCGCGCGGCACGTAGCCGAGCGCCTCGGTCCAGAAGGCGAGGGCCCTGGGCAGGTCGTCGACGCCCAGGACCAGTGATCCGATCTTCAGCATGGCGGCCATTCTTCACGCCGTGACGCCCGTTGTCCGGCGAACGCGATGGCGTCGGCGTCGGCGGCGGCGGCGACCCCCAGCAGATCCGCCTCCCGTCCGGGGCGGGCGACCAGGTGGAGCCCCACCGGGTCGCCGGCCGGCGTCGTGCCCGCGGGGAGGCTCAGGGCGGGGTGGCCGGTGATGTTGAACGCCCAGGTGAGCGCCACACTGAGGACCTCGCCGGGTCCCTGGTGGCCGTGCGGCGCATTCGGCGTGGTCGGTGTCGCCAGCAGGTCGTGCCGGGCGAACAGGTCGTCCACGGCCCGTGTGAGCGCCCGGCGGAGCGGCTCGGCGGCCTCCGGGTCGCCCCCGCGCAGCGCCGTCCAGCAGGGGGCCGGGTCGGGAAGCCGCACCTCGGCCTCCCGGACGTCGACCGCCCCCGCCCGCGCGAGCCGGTCCAGGGCCGCCCGGACCGTCGCGGCCACCGCCGGGTCGGTGTCCGTGAGGCCGAGGGTGGGCGACCACAGGGCACGCCACGGCCGGGCGGGGGGCGTCGCCCCGCCGAAGGCACCGGTGCCGGTCAGGACGTCCAGCGCGGCGGCGGCGTCCGCGGCGCAACGGGTCAGCGGGCCCGGCGTGTTCAGGCCGGCGCGGTCCCGGGCGGGCAGCCTGCCGTTGGTGGGCTTGAGGCCGATCACGGAGCACCAGGCCGCGGGGACGCGGACCGAGCCGGCGCCGTCGCTCCCGGTGGCGAGCGGCACCATGCCGCGGGCCACGGCCGCCGCCGAGCCGGCGGAGGAGCCGCCGGGGCTGCGTTCCGGGTCGTGCGGGTTGAGGGTCGGTCCGCCTGGCGTGGTGCCCCACGTCTTCCACGGGGTGCCGGGGCCGGGGGTGGCCGTGGCGCCGACGGGGACGCAGCCGGCGGCGACCAGCCGGACGGTCTGGAAGGCGGTGGGCCCTTCGGTGGCCTTCACCCCGATCGGCACCCCGGCCAGGGGCAGCGCCTCTCCGGCCCGCAGCCGCCGCTCCACCTCGGCAGCGGCCTCGGCGGCGCGGCGCGGCCAGAGTTCGGTGAAGGCGCGGGTGCGCGGCTCCTCCTGCCCGATCCGGGCGAACGCCGCGGCGACCACCTCACCGGGCCGTACCCGCCCGTCGCGCACCAGCGAGGCGACGCGCAGGGCGGACAGCTCGGGGTAGGCGTCGGCGAAGCTCATGCCGCGCCCAGGAGCCGGAGCACCGCCTGCCGGTACACGCCGTACACGCGGGGCAGTTCGGCGAGGTGGACCCGCTCGTCGGTGCCGTGCAGCCCTTCGTGGGGGAGCCCGAAGCCGGCGGTGGCGGGCACGCCCTCCCCGGCCAGCAGGTTGCCGATGTTGGACGGTCCCGCCACCTTGGCCCGCACCGCGAGCCCGGCCTCCGCGGCGGCGTCCAGCAGGGCGGCGGCAGGCTGCCGGTCCCGGGGCAGCCGGTAGGCGGGCCAGGAGGCCACCGGGGTCACCCGGGTGGGCCGCGGCCCCGGGGCGCCGGCGTCGAACTCCCCGACCAGCCGCCGCACCAGCCGTTCGGCGTCGGCGGGGCCGAAGCCGGGGGTGGTCCGCACGTCGACGTTGATCTCGCAGCGGTCCGGCACCACGGAGAAGCCCTCGCCGCCGCCGATCGCGGTCACGGTGAGCCGCGGCGGGACGGGGAAGTCGTCGCGCGGCAGCGGGGCCTCGTCCAGCGTCCGCACCAGACGCGCCGCCCGGGAGACCGCGCCCGTCACCGCGCGTCGCGCCCCCGAGTGGCCGGCGACGGCGTGCACCGTGAGCACGGCACGCCACAGCCCCCGCCCGCCGACCACGACGTCGTCGATGCCGGGGTAGCCGATCAGCACGCCCGCCGGCCGCTGCGCCCGGGGGTCGGCGAGGTAGGCCCGGGCGCCACCGAAGCGCCCGGTGTGCTCGTCCACGTCCAGCAACACGGCCAGGCCGCCGGTCAACTCGTGTGCCCGGGGGGCGAGTTCGGCGGCCAGGTGGCAGAACATGGCGGCCGCCGTCTTGGAGTCGGCCGCGCCCCGCCCGCGCAGCCACCCGTCCACGACGTCCGCGGCGGTCGGCGGGAACGACCAGGCGCGCTCGTCACCGAAGGTCGCGGTGTCCACACAGGCGTCCAGCGTCCACCAGGGTCCCGGCCGGCCGCCGGGGATCTCCACCAGCAGCCCCACCGTGGACCCGTCCGCCTCCCGCAGGCGGCGGTGGGGCAGTTCCCGGCGCGTGAGCCACCGTTCCAGGACGGCCAGCACCGGCGCGTAGTCGTCGACGCCGCCCCTGCTGGGTGTGCGCA
This sequence comes from Streptomyces sp. NPDC002640, assembly GCF_053592575.1. Taxonomy (NCBI): domain Bacteria; kingdom Bacillati; phylum Actinomycetota; class Actinomycetes; order Kitasatosporales; family Streptomycetaceae; genus Streptomyces; species Streptomyces sp. NPDC002640. The sequence goes on along the minus strand of NZ_JBSFVZ010000030.1, from coordinate 11,542 downwards.
CCAGCTCCGCCGCCAGGTCGACGACCGGGCCGAAAACGTCGTCCACAGGCAAATCCCTTCGCCGTGCCGCTCGCGAGCACCGTACGCTGCCCGGGCGACATCCCGGCATCCCCGCATTCCCGCATTCCCGCATCCCGACGGCACGACGGAAGGCACGACCCCCATGACCCACCCCTGGCTGGTCCGCGCGGAGACGGAGGCGGACGCGGCGGCCGTCCGCACGGTCGACCTGGCGGCGTTCCCCACCGCCGAGGAGGCCGACCTGGTGGAGGCGCTGCGCGCCGATCCCGCGGCCTGGTTCGGCGACCTGGCCCTGGTGGCGGAGGACGGGCGGGGCGCGGTGGTCGGCCACACCGTGCTGACCCGCTGTCACATCGGCGCGGCCCCGGCGCTCGCGCTGGCGCCGGTGGCGGTGCTGCCCGGCCATCAGGACCAAGGGGTGGGCACGGCCCTGGTCCGGGCGGCGCTGGCCGCGGCGGAGCGACGCGGCGAACACCACGTGGTCGTGCTGGGGCATCCGTCGTACTACCCGCGCTTCGGCTTCGCGCGCGCCTCCCTGTACGGCATCCGGGTGGGCTTCGACGTCCCCGACGAGGCGCTGATGGCCCTCACCCTGGACCCGGACCGCCCCCTGCCCGCGGGCACCGTGCGCTACGCCGCGGCGTTCGGCGTCTGACCGGCCCGCCGTGGCACCCGCGGGACCGGAAGGCCCTCTTGCGCCTCCTTTCCGGCACGGCGGAGGCTGAGGCCATGGTGACGACACGTACGGCAGCCGCCTCGCGGGAGACGTTCGAGATCGCCCCGGTGGCCGGTCACATCGGCGCCGAGGTGGGAGGGGTGGACCTGGCGGGCGACCTGTCCGCGTCCACGGTCGCCGGGATCCGGGCGGCGCTGCTGCGGTGGAAGGTGCTGTTCTTCCGCGGGCAGGACCTCGACCACGCCGCCCATGTGGCGCTGGCCCGGCGGTTCGGCGAACCGGTGGTGCTCCCCCGGCGCGGCAGCGCCTCCCCGCCCGGCCACCCGGAGGTGGAGACCACGGCGGACCGGCTGGAGCTCGGCGACCGGTTCGGGATGGACCACGACGAGTGGCTTGACCGCCGCCGCCACAGCCTGCTGCGGGGCTGGCACTGCGACCACGGGGCGCGGGTCGACCCGCCGGCCGCGACCGTGCTGCGGGCGGAGCGGGTCCCGCCGTACGGGGGCGACACCACCTGGTCGAACCTGGCCGCCGCCTACGCCGGCCTCTCCGCGCCGGTGCGCGCCTTCGTGGACGGGCTGCGTGCCGAGCACCGCCTCGGGGTCGGCTACCAGCCCCGCCCGGGCGAGGACGCCTACGTGCGTCACCTGCTGGACCGCCAGGTGGCGAGCGTGCATCCGCTGGTGCGGGTGCACCCGGAGTCCGGCGAGCGGTCCCTGTTCGTCAACGGCTACTACCTGGAGCGGATCCAGGGACTGTCCCGGGCGGAGAGCGCCCGGGTGCTGGAGATGCTGCTGGAGCAGGCGGTACGCCCCGAGTACACGGTCCGGTTCCGCTGGGAGCCGGGCAGCGTGGCCTTCTGGGACAACCGGTCCACCGTCCATCTGGCCCCCTCCGACCACACCCTCTCCGGCGCCCCGCGGATCATGCACCGGGTGATGCTGGCCGGCGACGTGCCGGTGGGCGTGGACGGCCGCCCGTCCGAGGCGCTCACCGGGAGCGCCCCGGGGGTGTGGTGACCGGGCCGCCGGAGGTTGCCTCCGGCGGCCCCGGCGGCTACTCGAACGGCGTCGGGTCGCCCGCGCCCCGGCGGACGATCTCGGGGTACCCCTCGGAGAAGTCGACCACGGTGGTCGGGGTGGTGCCGCACTCGCCGGAGTCCAGCACCGCGTCGACCACGTGGTCGAGCCGTTCCTTGACCTCCCAGCCGATGGTCATGGGCTCCTCGTCGCCCGGCAGGAGCAGCGTGCTGGAGAGCAGGGGCTCGCCGAGTTCCTCCAGCAGCGCCCGCACCACCGGGTGCTCGGGGATGCGCACGCCCACGGTCCGCTTCTTGGGGTGGGCCAGCTTCCGGGGCACCTCACGGGTGGCGGGGAGGATGAACGTGTACTGGCCCGGCGTCGCGGCCTTCACCGACCGGAACACGTCGTTGTCGATCTGCGTGTACTGGCCGAGCTGGGCGAAGTCGCGGCAGACGAGGGTGAAGTGGTGCCGGTCGTCGAGCTGCCGGATCGCGCGGATCCGGTCGACGCCGTCCTTGCTGCCCGGCCGGCACCCCAGCGCGAAGCAGGAGTCGGTGGGATAGACGATCAGCGCGTCCTCCCGGAGGCTCTGCGCCACCTGGGCGATGGTGCGCGGCTGGGGGTTGTCGGGGTGAACGTCGAAGTACTTGGCCATTCGACGAGCTTAGGGCCGGTCCCCCGGGGAGGGGGACCGGCCCTGCCGTCTACGGGCGTTCGCGGCGCGCCTTCTGGGCGTCCTTCATCCGTTCCAGCGACCGGGCGAACGGGCGGAGCGAGAAGCCGCCGGTGCCCTGCTGCGCCTGCCGCCGCGCCGCGTCGTCGCCGTCCGCCGGGGCGTCCGCGCGCGGTGCGGGCAGCGCCGGGGGGCCGGCCGAGGCGCGCAGGGCGGCGAGGGCCTCGTGGGCCTGTTCCGCCGCCTCCCGGTAGAGGTCCCGGGAGCGGGTCATCGCGTCCAGCGCCTCCCGGTACATGACGACGAGCTGCTCGGCGTGGACGAGGCGCTCCTGGAGGGTGACCAGGTGCCACTGCTCCCGCATCACCCGGACGCCCTCGGCGGCGCCCTCGGGAAGCGTCGCGGGCAGCGCCACGAAGCGGTGCAGCGCGTCGATCAGCGCGGTGGGCTCGGAGCCGTCCAGGAAGACGGTTCGCACCGTGTGGTCCGCGCGGTCGTAGCCGGGGCGGACCGGGTCGCCCGGCAGGATCACCGCGCCGCCGCGCGGCACCTCGATGCCGTGGTCCTTCAGCGCCCAGTTGACCGCGCGGTACTGCTCCGGGGCGGCCCGGTGCTCGATCACCCGGTGCCGCAGTCCGGCCGGGAGCCGCCGCACCAGGGGGCGCAGGCCGCGGGCGTCGGGGGTCATCGCCTCGTGCACGACCACGTGGACGTTCCAGCCGTCGCGCGCGCAGTCCTTGAGCAGTCTGCGCAGTTCCTTGTCGTCGTCGGGCAGCCGGTTGATCTCCAGCGTCCTGAGGTCCGCGCCGCGCAGGCCCCCCACATGGACGCAGTCCCAGGCGTCGGCGTCCTCCCGCGGCCAGAACATGTCGGCGGGCGAGGGCCACCGCGGATCCCACACGCTCTCCGCCTCGGCGACCAGCAGCCACTCGCGGCCCTCGGGGGCGCGGCCGAGGGCGTGCGCCAGTCCGGCCGGGGCGAGGGTGAGACCGGGCGCGGCGCCGGGCAGGAAGCCGCCCTCCGGTCCCACGGTGAGCCGGGCGCGGACGGTCACTCCGCCGGGCGCGCGCCAGCGCGCCTCGAACGACCGGACGCCGTGGTCCGCCGGTCCGGGCGTCGCGGCGTCGGCGGCCGGGCCGCCGGACGGGGTCCGCTCCCCCGCCGCGGGGGGCGCGGGCGACGACGGGTGGGTCAGGTACGGGATCTCCGCTGGGTCCAGCTCCAGGTGGGCGTCGACGACGGCCGCGTCCTGCATGCGGCGCAGGTACCTGCGCACGGCTTCGTCGGCGAGCGGCCGGGTGCACCGGCCGCGGGCGTACCAGACGGCCGTCGGGGCCGGGCCGCCGTTCGAGGGCGCTGGGTGGGCGGTGGGGGAGTCGCTCATGGGAGGGGTGCGCGAGGACCTTCCGTGCTGTGCTGCGGTGCGGGGGTGCATCAGTATCGTCCCCCTCCTGCCGCCGGACCCTTCATCCGGGTCCCTGACCACCCTTGTGAGAAACGCCACCTGCCGGTGGATCGCCGTGACCCACGGGCGAGTTGACCCGAAAGGGGGCCGCCTGGACACCCGTGCGGAAAGCACTGCGGGGTCCGCCGGGCCATCATTACCCGTCGCCGTCCGCCACAGGGCGGTCTCCCCTGCCCCGTCCTCAAGGCGTTCCCTCCCGTGCTCACCTCTCCCCCGGCCGGCCGGCCCTCTCCGGCCGCCCGCCCGCGCGCCCTCCGCCCCGCCCGCCCGCGGGTCCGCCGTTCCGAAGGCGGCCGCGGTCCCTGGCGGTCGCTGCGCCACCGGTCCATGCGCTGGTGGTCCCTGGCCAACCTGGTCTCCAACGTCGGCACCTGGATGCAGCTCACCGCGCAGAACCTGCTGGTGCTGCAGATCACCGGCTCGGCGGCGCTGACCGGCCTGTCGGTCTCCCTCCAGGCGGCTCCGGGCCTGCTGCTGGGCCTGGCCGGGGGCGCGGCGGTCGACGCCTGGCCGCGCAAGCTCACCGCCGCGGTCAGCCAGGCGCTGCTCGGCGTGGTCGCGGTCGTCACCGCCGTGCTGATCGCCCTCGGCCAGCTGAACGTGGGCGTGCTGATGGCGCTGGCGGTGGTCACCGGGCTGATCGCCACGGTCGACGCGCCCGCCTGCGCCCTCCTCGGCAACGACCTGGTGCCGCCGCGCGACGTCCCCTCGGCCATCGCGGTGGGCTCGCTGGTGCACAGCGTCGGGCGGCTCGGCGGGGCCGCGGCGGCGGGCGTGCTGGTCAGCTGGTGGGGCGCGGGGGCGGCGTACGCGGCCAACGGGCTCTCCTTCCTGTTCGTCGCCGCGGTGATCCCGTTCCTGCGCCCCGCGGCGGGGGCGGTGACGGTCGAACCGGTCGCCGCTCCGGCGGCCCGGGCGGGGAAGCCCGCGCTCCCGGCTACCGCCCGGCGGCGCGGCACCGGGGCGCGCGACGGCCTGGTCTTCTTCCTGCGGCGCCCCCGCCTGGTCGCGCTGGCCGGCATCACCGCGCTGAGCAGCGTCTTCGGCCGCAACTACACGCTGACCCTGGCGGTCCTGGTGACCGGACCGCTGGCCGGCGGGGCGGCCGAGTTCGGCGCGGTCTCCACGGTGCTGGCGGTTGGCGGCGTGGTCGGCGCGGTGCTGGCCGGGCGGCTGACGGCGCCGACGGTCCGGCTGGTCGGCACGATGGCGGCGGCGGGCGGGGTGCTGCAGGTCGCGGCGGGCCTGTCGCCGAGCGTGCTGGTCCTGCTGGTGCTGCTGGTGCCGATGGCGATCGTGGAGTCGGTCTCCGACACGGCAGGGACGACGGTGCTGCAGACGGATCCGCCGCCGCGGATGCGGGGGCGGGTGCTGGGCGTGTGGCGCAGCGTGAGCACGGGCTGGGGTCTCGCGGGGCCTCCGCTGCTGGGCCTGCTCATGGAGTGGGCGGGGGTGCGCGGCGCCCTCGTCGTCGGCGGGGTCGTCATCGCCGGCGCGGTCCTCGCGGGCGCGTTCCTCCACACCCGCCGCAGCACACCCGTCCCGCCCTTTCCCACTTCGACGCCCGCCGCCACCCACGCGCCCGCCGCCACTCCGACGCCCGCCGCCACTTCGACGCCCGCGTCCACTCCGACGCCCGCGTCCACACCGGCGCCCGCGTCCACACCGGCATCCACGTCCACTCCGGCGCCCGCTTCCGCACCGGCGCCCGCGTCCGCGTCGTCGGCACCCGCGTCCACGCCCGCACCGCTCCCGCTGTTCCCGTCCCCCCGCGCCGCCCCGCACGACTCCCTGACCCGCGTCCCCTGACCTCCGCGGAACGGGAGGCCGAGCGGGCTTGCCGGTGACGTAACGGCAGCGCCTAGCGTGACGCACGCCGCCACCCGCGGCACACCACCGGCGAGGAAGGACGAGGCGCACCATGCCCGAGGAATGGTCGATCGCCCGGCTGGCGAAGGCCTCCGGCGTGACCGTACGGACCCTGCGGCACTACGACGCCATCGGCCTCCTGCCCGCCGACCACCAGGGCCCGGGCGGCATCCGGCACTACACCGCGGCCTCGGCCCTCCGCCTGCAGCGGATCCTTCTGCTCCGTGAGCTCGGGCTCGGCCTGGCCGAGATCGCCGCGGTCGTCGACGAGGAGAAGGACGCCGCGGAGGCGCTCCGGTCCCATCTGACCGGGCTGCTCGCCGAGCGCCGGCGGATGGACCGGCTGGTGGAGACGGTGGCGGCGACCATCGCACATCTGGAAGGGGAAAGAGACATGGCACTCGAGGACCTGTTCGACGGGATCGATCCGGCACGTCAGGCGGTGCACGAGGCCGAGCTGGTGGACCGGTTCGGCGAGGAGGCCCGGCACCACATCGAGGAGAGCCGCCGCCGCACCGCCGGATGGGACCGCGCCCGGGCCGTCCAGGCCGTCGCCGAGTACGAGGCGGTGGAGGACGCCGCGGTCGGGCTGATCGAGGCGGGCGTCGCTCCCGACGACCCGCGCGCCGTCGAGCTCATGGACCGGCAGTACCGCGCGGTGGCCGCGTTCTGGACCCCGAACCGGGAGTCCTTCACCGGGCTGGGCCGGATGTACGCCGACTCGCCGGAGTTCCGGGCCCGCTACGACGCCAAGCACCCGGAGCTCGCGGACTTCCTGTCCGCCGCCATGGCCGCCTACGCGCGGCAGCGGCTCGGCTGACGGACGCGGGAGGGCGTGGGTGTGGGCCGGTCGGGGGAAGCGGCCCGCGCCCCCGCGTGGCGGCCCGCGCCGCGGTGGAGAACTCTGCCGTGACGCTCGTGACGCTGCCACGGATCTCCCCCATGCTCGCGACCCCCGGCCGTCTGCCCCCGGCGGCTCAGGACGACCGGTGGGCCTACGAGACCAAGCAGGACGGCCAGCGCGCCGTGGTCTACCTCGCCGGCGACGGCTCCCTGACCCTCAGGGCCCGCTCCGGCGAGGACATCACGGCCGCCTACCCCGAGCTGGCCCCGCTGGGCGCCGCCCTGGGCACGTCCGCGGCCGTGCTGGACGGAGAGATCCTGGTCCTCGACGACCGGGGCCGCGCCGACTTCCAGCTGCTCCAGTCCCGGATGGGCCTGGCCCACTCCCCCGCCGTGGCGGCCCGCCGCGCCGCGACGGCCCCCGCCCACCTGGTGCTGTTCGACGTGATGCACCGCGACGACCGGTCCCTGCTCCGGCTGCCCTACGCGCGGCGTCGCCGGGAGCTGGAGGCGCTGGGCCTGTCCGGGCCGTTCTGGTCCACGCCCTCGGCGGTCGTCGGGCACGGGGAACAGGCGCTGGCCCTCACCCGGGAGCACGGCCTCGAGGGCCTGGTCTGCAAGCGGCTGGACTCGGTCTACGAGCCCGGCGTGCGCTCCCGCGCCTGGATCAAGATCCGGCACATGACCGGGGTCGACGTGGTGGTGGGGGGCTGGCTGCCCGGCAGGGGGCGGCTGTCCGGACTGCCCGGCGCGGTGCTGATGGGCCAGCGCGACGAGGAGGGGCTGCTGCGCTACGTGGGCAGCGTCGGCACCGGGTGGAGCGAGGCGGAGCGGGAGGACCTGGCCCGGCTGCTGGCCGCCGCGGCGACGGACGTCTGCCCGTTCACGCCGGCCCCGAAGGCGGCCGGGGCGCGGTGGGTGGTGCCGAGGCTGGTCGGCGAGGTCCGCCACAGCACCCGGACCCGCGCGGGCATGCTGCGTCAGCCCTCCTGGGTCCGGCTGCGGCCAGACCTGGCCCCGGAGGAGTCCTCGGCCCGTCTCCCGGCCGGTCCGGTGCCCCCTTCCGGCGCGCCGGGCCCGCACGGCGCATAGGCGCGCGGCGGGCGCCACGGACCGCACGCGGCCCGGGAATTGCCCGTCGCTTCGGCGCCACAACCCCCTCGGGCCGCTATCGTGGCGGCATGTCGGCTCCCGAGATCGTCCGCATCGTCTCCCGCGACTCCCCGATGGCGCTCGCCCAGGTGGAACGCGTCCGCGCCGAACTGGCGGAGCACCACCCCCGCACGCGCACCGAGGTCGTCCCGGTGAGGACGACCGGTGACAAGTGGATGGGCGACCTGTCGCAGGTCGAGGGCAAGGGGGCGTTCACCAAGGAGGTGGACGCCGCGCTGCTGGCCGGCGAGGCGGACCTGGCCGTGCACTGCGTGAAGGACATCCCGGCCGACCGCCCGCTGCCCGCCGGCACGGTCTTCGCCGCCTTCCTGCGGCGCGACGACGTCCGCGACGCCCTGATCCACCCCGGCGGACTCACCCTGGACGAGCTTCCCCCCGGCACCCGCGTCGGCACCTCCTCGGTGCGCCGGGTGGCCCAGCTCGCCGCCTCGCACCCGCACCTGACCTGCGTGCCGATGCGCGGGAACGCCAACCGGCGGCTGGAGAAGCTGGCGGCCGGCGAGGCCGACGCGCTGCTGCTGGCGCTGGCGGGCCTGGAGCGGATCGGCCGGACCGACACGGTCACCGAGGTGCTCTCCACCGAGACGATGATGCCGCCGATCGGCGCGGGCATCCTCGCCCTCCAGTGCCGGGAGGAGGACACCGCGCTGATCGAGGCCGTCAGCGCGCTCGGCGACCCGGACACCCACCGCGAGGCCGCCGCGGAGCGGATGTTCCTCCACGTGCTCCAGGGCCACTGCAACAGCCCGATCGCCGGTGTCGCCCGGGTCGACCGCACCGGCGAGCTCTCGCTGCGCGCCTGCGTCTTCACCCCGGACGGCAAGACCAGGCTGAACGCGCACGAGTGGGCGGGACCGCTCGACCCGGCCACGCTCGGCACCTCGGTCGCCGTCACCCTGCTCCGCCAGGGGGCCCGCGACCTCATCGACTCGATCGAGCACTGACCGGCGGCGCCCCGGCCACCCCGAAACACTTTTGCCACTCTTCGCCCGATTTGTTTCGGTTCCTCCATCGGAGGGAATTCCTCCACCAGTGCTTCGGACAGGAGGCACGTCCGCGGGTACGGGTCCGCCACGACCCCCGGCGTTCCGGACCTGTCCGTGTGCGCGCCCCTCCCGCGGTGACCGCCCTGCCGGCCCCTGCCGAGGGAGGTGCCCATGCCGGCAACCAGCACCACCCGCACCCGGACCACCCGGTCCCGCGGCCATCCGCACGACGACGCCCCGGACACCGCGGCGGACTTCGCGCGCCTGGCCTCCCTCTCCGAGGGACCCGAACGCCAGGCCCTGCGCGACGACCTGGTCCGCGCCTGGCTCCCCATGGCCGAACGCATCGCCGTCAACTTCCGCGGCCGCGGCGAGGCCCTCGAGGACCTCTACCAGGTGGCGGCCCTCGGCCTCGTGAAGGCCGTCGACCACTACGACCCGGCCCGCGGCTGCGCCTTCGAGTCGTACGCGGTCCCGACGGTCACCGGTGAGATCAAACGCCATTTCCGCGACCACCTGTGGACCCTGCACGTGCCCCGGCGGGTCCAGGACCTGCGCAACCGGGTCCGGCGGGCCGCCAAGGAGCTCTCCCAGACCACCCAGGGCCGCGCGCCCACCGTCGGTGAGATCGCCGCGTACACCGGGCTCACCGAGGACGAGGTGAAGACGGGCATGGAGGCCCTGGAGTGCTTCCACGCCCTGTCCCTGGAGGCGGAGCTGCCCGGCACCGAGGGCTACGCGCTGGAGGACGCGCTCGGGACCGTGGAGACCGGTTACGACCTGGTGGTCGACCGGGTGGCGGTGCGTCCCTGTCTGGAGGCGCTCTCCGAGCGCGACCGGGTCATCCTCTACCTGCGGTTCTTCCGCGGGATGACGCAGAGCCGGATAGCGCAGCAGCTCGGCATCTCGCAGATGCACGTGTCACGGCTGCTCAGCGGCTGCTTCGACCGGCTGCGGGCGGAACTGGACGCGTCCGGGGAGGAGGGCTGGTGACCACCGCCCACCCGGTGGCGGCCGACCCGGCCGCCACCCCGGCCGTTCCCGGGGCGCCCCCGTGGACGGCGCCGACAACGGCAGTCGCCCGGCCTGGCGGCCGGGCGGCTGGGACGGGCTCACTGCCGAACCGTCCCGGGAGCCGTTCGAAAGCGAGCTCAGGAACCGGAGTGACCGGGCCCGGCGCCGTTGAAACGCGGGCGGGCGGCGGCGGGGCGGCCGACCGGGCCGCGGCGTTCCAGGGCCTGCTGCAGGGCCGTGCGGATCTCCTCGGGAAGGTCGCCGGTCCGCGCCCAGAGCAGGACCGTCTCGGCGACCAGGCGCAGCTTGGTGTTGGTGTGCTGGGAGACCTCCTTGAGGACGGCCCAGCCCTGGTCGGGCGTCACCCGTGCGAGTGCCACCAGGCTGCCGATCGCCTGGTCGACCACCGCGTGGGAGGTGACCGCCTCTTTGAGCTGCGCGACCTCGGCCTGCAGGGCGAAGACGCGGTCGGCCTCCGCGCCGGCGACGGTTCCCGGCGGCGGTGCCACGGGCGTCGCGTTCTTCCCGCTGTCACCCGGACGGCCCTCCGTGTGCATGGCGACCTCCGGCGTCCGTCGTAGGCTCCCTGGGCTCCCGTAGGCTCCTGGGGCTCACCTACATCGTCGCCATTCGTCCGGCCGCCTGCCACCGGGGGAACCGGGCGGCGCCGGGCCACCGTTTCGGCCGAGCGCCCCGGGTACTCGACAGGCACCGGGGCCGGGCGCGGCCGGACACCGGTGTCCGGCCGGTGTGCGCCGGGCCCACCTCGGGCGCCTCTTCCACTTCGGGCCCCTCCCCCTCCAGGACGTGGACTGCCATGACTGCCATGAACGACGACAGCACGCCCCCGGGCACCCGCACCGGCGGGGCGCGCACCACCCAGGCCGTCTCGGGCGCCCCCGGCTGGGTGAGCCTGACCAGCAACGACCTCGAGCTCACCCAGGCGTTCTACACGGCCGTCCTGGGCTGGGGCTGGCGCACGATCAAGCTCGGGGACCCGTTCCGGGTGGCCGAGGTGGACGGCGTGCCGGTGGCGGGCGTGGCGGCGGTCGCCGGGCAGTGGCGGATGGCGGTGAGCTGGACGGCGTACTTCGCGGTGGAGAGCGCCGACGAGACGGCCTCCCGGATCCAGGAGCGGGGCGGCACCCTCGCGGTCGGGCCGCTCTCCCTGCCGATCGGCCGCACCGCCCTGCTCGCCGACCGGGACGGCGCCACCTTCGGCATCTGGGAGGGCAGGCTCTCCAGCACCTGGGAGACCTGGCGCAAGGCCGCCCCGGTCGTCATCCGCCTGCGCACCCGGGACGCCTTCGACGCCGCGATCTTCTACGGGGAGGTCCTCGACTGGGCCTCCGGCCGGCCCGGGAGCTGCGAGGTCCGCTACGACGGCGCGGAGGTCGTCGTGATGAGCCACGGCGAGGAAGTGGCGCGGATCGAGTCCGGTGCGCTGGGCGCGGCCCCCGACCCCACGATCCGGCCGCACTGGCAGGTCCAGTTCGCGGTCCAGGACGTCCCCGCCTGTGTCCGCGCCACCGAGGCGCACGGCGGCTCGGTGCTGCGTTCGAGCGACCGGGAGGCGGTGCTGCGCGACCCGGAGGGCGCCCTGTTCACGGTCTTCCACCGGCCGACCGGCCCGCTGGGCGGCCGCGGCGGCTGAGCCCCTCTCCGGCCGGTGACGCGTACGAGGAGGCGGGGGGGGGGGGGGCGGGCCGGGGGGGGGGGGGGGCCCCCCCCCGCCCCCGGGGGGCGGGTGGGGGGGGGCGGGGGGGGGGGGGGGGGGCCCCCCCCCGCCCGGCGGCGCGC
>NZ_JBSFVZ010000029.1:0-97661 GCF_053592575.1 Streptomyces sp. NPDC002640 | reverse complement strand
GTCTCCACACAGTCGACGCCCACCTCGAGATACGCCTCGTGCACCGAACGGACGATGTCCGGACGCGTCACGTTCAAGATCTCGTTGCAGCCCTCGAGGTCCTGGAAATCCTCCAGCGAGGGGTCCTGGGCCTGGAGCATCGTGCCCATCGCCCCATCGGCGACCACCACACGGGAAGCCAGGGCCTCCCGGAGGGCGGACACGCGGGCGCGGGCGTCGGCTGCGGACGGGGACGGCGACGAGGCCATGGAGAGACTCCCTGGGATGCGACGGCTGTCGGCTTTGCGCGGATCGCGGACCGGTTCCGCGGGGTGCGCACCGGATCAGCCTAACCGGGCTGTCCACACCGTGGCGGCCGGGTCCACTGTGCGGACGCCGAACGGCGCACAGGGCGGCTCGATCTTGGCGTAATCACGCCATCACACTCCGGTATCGCCCTGATGATCCGCTCGTTACCATCCGGAGGATGACGAGCTCCCAGATCCTCATCGGCGAGACAGTAGGGACGGCTCTTCTCATCCTCCTCGGCGGGGGCGTGTGCGCCGCCGTCACGCTCAAGGCGTCCAAGGCCCGCAACGCCGGATGGCTCTCCATCGCCTTCGGCTGGGGCCTGGCCGTGATGGTCGCGGTCTACGCCACCGGCCCCGTGTCCGGGGCCCACCTCAACCCGGCGGTCACCCTGGCCCTCGCCCTGGACGGCGGGACGTCCTGGGCGGACCTGCCCCTGTACTGGGCCGGGCAGATGGTCGGCGCGATGATCGGCGCGGCTCTGGTCTGGGTCGCCTACCACGGCCAGTTCCACGCCCACCTGACCGACCACGAGATCGTCGGCGGCCCCGGCGCGCAGAAGACGCCGACCGCGGAGGGCAAGGCGGTGGAGGCCCGGGAACCGGCCGCCGGACCGGTGCTGGGCATCTTCTCCACGGGCCCCGAGATCCGCAAACCGCTGCTGAACCTGCTCACGGAGATCATCGGCACCGTGGTCCTGCTGCTGGGCGTGCTCACCCAGGGCCTGAACGCCGACGGCGACGGCCTCGGCCCGCTCGGTGGCCTGATCACCGGCCTGCTGGTGGTTTCGATCGGCCTGTCGCTGGGCGGTCCCACCGGCTACGCCATCAACCCGGCGCGTGACCTGGGCCCGCGCGTCGTGCACGCCCTGCTGCCGCTGCCGAACAAGGGCGGCTCCGACTGGGGGTACGCCTGGGTGCCGGTGGCCGGTCCGCTGATCGGAGCCGTGATCGCGGCGGGTCTCTACCGGGCGCTCTTCGCCTGAGGGACCATGCGCCCGGCGCCATCCGCTCCGCCACCCGCACGTACCGTCCGCAGAACCTCGGGGAGTGACCAGTGACCGACCAGCAGCAGACGACCGGCCGGCAGGGCTCCGGCCCGTACATCGCCGCCATCGACCAGGGCACCACGTCCAGCCGCTGCATCGTCTTCGACCGCGACGGCCGGATCGTCGCGGTCGACCAGAAGGAGCACGAACAGATCCTCCCGAAACCGGGCTGGGTCGAGCACGACGCCCTGGAGATCTGGGCGAACGTCCAGGAGGTGGTCGCCGGGGCGCTCCGCGCCGCGGGCGTCACCCGCGACGACATCGTGGCCATCGGCATCACCAACCAGCGCGAGACCACCGTGCTGTGGGACCGGCACACCGGGCAGCCGGTGCACAACGCGATCGTCTGGCAGGACACCCGCACCGACGCCCTCTGCCGCGAGCTGGGGCGCAACGTCGGCCAGGACCGGTTCCGCCGGGAGACCGGTCTGCCGCTCGCCTCCTACTTCGCCGGCCCCAAGACGCGCTGGCTGCTGGACCGGGTGGACGGCCTGCGGGAGCGGGCCGAGGCCGGGGACGTCCTCTTCGGCACGATGGACAGCTGGGTGATCTGGAACCTCACCGGCGGGGTGGACGGCGGCCGGCACGTCACCGACGTCACCAACGCCTCCCGGACCCTGCTGATGAACCTGCGCACGCTGGACTGGGACGAGCGGATCTGCGAGTCCATCGGCGTGCCGACGGCGATGCTCCCGGAGATCCGCTCCTCCGCCGAGGTCTACGGGGAGATCAGGGGCGGGGACCTCGGCGACCTCCTGGGCGGCATCCCGGTGGCGTCGGCGCTGGGCGACCAGCAGGCGGCGCTGTTCGGGCAGACCTGCTTCGCCGAGGGCGAGGGCAAGTCGACCTACGGCACCGGAACGTTTCTGCTGATGAACACCGGCGAGAAGATCATCAACTCCTACAGCGGCCTGATCACCACGGTGGGCTACCGGATCGGCGAGCAGAAGCCGGTCTACGCGCTGGAGGGGTCCATCGCTGTCACCGGTTCGCTGGTGCAGTGGATGCGCGACCAGATGGGGCTGATCTCCAGCGCCGCCGAGATCGAGCCGCTGGCGGCCTCGGTGGAGGACAACGGCGGCGCGTACTTCGTGCCCGCGTTCTCCGGGCTGTTCGCGCCGTACTGGCGGTCCGACGCCCGCGGGGTGATCGCCGGGCTGACCCGCTACGTCACCAAGGGGCACCTGGCCCGGGCGGTGCTGGAGGCGACGGCCTGGCAGACCCGGGAGATCACCGACGCCATGGCCAAGGACTCCGGCGTCCAGCTCGCCACCCTCAGGGTGGACGGCGGCATGACCGGCAACGACCTGCTGATGCGGATCCTCTCCGACTGCCTGGACGTGCCGGTGGTGCGCCCGGAGGTGTCCGAGACGACCTGCCTCGGCGCGGCCTACGCGGCCGGTCTGGCGGTCGGCTTCTGGAAGAGCGTCGACGAACTGCGCGCCAACTGGCGGCAGGACGCCGAGTGGACGCCGCGGATGGACGCGGAGGAGCGCGACCGCGAGTACCGGAACTGGCTCAAGGCGGTGCAGCGGACCATGGACTGGGTCGAGGACTGACGAATCCCCCGCCCCGGTGGGTGCGTGCGGCGGGTGTGCGCCCGCCGCACGCGGGGCAGTGATCGCTCACCGGCCGTGCGAGGGGGCTGCGGACAGCCCCCTCGCACGCCGTAAGGTTGGGGCGTACGTGAGTGCTCGTCGGAAGGAGGCGCTGGGTGATCGAGCTCGAGGGGGTTCCCGAGCTGATCGACCCGGTCATGGTGGCCGCGTTCGAGGGCTGGAACGATGCCGGCGACGCCGCCTCCGCCGCGGTCGCGCATCTCGAGAAGGAGTGGAAGGGCGAGGTGTTCGCGGCGCTGGACGCCGAGGACTACTACGACTTCCAGGTCAACCGGCCCACGGTGTGGCTGGACAACGGGGTGCGGAAGATCACCTGGCCCACGACCCGGCTCTCGGTGGTGCGGGTCGGCGGCGACAAGCCGCGCGACCTGGTGCTGGTCCGGGGCATCGAGCCCTCCATGCGCTGGCGCACCTTCTGCAACGAGCTGCTCGGCTTCGCCCACGAGCTGGGCGTGGAGCTGGTGGTGATCCTCGGCGCGCTCCTCGGCGACACCCCGCACACCCGGCCGGTTCCCATCAGCGGCACCACCTCCGACGCCGACCTGGCACGGCGGATGGACCTGGAGGAGACCAAGTACGAGGGGCCCACCGGCATCGTGGGCGTCCTCCAGGAGGCGTGCACGCACGCCGGGGTGCCGGCGGTGAGCCTGTGGGCCGCGGTGCCCCACTACGTGTCGCAGCCGCCGAACCCGAAGGCCACGCTGGCGCTGCTGAACCGGCTGGAGGACCTGATCGACATCCGCGTCCCGCTGGGCGAGCTCCCGGAGGACGCGCGGGCCTGGCAGGTCGGGGTCGACCAGTTGGCCGCCGAGGACAGCGAGGTCGCCGAGTACGTGCAGACGCTGGAGGAGGCCCGGGACACCGCTGACCTCCCCGAGGCGTCCGGTGAGGCGATCGCCCGCGAGTTCGAGCGCTTCCTGCGCCGCCGCGACAACCCGGGCGGCGGGCGCACCCGGCCCCCCAGGCCGCCGCGGGAGGACGAACCCCCCTCCGACGACTGAGGGGCCGCGCGGGCCACCGGACCGCGGGCGTCAGGCCGGCACGGCCACCAGCGTGTAGGGCGTGGTGGGCGTCGGTGTCGTGGTGAAGCGCGCGTTGGGCAGGTACAGCCGGCCCCGGAACGCCGCCACCGTGGTCGGCACGTCGAAGGCCGGGTCGGTGATCCGCCGGCGCCGGACGCCGGAGGAACCGTCGGCCGACAGTTCGAGCACGTCCACCGCGTTCTGCCGGTTCTGCACCACGTACAGCGTGCGGCCCCGCAGGAGCAGGCCGTCGCCGTTGGTGAGCGGCGGCGCGTCGCCGAGGTCGACCCGCCGGGTGACGCCGGTCCGCGGGTCCACCCGGTGCAGCACGCCGGCCCCCGACTGGACGACCAGCAGGGCCTTGCCGTCCGGGGTGCGGGTGATGCCGTTGGCGTTGACCACCTCGCCGGGCGCCTGGTTCCAGTCGCCGCCGAGCGGGAGCCGCACCACCGCGTCGGCGGCGGGCAGCGCGCCGCCGCGCCCGAGCGGGAGGGCGTACAGGACGGGCTGGTAGGAGTCGGTGAACCAGGCGGCCCGCGGCGTCAGGTACACGTCGTTGACGAAGGTGGGGGTGGCGGTGGCCGGGCGGTAGGCGGCGAGGACGCGTCCGCTCCCGGCGTCCACCACGCGGATGCCCTCACCGCGTCCGGCGACGAACAGCCGCCCTCGGCCGTCCAGCTTCAGGCCGACCGACGGGGTGCCCGGGCCCTCGGAGACGATGCGTCCCGTGCCCGTCCGCAGGTCGGCCCGGTAGACGGAGCCGTCCCCCAGCGAGCCGAGGTAGGCGTAGGGGCCGCCGCCGATGGTGATGCCCTCCGGCCGGAAGCCGTCGGGCAGCCGGATCACGGTGGGCCAGGCGGCGGCGGGCGCGGCGTGGGCCGGGCCGCCGACGCCGAGCAGCGCGGCGCCTGCGGCTGCCGCCCCTCCGGCGAGGAGGGCGCGGCGGCCGACGGCAGGTGCGGGAGAGCCGTGCGTGGGAGTCACTGGGGTGGTCGTCCTTCCGCTCGGGGGACCGGCCGGGACCGGCCCCGTGTGGGGGCAACGGGCCCACCCCACCACACGCCGCCCGCCCCGCGCAGCCCCCTCGGGGAACCGGCGGGCCGGGCGGGACGGCTGCGGCCGGCGGCTAGAGCGCGACGCCGAGGAGGGCGTCGACGGCGCGGGAGACCACGCCGGGAGCGCCGATGTCCTGACCGCCGGTGCTCTCCTGGACGGCGACCCAGCGGTCCACCGCGGCCAGCGCGGCGGGGGCGTCGAGGTCGTCGGCGAGGGCGTCGCGGATCTCCTCGACCAGCGCCTCGGCGGGCGGGCCGTCGGGGCGGGAGACGGCGGCGCGCCAGCGGCCGAGGCGGTCGACGGCGTCCTGGAGGACCTGGTCGGTCCACTCCCAGTCGCTGCGGTAGTGGCGGGAGTGGAGCGCCAGCCGGATGGCGGCCGGGTCGACGCCGTCCTGGCGCAGCTTGGAGACGAAGACCAGGTTGCCCTTGGACTTCGACATCTTCTCGCCGTCCAGGCCGACCATGCCGGCGTGCACGTAGGCCCGGGCCATCGGGAACTCGCCGGTCAGCACCTGGGCGTGCGAGGCGCCCATCTCGTGGTGCGGGAAGGCGAGGTCCGAGCCGCCGCCCTGGACGTCGAAGCCCATGCCCAGGTGGTCCAGGGCGATCGCCACGCACTCGATGTGCCAGCCCGGGCGGCCGCGGCCGAGGCTGCCGCCGTCCCAGCTCGGCTCACCCTCGCGGGCGGCCATCCACAGCATCGGGTCGAGTGGGTTCTTCTTGCCCGCACGGTCCGGGTCACCGCCGCGCTCGGCGGACAGGACGCGCATCGCGGCGGCGTCGAGACGGGAGACCTTGCCGAAGTTCGGGTCGGCCTCGACGGAGAAGTAGACGTCGCCCTCGAGCTCGTAGGCCGCGCCGGCCGCGAGCAGGCGCTCCACCAGCGGGACGATGCCGGGGATGGCCTCCACGGCGCCGACGTAGTGCTTCGGCGGCAGCATCCGCAGGGCGGTCATGTCCTCGCGGAAGAGGGCGGTCTCCCGCTCGGCGAGGGCCACCCAGTCGACGTCGTCGCGCTGCGCGCGCTCGAGCAGCGGGTCGTCGACGTCGGTGACGTTCTGGACGTAGTGGACCTGGCGCTTGGTGTCCAGCCAGACGCGCTGGACGAGGTCGAACGCGTTGTAGGTCGCCGCGTGACCCATATGGGTGGCGTCGTACGGCGTGATGCCGCAGACGTAGATGCGGGCGACGGGGCCGGGAGTGAGGGTGACGCGGCCGTCGGTGGCGGTGTCGTGGATCCTCAGGTCGCGGCCCTGACCGGGCAGGGCGGGGACGTCGGAAGCGGGCCAGGCATGCATGTCATGAGCGTAACCGGACAGGTGTTCCGGCCACGAACCGGTCCGCGCCACCGGCCCCACACTGGCCGAACGGACGCCCTTGCGCGGGACCGCGGTCCTGTGCGCCGGGCCGCCGCGGCGGTCGGCCCCCCCGTCCGGTGGTCCGGCGGCGGTCCGACGCTCCGGCGGCGACCCGGCGGTAGCCCGACGGCCCGGCGGCGGCCTGGCGGCGGTCTGGCGGCTGTCCGACGCTCCGGCGGTGGTCCGGCGGTAGCCCGGCGGCCCGGCGGCGGCCTGGCGGCGGTCTGGCGGCTGTCCGACCCTCCGGCGGCGGCCCGGCAGCGGCCCGGCGGCTCGGCGTCAGCCCGGCGGCGTTCCGGCGCCCCGGCGGCGGGCCGGGAGGGTCAGACGGGTGGCCAGGGCAGGGCGGGCCAGGTTTCGCCCGGGCGGGGGTGGGTGCCCGTGGCGAGGAGGGCGGCGACCCGGGCGCGGGTGGCGTCCAGTTCGGCGGCGGTGATCAGGGGGCGGAGGCGGGCGGCCAGGGCGCCGTCCTCGGCCAGGGCCTCGGCGAGGCGGCCGAGCACCTCCACCGCCTCGTCGGGGAGCGGTTCGCCCGCCCATCCCCACAGCAGGGTCCGCAGCTTGTCCTCGGTGTGGAAGGTGACCCCGTGGTCGATGCCGTACAGCCGCCCCTCGGCCCCGGGCAGCAGGTGGCCGCCCTTGCGGTCGGCGTTGTTGATCACCGCGTCCAGCACGGCGAGCCTCCGCAGCCGCGGGTCGTCGGCGTGGACCAGCAGGGCCGTCCGGCCCTCCCCCACCTCGGCGAGCCCGATCTCCTTCCATCCCGGGCCGGGGTCCTCGGGGTCGACCAGGGCGAGCAGTTCACCGCCCTCCGCGCCGTCACCGGTGACCGGCTCGATCCACAGCTGGCACATCCCCTCGCCGTGGGGCCCGTCCCGCAGCACGGTGGGCGGCACCAGCCCCCACCCGGTGGCCCGGGACACCTCGTAGGCGGCGACCTCGCGCCGCGCCAGGTTGCCGTCGGGGAAGTCCCACAGCGGGCGCTCCCCCGCCACCGGCTTGTAGACGCACGCCGCCTCCCGCCCGTCCAGTTCGACCGTGCAGTAGAGCACGGCGTTGGACGCCTGCGGGATCCGTCCGCGCACGGTGATCCCGCCGCGGGCGAGGAGTTCCTCGTCGGGTCCGTCGGCGGGCAGGCTCAGCGCCGGTATCCGTTCTGGCGCGGACATACGTGTCCCTCCGGGTCGAGCGGCAGGCTGCACAGTGGGCACGGCGGGCGCCCGGCGTCGACGACCTCCATGGCGCGCTTGGCGAAGGATCTCGCCTGCGCACCGGTCAGCCGGACCCGCAGCACGGGCGGGCCGTTCTCCTCGTCCTGGAGCAGCTGTTCCTCCGCCGCGGCCAGGTCCTCCTCGGTCTCCGCCTCCAGCTCGACCAGGGCCTGCGCCTCGACGATCATCCGCTGGTCGGACCCGTCCCAGGCCAGGGCCATGGTGCCGACCCGGAACTCCTCGTCGACCGGCGTCTGCAGCGGCGCCGTGTCCACGACGTCGGCGGGGGCGACCGCGGGGACGGAGGCGCTGCCGCCGCTGCGGCGCACCACCTCGTCCAGCAGCTCGTCCATCCGCTCGGCGAGCGCGGCGACCTGGGTCTTCTCCAGCGCGACACTGGTCACCCGGGTCCCGGCGCTGGCCTGGAGGTAGAACGTCCGTCGCCCGGGCAGTCCGACCGTGCCGGCCACGAAGCGGTCCGGCGGGTCGTAGAGGAACACCTGACGTGACACGTCCTGTCTCCTGGGTGTCGACTTCGGGTACGGGCTGACGCGGTTCACCCTACTGCGGCGACGATCACGGTGCTCCGGCGCCGCCCCCGACCGTGGCATCGCCCCCGGACCCCTCGGGTTCCCGGTCCGGGCGGGGGATCAGCGAGGCGAAGTCGCCGGTGTCGCCGAGGCGCACGAGGAAGGGCCGGGTCCGCGTGTAGCGGACCACGGTGACCGAGCAGGGCTCCACGGAGATCCGCTGGAACTGGTCGAGGTGCAGCCCCAGGGCGTCGGCGGCCAGCGACTTGATGATGTCGCCGTGCGAGCACATCAGGTAGACCGCGTCGGCCCCGTGCTCCCGCTCGATCCGCGCGTTCCACTCGCGGACCGCCTCGGCCGCGCGGTGCTGCATGGCCCGCATCGACTCGCCGCCGGGGAAGGCCGCGGCGGTGGGGTGGGCCTGCACGATCTCCATCAGCGGCTCGCCGGCCAGCTCGTCGAGCTTGCGGCCGGTCCAGTCGCCGTAGTCGCACTCGTTGATCCCGTCCTCGGTGTGGGCGCGCAGCCCGGGCCGGGCCTCGAGGAGCGGCTGGACGGTCTCCCGGCACCGCTGGAGCGGGCTGGTGACGACCTCGGCCAGCGGCACCCCCTCCAGCCGGGCCGGGAGGGCGGCGGCCTGCGCGGCGCCGCGCTCGTCGAGCGTGACACCGGGCATGCGTCCGGCGAGCAGTCCCGCGGTGTTGGCGGTGGAGCGTCCGTGCCGGACCAGGATGAGCGTGGGCATGCCGCCCAGAGTAGGGGTATGAGGGGTGGCGGGGCCCGGCACCGGGCCCGCTCATCCGGCCGCCGCCCAGGCGGTGGGGACGACCGACCGTGAGGAGAGTGCGCACCACCGTGATCGTCGACTGCGCCGTGTACCGGGACGGCCACAGGACCGCGGGTCCGGACGACTACTCCGACGCCCTGGCGGAGGCACGCGCCGCCGGGGACCGGGCATTCGTCTGGATAGGGCTGCATCGCCCGACCGAGGAGGAGTTCGATCTGGTCACGGAGGAGTTCGGGCTCCATCCGCTGGCGGTGGAGGACGCGCTCAAGGCCCACCAGCGGCCGAAGCTGGAGGTGTACGACGACTCGCTGTTCATGGTCCTCAAGCCCGTCCTCTACGAGCCGCACAGCGACACCGTGTCCACCGGCGAGATCATGGTCTTCCTGGGTGACTCCTTCATCGTGACCGTGCGGCACGGCACCGCCTCGCCGCTGGCCTCCGTGCGGGACAGGCTGGAGAGCACGCCGGAGACGCTGGCCACCGGCCCGACCGCCGTCCTCTACGCGGTGGCGGACGCGACGGTCGACCACTACTTGGACGTGGCCGGCGAGCTCCAGACGGACCTGGAGGAGCTGGAGGCGGAGGTCTTCTCCCCCACCTCGGAGGGCTCGCAGAACACCGCCTCCCGCATCTACAACTTCAAGCGGCAGATCCTGGAGTTCCGGCGGGCGACGGGGCCGCTGGTCGGCCCCATGACCCGGCTGGCGGAAACCGGCTCCGGGTTCACCCGGGTGCCGTTCGTCGACGACGAGGCGCGCCCGTTCTTCCGCGACGTCGGCGACCACCTGACCCGGGTCAACGAATCCGTGGAGGCCCTGGACCGGCTGGTGTCGGACATCCTCTCGGCGCACCTCGCCCAGATGAGCGTGCGGCAGAACGACGACATGCGGAAGATCTCGGCGTGGGCCGCGATGGCGGCCGTGCCGACCATGATCGCGGGCGTCTACGGCATGAACTTCGAGCACATGCCGGAGCTGACCTGGACCTGGTCGTACCCGGCGGTGATCGCGGTGATGGCGGTGCTGGAGGTGCTGCTGTACCGGATGTTCAAGCGACGCGACTGGTTGTAACGCAGCCGTGGGGGCGGGCCGGGGACGGTGCCGCCGGGCCGCGGGGGGGGGCGCGGCAACGCCGAAGGGCCGCGGTCGTCGACCGCGGCCCTTCGTGTGGTGTCCGAGGGGGGACTTGAACCCCCACGCCCGATAAAGGGCACTAGCACCTCAAGCTAGCGCGTCTGCCATTCCGCCACCCGGACAAGGTGTCTGTCGCTGCTGAGGGGTTTCTCTGTTCCCCTCGCGGCGACAGGAGAAACATTACCAGGCTTTCCGGGGTGCCCGATCACGCCCCCTCTCGTCCGGCTGCTCCGGGAGGGGGAGGATGGGGGCCGAGAGTACGACGGCAACCGGACGACAGCGGGAGGAAGCGCGTGAGCGAGAAGGTCACCGGGGAGGACGAGGTCGTCGACCTCTGCCGGGAGCTGATCCGTTTCGACACCAGCAACTACGGCGATCACTCCGGCCCCGGCGAGCGGAAGGCCGCCGAGTACGTGGCGGAGAAGCTCGCCGAGGTGGGGCTCGAGCCGAAGATCATCGAGTCGCACCCGGGGCGCGCCTCCACCGTGGCGCGGATCGAGGGCGAGGACCCGTCCCGGCCCGCGCTGCTCATCCACGGCCACACCGACGTCGTCCCGGCCGACGCGGACGACTGGACCCACCACCCCTTCGCGGGCGAGATCGCCGACGGCTGCGTCTGGGGCCGTGGCGCGGTCGACATGCAGGACATGAACGCGATGACGCTGGCCGTGGTCCGCGACCGCCTGCGCAGCGGCCGCAAGCCGCCGCGCGACGTCGTGCTGGCGTTCCTGGCCGACGAGGAGGCCGGCGGCACGTACGGCGCGCGGCACCTGGTCGACCACCACCGGGACCTCTTCGAGGGCGTCACCGAGGCGATCGGCGAGGTCGGCGGCTTCTCCTTCACCGTCAACGAGAAGCTGCGGCTCTATCTCGTCGAGACGGCCCAGAAGGGCATGCACTGGATGCGGCTCACCGTGGAGGGCACGGCCGGCCACGGCTCGATGACCAACCACGACAACGCGGTCACCGAGCTCTGCGAGGCGGTCGGGCGCCTGGGCCGGCACACCTGGCCGGTGCGGGTGACCAAGACGGTCCGGTCCTTCCTGGACGAGCTCTCCGACGCCCTCGGCACCGAGCTGGACCCGGAGAACATGGAGGAGACGCTGGCCAAGCTGGGCGGCATCGCCAAGATGGTCGGCGCCACGCTGCGCAACTCGGCCGCGCCCACCATGCTCGGCGCGGGCTACAAGGTGAACGTCATCCCCGGCCAGGCCACCGCGCACGTCGACGGCCGCTTCCTGCCCGGGTACGAGGAGGAGTTCCTCGCCGACCTGGACCGGATCCTGGGCCCGCGGGTGCGCCGTGAGGACGTGCACGCGGACAAGGCGCTGGAGACGGACTTCGACGGCCGGCTGGTCGACGCCATGCAGAGCTCGCTGGT
This sequence comes from Streptomyces sp. NPDC002640, assembly GCF_053592575.1. Taxonomy (NCBI): domain Bacteria; kingdom Bacillati; phylum Actinomycetota; class Actinomycetes; order Kitasatosporales; family Streptomycetaceae; genus Streptomyces; species Streptomyces sp. NPDC002640. The sequence goes on along the minus strand of NZ_JBSFVZ010000029.1, from coordinate 86,226 downwards.
GGCCGAGGACCCGATCGCGCGGGCCGTGCCGTACATGCTCTCCGGCGGCACCGACGCCAAGTCCTTCGACGACCTCGGGATCCGCTGCTTCGGCTTCGCCCCGCTGAAGCTGCCGCCGGAGCTGGACTTCGCCGGCATGTTCCACGGCGTGGACGAGCGGGTGCCGGTGGACGGACTCAAGTTCGGGGTGCGGGTTCTGGACCGCTTCCTCGACGCCTGCTGAGCGGGATATTCGCTCAGGCGTCCAGCAGCCTCCCGGGACGGGTGAATGCGCTCATAGGCTCGTAGCCCTATTAGCCCTTCCTCGTTACAGGTGATGCGACCGCACTTGGGTCGCATTGCCATTCCAGGGAGGAATCATGATCAAGAAGATCGTCGCCGCCACCGCCGCCACCGGTGGTCTGCTGCTGGCCGGTGCGGGCATGGCCGCGGCCGACTCGGAGGCCACGGGTGCCGCGGTGGGCTCCCCCGGCGTCGTTTCCGGCAACGTCATCCAGGTCCCCGTGCACGTGCCGGTGAACGTCTGCGGCAACAGCATCAACGTCATCGGCCTGCTGAACCCGGCCTTCGGCAACGTCTGCGTCAACGGCTGACACGCGCCCCATCCCACGCGGCGCTGAGACGGCCGGTCCCGGGAACCGCCCGGGGCCGGCCGGTCCGCCGTCCCTCTCAGGTTCCACAGACAAGGTCGAAGGCAGGAATTCCAGAATGCGACACGTCACCCGCAAGGGCCTGATGACCGTGGCGGCGGCGACCGGTGTCATCGCCGCGGCCGGCGGTCAGGCACACGCCGACGCGAACGCGGGCGGCTCCGCGGCCAACTCCCCCGGCGTGCTGTCCGGGAACACCGTCCAGGTCCCGGTCAACATCGCCGTCAACGTCTGCGGCAACACCGTGGACGTGATCGGGCTGCTCAACCCGGCGGCCGGCAACCGCTGCGTGATCGACGGCGGCAAGGACGACCGCGGCCGGGGCGGACACGGCTCCGGCAAGCAGACATCGGGGAAGCAGGGCGGGGGGAAGCACCGCGCCGGTGACGGCGGCGGAGCGCAGGCCGACGGCCGGACCTCCGGATCGCCCGGCGTCATCTCCGGCAACACCGTCCAGGTGCCGGTGGACGTCCCGGTCAACCTGTGCGGCAACAGCGTGAACGTGGTCGGCCTCGGCAACGCCGCCGTGGGCAACGACTGCGTCAACGAGGGCACCGGACGCCACCGCAAGCCCCCGGCCCAGCCGGAGCGGCCCGAGCAGCCGGGGAAGCCCGGCAAGCCGGAGCGGCCGGACGTCCCCGACACCCCGGACACCCCCGGCACGCCCGAGACCCCGAGCACGCCCGAGGGCCCGGCTCCGCACGGCGGGACCCCGCCGCAGCTCGCCGAGACCGGAGCGGGCGTCCCCGTGGGCGCCGCCCTGCCGATCGGCGCGGGCGCCCTGCTGGCGGGCGCGCTGCTCTTCCGCCGCGCGCGGGCGGCGGCGTGAGATAGATCTCCTCGCGACGAGCGACGACAGCGGGCTCCGCCGAGGCGGAGCCCGCTGTCGTCGTTCACCATGTGGCGCGCACCTGGCGGATGATCCGCCTGCGCAACCGCACTCTGCGGCTGCCGTCGCGCATGAGCGTGAGGCGGCACAACTCCCAGTGTCCGTACTCGGCGTGGTCCGTCAGCAGGCGTGTCGCGTCCTTGCGGGAGACCCCGCGGGGTACGTACACGTCGACAAATTCGTATTCGGCCATCGCATCCATTGTGCGGGCACCGGCCCGGTACGGATAGCGTCTGCACCATGTCTGATGCTGCGCAGCCCACCGCTGCCGAGGTCCGCACCGCCGTCGAGGCGGTCAAGGTCGCGCTCGACCGTCACCTTGCGGCGGTCGAACAGCGGTCGGGGGAGGACGACCCCGCCGTCCACGAGGCGTTCAACCAGTTGGCCGCGGCGGCCGAGGTGTACGACGAGCTGCTGTACACGGTGCACGACGAGGTCACGCCCTTCGAGATTCCCGGGATCGAGGAGTCGCTTCCGCCGTACGAGGGGCCGGCCGATCCGCACGCGGTGAGCGTGCTGATCCGGCGCGACTACACGGTGACGGAGCCGCAGCGGCTGCTGGCCGCGGCGCGGCGGATCGAGGAGGCCGACGAGGACGAGGCGGAGGACCTCGGCGAGGACGCGTTCTCCCGTACCTCGCACGGGGCGCTGGGGCTGTTGTTCGGCGAGTACGAGCCGGACGAGATCGCCTCCCGGCACCGGGAGTTCGGGCTGGAGGAGGGGGACTCCACGGTGTGGGTGACGGCGGTGGAGGAGGCGGCGGAGCCGGGTGAGTGGCTCGCGGCTCCGTTCGAGGGGGCGGATCCCGGGCGGGTCGTGTGCCGCTTCGACGTCTCCGCCGTCTTCGACGACCCCGACGACGACCTCACCTGACCCCCACCCCCGCGGCCCCCGCCCTCCGGCGGGGGCCGCGGGGCCACCACCCCTCCGCCGCCCTGCGCGGCTGCCCCTCACGGTTTGCCGCGCGGGCGTTGCCCGGCCTCCTGCGGACGGCTCGTCACGCCTCCCTTCACCCCTGCGGGCGGCTGGGGAGGCGGGACCGGTCCGGCGCGGGGGGCTGGTTAGGCCTGGGGGGTGTTGAGGAGGGTGGGGAGGCGTGTGGTGCGAGGGGATTGGGGGGTGGAGGCCACGGACCGGGTGAGGGTGGGGCCTACGCCCTGGACCACGGAGAGGTGACGGTCCGCGCGGCTGAACGCCGTGTAGACCCACGCCCGGTTGAGCGCCGCCTCCGCGTCCCCGGGGAGCACCACCACGACCGCCGGCCACCGCTGCCCCACCGCCTGGTGGGCCGTCACCGCCCACCCGTGCCGCAGCGTCCGCTCGACGCCCTCCGGCGCGACGACCACCCTCGCCCCGCCGAGGTCGAGGTGGAGCCCCTCCGCGTCCCCCTGGAGGACGCGCCCCAGCACCGTGCGCCCGGGCTCGGGCGAGTAGGCCACCCGGTCCCCGGGGTCGAAGCCGGCGAACCGCCCCGGCCCGGGGTTGAACCGCTCCTTGAGCGCCGCGTTCAGCACCCGCGTGCCGACCGCCCCGCCGTGCCCCGGCGTGACGACCTGGGTCTGCTCCGGCGGCACGCCGAAGGCCCGCGGTACCGAGTCCGCGACCAGCTGCACCGTGCGGTGCACCGCCTCCCGCGCGTCCCCGACGGGCACGATCGCGACCTCGTGGCCGGGCGCGTCGACGGCGATCAGTTCCCCGACGCCGACACCGGAGACGAGTTCACCGACCGGTCCGGGGTCGGGCGTCCGGGAGACGACCCGCGGGCAGACCTCGGCGGCGAGCAGGTCGGCGAAGACCCGCCCGGGACCGGCCGACCACAGCACGGACGGATCGCCGGCGAGCACCAGCCGCGCCCCGTCCGGCAGCGACTCGACGACCATCGCGGCCTGCTCGACGCCGAGCTGGGGCGCGTCCAGCACCACCAGCAGGTCGACGGCGAGCGCCCCGTCGGCGTCCCGGCCGGGCCCCTGCGCGCCGGACAGCAGTCCGGCCGCGGTGACCACGGCCCGTTCGTCGACCGGGCCTCCGGCGAGCGCGGCACGCAGGCGTCGCCGCCCGTCCGCGGTGTGGGTGACGGCGCAGACCCGCAGCCCCAGCGAGGCCGCCGCGGCGAGCAGGGCGGCCGGTTCGGCGCGGGCGGCCTCCCCGCCGGTGTGCAGCACCAGGGCGTGGCGGGCGACGGCGCGGACCAGCTCCGCGGCGGAGCCGCCGAGGCGGGCGGCCGCGGCTTCCCAGTCGGCCTCGGTACCGCCGGGCGTGGTGTTGGCGAGGCGGGCCAGGCCGTCGGCCAGGCTCTCCTCGGCCAGTGCCAGGCGCTCCAGTCCGACCAGCACCCGCACCGGGCGCTCGGACCCGCCGCCGTCCTCGGCGTCCTCGGCGTCCTCCCCGGGGGCGGGCGCGGGAGCGGGCGCGGGGGCGTCGTCCAGGGCGTCCTGGAAGACCAGGACGTCGCCCTCGGCGACCGCGCTCTGCACGGCGGCGTCGGGGTCGGGCACGCCCTGGGCGCCGAGGGCGGCGGCGAGGGCCGGCGCCTCGAGCGCGGTGTGGCCGGAGAGGGCGGCGCGCTCCAGTACGCGCACCGTCAGGGCACGACCGCGTCGTTCGTCGTCGGGGCGCACGTCGGGGCCCAGCAGGGCGCGGGCGAAGGCGTCGGCGTGCTCCGGCCGGACGCCCTCCACGCGCAGCAGCTGCCAGGGGTCCTCGCGGAGCAGCGCGTCGGCGCCCTCGCCGAGGACGGTCGCGGCGGCGGGGGCGAGGGCCTCCGGGGCGCCGCCGGCGGCCAGCACCGCGCGGACGGACTCGACGGACGCCGGGTCCGGGGCCGCGGGGGCCGTGGCGGCGGGCGGCGGGGGCGCCACCGGACGCCGCGCGGGCTCCGGCACGGCGGCGCGGCGCGGGGCCGGCGGCTCGCTGAAGACGCCGGAGACGGGCTTCTCGCCCTTCTCCACGGCGCGCACGGCGGCGAGCAGCTCGGCGGCGGTGCCGGACAGCTTGGTGCCGGCCTCCACGGGCCCCTGCTTGGCCGCCTTGCGGCGCTCGATCCGCTCCCGCTCCAGCTTCTGGGCGAGCAGCTCGGCCTCCGCCTCGGACAGCTCCCGCGTCTCCGCGGTGGCGGTGTCCGCGGTCTCCCCGGTCTCCGCCGTCCCCGTGGCCTCGCCCTCGCCCTCGCCCTCTGCGTCGTCACCGTCACCGTCACCGTCGGGACGGTCACCGTCGGGACCGTCCGCATCCTCGGCCCCGTTCTCGGCACCGTCGCCGTCCGGGGCAGCGTCCGGGGCGGCGTCCCCGCTCTCGGCACCGTCCCCGTCCGGGGCGGCGTCCGGTGCGGCGTCCGCGCCCGCGCCGTCGCGGCCCGTGGCGTCGCCGCCCGGGTCCTCCGCCCCCGCGGTGGTCTCCTCCCGCGGCCCCGGCTCGGGTTGCTCCGTGGTCTCGGGGTCCGTCGTCACAGCGTGCTCCAGTCGTGATCGGGATAGCGGTGCACGGGCGCCGACACGTCGTCGAGGGCCCTGCAGATCTCGTCCGGTAGCGTAAGCGTCTCCACCGACAGAGCCGCCTCCAGCTGCTGCGACGTGCGCGCCCCGACGATCGGCGCGGTCACTCCGGGCCGGTCCCGGATCCACGCCAGGGAGACCTGGAGCGGCGTCACGGCGAGGCCGTCGGCGGCGGTGGCCACGGCGTCCACGATGCGCGCGGCGTCGTCGTCCAGGTAGGGCGCGACGAAGGGCGCGAGGTGTTCCGAGGCGCCGCGCGAGTCGGCGGGGGTGCCGGTGCGGTACTTGCCGGTCAGCACGCCCCGGCCGAGCGGCGAGGAGGGCAGCAGGCCGATGCCCAGCTCCCGGGCTGCGGGCAGCACCTCGCGCTCGATGCCGCGCTGGAGCAGCGAGTACTCCATCTGGGTGCCCGCCAGCGCCGTCCGCGCGCCGGGCGCGGCGAGCTGCCAGGTGGCGGCCCGGGCGAGCTGCCAGCCGCAGAAGGTGGACACGCCGACGTAGCGGGCCCGCCCGCTGGTGACCGCGATGTCCAGGGCCTGGAGGGTCTCCTCGAGCGGCGTGCAGTCGTCGTACGCGTGGACCTGCCAGAGGTCGACGTGGTCGGTGCCGAGGCGGGCCAGGGAGGCGTCCAGGGCGGCGAGCAGGTGACCGCGGGAGCCGTCGACCCGGCGGTCCGGGTCGGGCACGCTGCCCGCCTTGGTCGAGACGACCAGGTCCTCCCGCGGCACCAGGTCGGCCATCAGCCGCCCCAGCAGGTACTCGGCCTCCCCGCCGCCGTATATGTCGGCGGTGTCGACGAGGGTGCCGCCGGCCTCCCAGAAGGTCTTCAACAGCTCGGCGGCGTCGTGCTCGTCGGTGTCCCGGCCCCAGGTGAGGGTGCCGAGTCCGATGCGGGACACGCGCAGGCCGGTGCGGCCGAGATGCCTCTGCTTCATGAACGCGCACATTACTGGCCGGATTCGCGTGCCGGGGAACCCTGTGGACAACTGATCCGCGGGCGGCCACGCAGGTCACCCGTGGACGTGACCCGTGTCGCTCCCTCCCCCGCTCCTCACCGGGCGTTCCGCGCGCTAGGGTCCTGCTGGACAGGGACGTTACTGATCAGTAAGGGGAGCGGCATGCGGCTCGGGATCAACCTCGGCTACTGGGGTGCCGGAATGGACTCGGACAACCTGGAGGTGGCCAAGGAGGCCGACCGCCTGGGCTACTCCGTCTGCTGGGCCGCGGAGGCCTACGGCTCCGACGCCGCGACGGTGCTCAGCTGGGTGGCGGCCCAGACCGAGCGGATCGACGTGGGTTCGGCGATCTTCCAGATCCCGGCCCGCCAGCCGGCGATGACGGCGATGACCGCCGCCACCCTGGACTCGCTCTCCGGTGGCCGGTTCCGGCTGGGTCTGGGCGTCTCCGGGCCGCAGGTCTCCGAGGGCTGGTACGGCGTCAAGTTCGACAAGCCGCTCGCCCGCACGCGGGAGTACGTGGAGATCGTCCGCAAGGCGATGACCCGCGAGAGGCTGTCGTACGAGGGTCAGCACTGGACGCTGCCGCTGCCGGGCGGCCCGGGCAAGCCGCTCAAGCTGACCGTGCACCCGGAGCGGGAGCACATCCCGGTCTACATCGCGGCGATCGGCCCGAAGAACCTGGAGCAGACCGGCGAGATCGCCGACGGCGCCCTGCTGATCTTCCCGTCGGCCGACCACCTCGAGGAGACGGCGGTCCGGCACATCCGCGCCGGCCGCGAGAAGGCGGGCAAGACCCTCGACGGCTTCGACATCGTCCCGACCGTGCCGCTGGCCGTCGGCGAGGACAAGGACGTCTCCACGCTGGCCGACGCCTTCCGCCCCTACACGGCGCTGTACGTGGGCGGCATGGGCAGCCGGAAGCAGAACTTCTACAACCAGCTGGCCCAGCGCATGGGCTACGAGCAGGCCGCCGCCGAGATCCAGGACAAGTACCTGGCCGGCGACAAGGACGGGGCCGCCGCGGCGGTGCCGCAGGACCTGATCGACAGCACGACGCTGCTGGGGTCCGTGGACCGGATCGCGGACCGGATGCAGGCGTACGCGGCGGCGGGCGTGACCACGCTGACGCTCTCTCCCGCCGGGTTCACCCTGGAGGAGCGGATCACCGCGCTGCGGGCCGGCATGGAGGCGCTGGAGCGGGCCGACCTGGCCTGAGCGGGAGCGCGGGGCGGCCGGCGCCGCCCCGCACCTGCCGTGGGGGACCGGCCGCGGAAGGGGCCGGGCCCACCGGAAGCTCTGCGGCCGTGGTGGGGGCTCGGGGGTCCTCCCCGCCACGGCCGTCACGGGGAACAACGCGCCCGCCGGCCGCGGGTTACGTGCGGCGCCGGTCCGGTCCGGTCGTCCGTCGATCGGCCCAGCGGCCGGCCTGAGCTGTTGCGGGGCCCTCCGCACGGCCGTTGACTCGTCTCCGGGGGGCCGCGTCCGTGTCCCCGAAGGGGTGGTGCCCGATGCTGACGGCCGGCAGGCTGTTCCAGGAGATCTTCGACAACGACGAGGCGTTCCGGCTGTTCTGCTCCGTCGCCGCGGGCGGCGAGGCGCAGGGCGGCTGGGAGAACGCCAGGATCGCGGCGCTGGTACCGGACGAGGAACGGGCCATGGCGCCGCGGATCGCCCGGCACGGCGCGGACGAGGACAAGCACGGGCGGATCTTCGACGCCCTGATGCGCAAGCGCGGCCTGGAACCGGTGGAGGTCCCGCCGGAGATCGACTACACGATGCTCCTGGAGCGCAACGGCATCGGCCTGCCGCACGACAGGCTGCGCCGCGAGGAGCGTCTGACGGTGCGGGACGTCGTGACCTACCTCGCCCACAGCCGGGTCACCGAGCAGCGGGCATCGGAGCAGATGCGGATGCTGTGCTCGTACTTCGGGGACCACCCGGACATCGGGCGGGCGGTGCGGATGATCTCCGCGGACGAGGACAACCACCTGGCCTACTGCCACGAGGAGCTGCTGCGGCTGGCGGCGGCCGGGTACGGGCCGCTGATCCGGCGGACGCTGCGCGAATGCGCCCTCGCCGAGATCGCCGTCCACCGGGACGTGAGCGTGGCGGTGATGGCGCGCATGGGCCGGATCCTCGGCTGGTCCCGCGCCCGGTCGGCGGCGCTGACCGCCGGGATCCGGGCCGTGTACGCCGTCGAGCGGGCCGGAGGCTGGCGGCGCATGGTCAGCCTGCGGATGCCCGAGCCGGAGATGCGCGACGCCCTGGGCGGCCCGGCGGCGCCCACGCCCGAGTTCGCCTGACGACGGACGGGGCGGGGGCGGTGGACGGGGCGCGGGCCTGGGCGCGGCCGGGGCGGGGGACGGCGGCCACCCGGCGGCGGGGCACAATGGCCGCATGGTCACCGCGCGTTCCTGCCCCTGCGGGCTGCCCCAGCCGTACGACGCCTGCTGCGGGCGGTTCCACTCGGGTTCCTCCCGCGCCGCCACGGCGGAGCAGCTGATGCGCTCCCGGTACAGCGCCTTCGTGAAGCTGGACGCCGGGTACCTGCTGCGGACCTGGCATCCGCGGACCCGCCCCGCGGAGCTCGACCTGGACCCCCGGACCCGCTGGACGGGGTTGGAGGTGCTGGCCACGGAGGGCGGCTCGGCCTTCCACACCACCGGCACGGTGACCTTCCGCGCCTCCTACCGGGGCGGCGCCATGACGGAGCGGAGCCGCTTCGAGCGCGAGCCCGGCTCGGGGGCGTGGCTGTACGTCGACGGCGACGTCTCGGACTGAGCGCCCCCGCGACCACCCGCCCGGCCGCGGCCACCTACGTGCCTCAGCGACGCTCCCCAAGGCGGCGGTGCTCGCGCAGGCGGTGCAGGGCGGCCAGACCGTCCGGCACCCACTCCCAGCTGTCCAGCCGGGCGTCGATCTCCTCGTCCGTGAGGAACCCGTGCCAGGCGACCTCCTCCGGCTGGGGCCGCACCGGCGGCTCGCAGCGCACCTGGTAGACGGCCGACCACCAGCTGCGGCCCGCGCCGTCGTCGTAGAGGAACGTGAACAGGAACTCGGGACGCGGCAGCCCGGTCACGCCCAGCTCCTCCTCCGCCTCGCGGAGGGCCGCCGCGTCGTAGGACTCCCCCGCGCCGACCACGCCGCCGACGAAGGTGTCGTACAGGGAGGGGAAGACCAGCTTGGTCGCGGTCCTGCGGTGGACGAAGACCCGGCCGGAGGCGTCCCGCGCCTCCACGAAAACGCACCGGTGCCGCAGGCCCCGCCGGTAGACCTCCCCGCGCGGGAGCTGCCCGACGACCCGGTCGTGCTCGTCGACGATGTCCAGGATCTCCTCGGCGGAGCGCGCGGCGTGCGAGGACTCGGATGCGGTCATGCGTCCATCCAACCGCAGCCGGGCACGCGGAAGCCCGCGGCCCCGGGGCGTTGAGTACCCGGGACCGCGGGCGGTCGGGAGGAGCGCCGCGTCACCGCGCCGCAGCGTCACCGCGTCGCTAGACGAACAACGACAGCAGCAGGACGGTGGCGCCGCCGACCACGGAGATCAACGTCTCCATCACCGACCAGGTCTTGATGGTCTGGCCGACGGAGAGACCGAAGTACTCCTTGACCAGCCAGAATCCGGCGTCGTTGACGTGGCTGAAGAAGACCGAGCCCGCGCCGATCGCCAGCACCAGCAGGGCCGTCTCCGCCGGGGACATGCCGGCCGCCAGCGGGGCGACCAGGCCGGCCGCGGAGATGGTGGCGACCGTCGCCGAGCCGGTGGCCAGACGGATCACCACGGCGATGAGCCAGGCCAGCAGCAGCGCCGGGATCGACCAGTTCTCGGAGATCTCGAGGATCATCTGGCCGACGCCGGAGTCGATCAGCGTCTGCTTGAAGCCGCCGCCGGCGCCGACGATCAGCAGGATGCCGGCGATCGGGGCGAGGGACTTCTCCACCGTGGCGGACAGGCGCTCCTTGGTGAACCCGGCCGCGCGGCCCAGCGTGAACAGGCCGACGATGACGGCGGCCAGGAGGGCGATCATCGGCGAGCCGATGACGTCGGAGACCCGCTGGACGGAGTTCTCCGGGTCGTCGATCACGATGTCGACCAGCGCCTTGGCGAGCATCAGCACGACCGGCAGCAGCATGGTGGCCAGCGTCGGGACGAAGCCCGGGCGCTTCGCCGGGTCCTGGTCCTCGTCCACGGCGGGGATCATCCGCTCGGGGGCGGGGACGTCCACCCAGCGGGCGGCGTAGCGGGCGAAGAGCGGGCCGGCGACGATCACCGTGGGGATCGCGACGACGAGGCCGAGGGCCAGGGTGAGGCCGAGGTCGGCGTCGACGGCGTCGATGGCGGCCAGCGGGCCGGGGTGCGGCGGGATCAGGCCGTGCATCACGGAGAGACCGGCGAGGGCGGGGATGCCGATCCGCATCAGCGAGTAGTTGCCGCGGCGGGCCACCATCAGCACCACCGGGATCAGCAGCACGACGCCGACCTCGAAGAACAGCGGCAGACCGATCACCGAGGCGATCAGCACCATCGCCCAGGGCATGGCGCGGCCCTTGGCCTTGGCCAGGATGGTGTCCACGATGCGGTCGGCGCCGCCGGAGTCGGCGAGCAGCTTGCCGAGGATGGCGCCCAGCGCGATCAGCACGCCGACGCCGGAGACGGTGGAGCCCAGACCCGTGGTGAAGCTGGCGATGGTCTTGTCCAGCGGCGCGCCCGCGAAGGCGCCGAGGGCCAGCGAGCCGACGGTCAGCGCCAGGAAGGCGTGCAGCTTGAACTTGGTGATGAGCACGACGATGACGGCGATGCCCGCGAGCACGGCGAGGCCCAGGTGGGCATGGCCGGCCGAGGTGATCGGCGCGACGGTGTCCGCCGCCAGGGTCTCGACGCTGAGTCTGGTCACGGTGGTTCCTTGCGGGGGTGCGTGGGGGTTCGGGGAGGGGCGGAGGTGGGGGGTGAGGGGTGGGGGTGGGTGGAAGTGGGGGGAATCCAGGGGCAGGGGTGGGTCAGAGGCGTTCGCGCAGCGCGGTCTCGGCCGTCGCCGCGATCTCGTCCGGGGTCCCGGAGAGGTCGACGACGACACCGGTCTCGTCCGCCGCGAGCGGCTCGAGGGTGGCGAACTGCGAGTCCAGCAGCGAGCGGGGCATGAAGTGGCCCTGGCGGGCGGTCATGCGTCGCTCGATCAGGTCACGCTCGCCGCTGAGGTGGACGAAGAACAGCCCGGGCGCGGCCGCCCGCAGGCGGTCGCGGTAGACGCGCTTGAGCGCCGAGCAGCTGACCACGCCGCCGGTCTCCCGGCGCTCGTGCGCCCAGGCGCCGATGAGGTCGAGCCAGGGGGCGCGGTCCTCGTCGTCCAGGGGCGTGCCGGCCGACATCTTGGCGATGTTGGCGGGCGGGTGGAACTCGTCGCCCTCGGCGTAGGTGACCTCGAGACGCTCGGCGAGGAGGCGGCCGACCGTGGTCTTGCCGGTCCCCGCGACCCCCATGACCACCACGACCGGTGGGGCGGACTGGATGGGTGTGGGGGCCATGGCGTTCTCGCAGTCTTCGTCGACTTCTGGTTGTCGGGGGACACTGAAACCCAAGTGATGTGACAAATTCAAGCCCTGGACCATAAAAAGTCTGACTTTTGACATGTGTGGCATCCCATACCCTGATCTCATGACCGACCAGGCCCGAGGGCTGCACGCACAGGTCCTCCTCCGCCTGGGGCCTGCCATCACCGCCGGCGAATACCCGCCCGGCAGCGTTCTGCGCACCGACGAGCTCGCCCAGGGCTTCGGTGTCTCCCGGTCGGTGATGCGCGAGGCGGTGCGGGTTCTGGAGTCCATGCGGCTGGTCGCCTCCCGCCGCCGGGTCGGCGTCACGGTGCTGCCGATCGAGGAGTGGAACGTCTACGACCCGCAGGTCATCCGCTGGCGGCTGGCCGGCGCCGACCGTGCGCGCCAGCTGCGCTCTCTCACGGTGCTGCGGTCGGCGGTGGAGCCGGTCGCGGCCGGGCTGGCCGCGACCCACGCCTCGCCGGAGGCGTGCGCGGAGCTGACCCGGTGCGCGCTCGGCATGGTGGCCACCTCGCGCGGCCGCCGGCTGGAGGAGTACCTGGTGCACGACGTGGCCTTCCACCGGGTGATCCTGACCGCCTCGGGCAACGAGATGTTCGCCCGGCTCGGGGACGTGGTGGCCGAGGTGCTGGCCGGCCGGACCCGTCACGAGGTGATGTTCGAGGACCCCGACCCGGCCGCCGTGACCCTGCACGTGAAGGTGGCGGAGGCGGTCCGCGAGGGCGACCCCGCGGAGGCGGAGCGGCTCACCCGCGAGATCACCGAGGGCGCCCTCCGCGAGCTGGACGTGCTCGCGCCCTAGCCGTGGGGCGTGCGGAGGGCCAAGGTTGTTCCCGTCACGTTGGGTTCTGGCTCTGGACTGCATACCGACCGGTCGGCATCATGATCTGGTGTCTTCGTCGTCACCCGAAGGAGCTGGAGAAATGAGCCGCCCCGACCATCCGCCAGGCCTCGACCTGGACCGGCTGCGTGAACTGCTGGAGCGTGAGCGGCCCGGCCTGCTGCGGGGCGAGCTGTCCGCGCGCCTGATCGAGGGCGGCCGGTCCAACCTCACCTACCAGGTCACCGACGGCACCGGCCGCTGGGTGGTCCGCCGCCCGCCGCTGGGCCACGTGCTGGCCACCGCGCACGACATGCGCCGCGAGCACCGGGTGATCAGCGCCCTGCACCCGACGCCGGTGCCGGTGCCCACGCCGGTGCTGCTCTGCGAGGACGAGGAGGTGCTGGGCGCGCCGTTCTACGTGATGGAGTTCGTGGCCGGCACGCCCTACCGGACCGCCGGGCAGCTCGCGCCGCTCGGCCCGGAGCGGACCCGCGAGGCGGTACTGGGGCTGGTCGACACCCTCGTGGAACTGCACTCCCTGGAGCCCGCGGCGATCGGCCTGGACGACTTCGGCCGCCCCGAGGGCTTCCTGGAGCGCCAGCTGCGCCGCTGGTCCAAGCAGCTGGCGGCCTCCCGCAGCCGCGACCTGGCCGGCATCGACGAGCTGCACGCCGGTCTCGGCCGCAAGCTGCCGGACTCCCCCGCGCCCGCGGTCGTGCACGGCGACTACCGCCTGGACAACGTGCTCATCGGCGACGACGACCGGATCAAGGCCGTCCTGGACTGGGAGATGTCCACCCTCGGCGACCCGCTCACCGACCTCGGCCTGCTGGTCATGTACAGCACCCCGCACGGCCTGCCGGGCTCCCCCGTCTCCACCACCGCCGAGGCCGTGGGCCACCCCGCGCCGGCCGAGCTGATCGAGCGGTACGCCGCCCGCTCCGGCCGTGACGTCTCGGCCGTCTCCTGGTACACCGCCTTCGCCTGGTTCAAGCTCGCGGTGATCCTCGAGGGCATCCACTACCGGTACACGCTCGGCCAGACCGTCGGCGGGGGTTTCGACCGCATCGGTGACCTGGTCCCGGTCTTCATCGAGCACGGCCTCACCACTCTGCAGGAAGGCTGATCATGGATTTCGCGTTCGACGCGCGCACCGAGGAACTGCGCGCCAACCTCCTCGAGTTCATGGAGGAGTTCGTGTACCCGGCGGAGCCGGTGGCCCGTGAGCAGCGCGCCGCGCTGGCCGACCCGTGGGAGCACGTGCCGGTGCTCCACGACCTGCAGGCCGAGGCGCGCCGCCGCGGCCTGTGGAACGTGTTCCTGCCGGACGCCGAGTACGGCGCCGGTCTGACCAACCTCCAGTACGCGCCGCTGGCCGAGATCACCGGCCGCTCCCCGCAGATCGCCCCGGACGCGCTGAACTGCGCCGCGCCCGACACCGGCAACATGGAGCTGCTGACCCAGTTCGCCACCGAGGAGCAGAAGAAGCAGTGGCTGGAGCCGCTGCTGACCGGTGAGATCCGGTCCGCCTTCGCGATGACCGAGCCGGAGGTGGCCTCCTCCGACGCCACCAACATCACCACCCGGATCGAGCGGGTCGGCGACGAGTACGTGATCAACGGCCGCAAGTGGTACATCTCCGGGGCGATGAACCCGGCCTGCCAGATCTTCATCGTGATGGGCAAGACCGACCCGGACGGCGCCGACATCCGCCGCCAGCAGTCGATGGTGCTGGTCCCGCGGGACACCCCGGGGCTGCGGGTCGAGCGGGCCATGACGGTGTTCGGCTACGGCGACGAGTACCACGGCGGCCACGCCGAGGTCGCCTTCGAGGACGTCCGGGTGCCGGTGGCGAACCTGGTCGGCGAGGAGGGCGGCGGTTTCGCCATCGCCCAGGCGCGGCTGGGTCCGGGCCGGATCCACCACTGCATGCGGCTGATCGGCATGGCCGAGCGGGCCATCGAGCTGATGTGCCGCCGCGCGGTGGAGCGGACCGCCTTCGGCAAGCCGCTGGCGCAGCAGGGCGTGGTGCAGAACTGGATCGCCGACGCCCGGGTGGCGGTGGAGCAGCTGCGGCTGCTGGTCCTGAAGACGGCCTGGATGATGGACACGGTGGGCAACAAGGGGGCCCACACCGAGATCCAGGCCATCAAGATCGCCACCCCGCGGACGGTGTGCGGCATCCTCGACCAGGCCATCCAGCTGTACGGCGCGGGCGGCGTCTCGCAGGACTTCCCGCTGGCCGAGCTGTACGCCGGGGCGCGCACGCTCCGGCTGGCCGACGGCCCGGACGAGGTCCACCAGCGGTCGCTGGCGCGGCGTGAGCTGAAGAAGTACCTGTAGCTGCACGACGGCGGGGCGGGACGAGCCTGGCTCGTCCCGCCCCGCCGTCGTGGGGTGTCCGTCAGGGCCGCAGGGCCCGCAGCAGCAGGTCGGCCAGGTGGTCGGCGACCTGGCGGGGGCTGAGCGGGCCGTTGGGGCGGTACCAGGTCGACAGGTGGTGGATCGAGCCGAAGTGGTAGTCGACCACCAGGCTGGCCGGCGTGGCGCTCGAGAAGACGCCCGACTCCTGGCCCTCCTCGATGAGCCCCTTGAACTGCTCGTGGTAGCGGCGCCGCTCGGCCCGCACCTGCTTGTTCTTCTCGGGGCTGAGGTGGTGGATCGACTGGAAGAAGATCGACGCGTCGTCGAGGTTCTCGATGGTGGTGACCACCACGTCCGCGGCCGCGCCCCGCAGCCGCTCGTCCACCGGCGCGTCGAGCCGGGCGAAGTGGTCGAGCCGCTCCTGCTGGAGTCTCAGCACCCGGGCGTAGACCTCGTGGAGGAGGTCCTCCTTGGAGCCGAAGTAGTGGTACAGCGCGCCCTTGGTGACCCCGGCGGCCTCCACGATCTCCTGCACGGAGGTGCGGTCGTAGCCGCGCTCCGCGAAGAGACGGGTGGCGGCGGCCAGCAGCCGCTGGGGAACGGGCGTGCCCTCTCCGTCCGTCGTCCTGGCCATCGTGCCGCCACCTGTCCTTCCGGTTCTTCCTGTCATTCCGATGCCGGGAACTACTTGGTCGCGCGCAGTTCCCTGCGGAGGATCTTGCCAGTCGCCGTCTTGGGCAGGTCGGGCAGGATCTCCACCAGCCGCGGATACTTGTACGCGGCCAGCCGCTCCTTGCAGTATGCGGCGAGTTCCTCGCCGGTGGCCTCCGCGCCCGGGCGCAGCGAGATGTAGGCCTTGACCGTCTCGCCCCGGTAGCCGTCGGGCACGCCGACCACGGCGGCCTCGCGGACCGCGGGGTGGGTGTAGAGGACGTCCTCGACCTCGCGCGGCCACACCTTGAAGCCGGAGGCGTTGATCATGTCCTTCTTGCGGTCGACGACGTAGAGCCAGCCCTGCTCGTCCATGAAGCCGATGTCGCCGGTGCGCAGTTCCCCGTCGGGGAAGGTCTCGGCGGTGGCCTCGGGGCGGCGCCAGTAGCCGGGGACCACCTGGGGGCCCTTGACCACGATCTCGCCGAGCTCGCCGAAGGGCACCTCCTCGCCCTTGTCGTCGAGGATGCGCACGACGGTGTCGGGGCCGGGGATGCCGACCGCGAGGGTGCCGGAGGCCTCGTCGACGGGGGCGCGCAGGTCGCCGATGACCGAGGCGCAGGGGGCGCTGCACTCGGTGAGGCCGTAGCCGTTCTGGATGTAGATCCCGAAGGCGGCCTCGATCTTGTCCACCAGGGCGGGCGGCAGCGGGGCGCCGCCGGAGGATATCTGCGCGAAGGAGGAGAAGTGGTCGCGGCCGACGGCCGGGTGGGCGGCCAGCGCCATGTAGGCGGTGGACGGGCCGACGGTGTAGGCCGGGCGGTGCTCGGCGAAGGCGTCCAGGACCACGCCGGCGTCGAAGCGGTAGGCGAGGACCAGGCTGCCGGCGCTGTTCAGGGAGGCGAGGAACTGGCAGACCATGCCGGTGATGTGGAACAGCGGGGCCAGGGCGAAGTAGGCCGCGTTGTCCGGGAGGCCCAGGCCGGTGGCCTGGCGCTCGGCGTTGAACATCAGGTTGCCGTGCGTGTTGGTGGCGCCCTTGGGCGCGCCGCTGGTGCCCGAGGTGTAGCTGATGAGGGCGATGTCCTCGGGGGCGAGCTCGCGGTCCTCGGGGGCGGCGTGGCCGGCCCGGGCGGCCTCGGTGAGGTCCTCGGCGTCGTCGGCGACGGGGAGGCGCTCGAAGTTCAGCACGCGCTCGTCGCCGCGGCTCTGGAAGTCCAGCTCGCAGGCGGTGAGGGCGAAGGCGACGGGCGTGCCGTCGGCGGCGTCCCGCAGGTAGGTCTCCCAGGCCCGGTCGGAGCAGATCAGCGCCTTGACCTCGCCGTCGGTGAGGACGTGCTTGACCTCGCCGGTCTTGTACATCGGGTTCACCGGCAGCACGATCGCGCCGGCCTTCCAGGCGCCGAGCACGGCGAGCACGAAGGCCGGGGAGTTCTGCAGCATCACGGCGATCCGGTCGCCCTTGGCGACGCCGCGGGCGGCCAGGCGGCCTGCCACCGAGTCGCTGAGGGCGTCGACCTCGCGGTAGGTGAGCCGGCCGTCGAAGTACGCCAGGTAGGTCTCGTCCGCGCGGGAGGCCAGGGCCCGGTCCAGGGCGTGCACGGCGCTGGCCGGAGGCGTGATGGGCGCCTTCTGCGCGTCGGTCAGCAGGGCCAGCCAGGGCTTGGCGGCGTACCGGGATTCGGTGCTCATCGGGTGCTCTCCCACTTCTGGTGCAGACGGTTCATGTGCGTCAGCCAGCGCTCCGGGTCGGCCGCCCTGGCCGCGTAGTACCCGGCGACCTCGGGGTGCGGGAGGATCAGGAAGCGGTCCTCCGCGATGCCCTTGAAGAGGGCGTCGGCGACGTCCTCGGGCTCGATCGCGGTGGGGGCGAGGACCAGGTCGCCCGCGCTGCCGGAGCCGGCCAGCATGTCGGTGCGCACGCCCTGGGGGCAGATCGCGTGCACCTTGACCCCGTGGTGGCGGTAGGTGAGCGAGAGCCATTCCGCGTGGGCGTAGGCGGCGTGCTTGGTGGCGCTGTAGGGCGCGGCGCCGATCATGGTGAGCAGCCCGGCCGCGGAGACGGTGGCCACGAAGCGGCCCTCGCCGCGTTCCAGCCACTCCGGGACCAGGGCGCGGGCGGCGCGTACGTGCGCCATCACGTTGACGTCCCAGGCGCGTTCCCAGGCGTGGTCGTCGGGGGTGAGGCTGCCGTCGCTGCCCGCGATGCCGGCGTTGGCGCAGAAGACGTCGATGCGCCCGCCGAGGGCCTCGCGCGCCGGGTCGACGACCGCCGAGGCGTCCCCGGGAACGGCGGTGGCGCCGATCTCCCGGGCCACGGCCTCGGCCTTCCCGGCGTCCAGGTCGTTGACCACGACCTGCGCCCCCTCGGCGACGAAACGCCTGGCCATCGCGGCTCCGATGCCGCCTCCCGCCCCGGTCACGACGACACGGGCACCTTGTACGGCTTCCACCATCGGTCTCCTTCGACACGACGTGACACGGATCTGTCACCGCTGACTGCGGCGCCAGACTAACCGGTCGGTATGTCGCACGGAAGGGGTGTGCACGGAGCCGTTCGGGGATCACCCGGGGACCCCGGGGGTGGATCGCCTCTCGCGTGGGCATGACACACGGCACCGGCCGCCCCACAGGGACACCGGAGCACCACCCGAAGCGAGGGAAACCCGCCAGGCACCACCCCCGACCACCGGAGGTCACGCACCATGAGACTGTCCAGACGAGGCCTGCTCACCGCCGCCACCGGCGCCCTCTCCGCCACCGCGGCCGGCGCCGCGCAGGCGGCCGAGCCGTCGGGCCCGCCGGTTCCCGCCACCCCGCCGTCGGGCGGGCGTCCGCTGCGGACCGGTTTCGAGCGCCTCGCCGCGGACGGTTACGCGCTGCTGGACGGCGAGAAGGTCGGCGTGGTCACCAACCCGACCGGTATCACCCGCGACGCCCGGCACATCGTCGACGTGATGCACGCCGACGACCGGGTCGACCTGACGGCGGTCTTCGGCCCCGAGCACGGCTTCCGGGGCACCGCGCAGGCGGGCGGCTCGGAGGGCTTCTACGAGGACCCCGCCACCGGGCTGCCCGTCTACGACACGTACCTGAAGAGCGGGCAGCCGCTGGCGGACATCTTCACCGCCTCGGGCGTGGACACCGTCGTCTTCGACATCCAGGACGCGGGCGCCCGCTTCTACACCTATATCTGGACGCTGTACGACTGCATGGAGGCCGCCCGGCTGGCCGGCAAGCGGTTCGTGGTGCTGGACCGCCCCAACCCCGTCTCCGGGCGCTCGGCCGAAGGCCCGGTGATGCACCCGCAGTTCGCGACCTTCGTGGGCCGCAAGCCGATCTCCCAGCAGCACGGCATGACCGTGGCGGAGCTGGCGCTGCTCTTCAACGGGGAGTTCCTCGCCTCCCCGGTGGAGCTGGAGACCGTGCGGATGACCGGCTGGCGGCGGGACGAGTTCTACGACGCCTCCGGCCTGCCCTGGGTGCCGCCGAGCCCCAACATGCCGACGCCCGAGACCGCCCTGGTCTATCCCGGCACCTGTCTCTTCGAGGGCACCAACCTCTCCGAGGGCCGGGGCACCACCCGCCCCTTCGAACTCCTGGGCGCGCCCGGCGTCGACAGGCGCTGGGCCGAGGCCGCCAACGAACTCGGCCTGCCCGGCGTGCGGTTCAGGGAGGCCTACTTCACCCCCACCTTCAGCAAGTTCTCCGGACAGACGGCGGGCGGCGTCCAGGTGCACGTCCACGACCGCGAGTCCTTCGACCCGGTGCGCACCGGCATCGGCCTGCTGATCACCGCCCGGGCGGCCTGGAGCGGTTTCGCCTGGCGCTCGGACAACTGGATCGACAAGCTCACCGGCTCCACCGGGGTGCGCACCCGCATCGACGCGGACGCCCCGCTGGACGAGGTGGTCGGCGGCTGGGAGGAGGAACTCGCCGCCTTCCGGGCCACGCGCGCGCAGTACCTGCTGTACCGCTGACCTGAGTTGGGACGCCCGGGCGGGGGGGGGGGGGGGGGGGGGCGCCCCCGCTGGTTGCCGGTTGGCGCGGAGTAGCCCCCGCCACAGGAAGCCCCCACTTGGGGGGCGGGGGGGGGGTGGCGCCCCCCGCCGCCGCCGGCGCCCGGCGGGCGCTGCCCGGGCTGCCCGGCGCCGTGGTGGGGGCCGGGGGGGGGGGGGGCCGCCGCGCCCCCCCCCGCCCGTTCTGTTCCCCTTGTCGCGCATAGTCCCGCCGTCAACAGGAACCCGCATAGGTGTGTCGTCCGGCTTATGGCAGACCTCGGCCGATCCGATGGAGCCGGTTGGGCGGACGGCACGTCTATTCGGCGACGTCCTTACGACGACGCCGAGTTGGTCAGGGTTCAGGTGCACGTGCGACGGAGGTACGGTCGATGGCGGGATTCCGGAGTCTGGCGAGACAAGTACGGGACCAGCGGTGCGACCTGGCGCTGCGGCGGTACTCGCTGCGGAAGTGCCTGGAGCGGTTCGCGCCCTACGGGCACCGGGCGACCTGGGACCACCTCTGCGTCACCTGGGGGTTCGGACCCGAGGACCGCTCCCCCGACCCGCGCCGACTGGTGGGCGCGGTGGCCGAGTTGGAGCGGGCCCGGGAGGTGTGGCTGGCCTACGAGGTGGCGTTCGCGGAGCGCCGGCGGCGGGAGAAGCACGACGGGCTGCGCCGGCCGGGATCCGTGGACGACTGGCACCGGATGACCTGGGGCGGGTTCGGCATCGCCTGGTGCGACGACCCGCGGGTCCACCCCTCGGACCCGCTGCCCGAGGTGCTGCGCCGGCTGATCGGAGCCCTGGAACGGGAGCCGGGGAGGAGCTGCCCGGTCTGCGGCGACGAGGAGCTGGCCTGGCGGCACGGGATGAACCACGAACCGTCCTCCGGCCCGGTGTGCGTGGGGTGCGGGATCCTCGTCCCGCTGCCGGTGCTCACCCAGGAGGCGGTGGAGGCGGCACGGCGGGGCAGGCGGCAGCTGGTCCCGGCGTGAGGCGCGGACCGCCTCCGGCCGGCCCGGCCGGAGGCGGTCCGGCCCTGAGCGGCCCGGCCCGGTAGCGGTCCGGCCCTGAGCGGTCCAGCCCGGTAGCGGCCCAGCCCTGGGCGGTCCAGCCCGGTAGCGGTCCGGCCCTGGACGGTCCGGCCTTGGGCGGTCCGGCCCGAGAGCGGCCCGGCCCGGTAGCGGTCCGGCCCTGAGCGGTCCAGCCCGGGAGCAGCCCAGTCCTGGACGGCCCGGCCGGAGGCGGTCCAGCCCTGAGCGGCCCGGCCCGGTAGCGGTCCGGCCCTGAGCGGTCCAGCCCGGTAGCGGCCCAGCCCTGGGCGGTCCAGCCCGGTAGCGGTCCAGCCCGGTAGCGGTCCGGCCCTGGACGGTCCGGCCGGGAGCGGTTCACCCCTGGGCGGCCCGACCCGGCCCGGGGGGCGGGAGGCAGCCCCGGCGGCGGGGCACCGTCAGGCGCGCGGCTCCGGAGCCAGCCGGGAGCCGGTGAGGCTCGCTCCGACGGTGTCGTCGGGGTTGGACAGCCCGCACGTGGTCATGGACAGGCAGCCGCACCCGATGCAGTCGGTGAGGTGGTCCCGCAGCCGCTCCAGGCGGCGGATGCGCTCGTCGAGTTCGGCACGCCACTTCTCGGACAGCCGCGCCCAGTCCTCCCGCGTCGGCGTCCGCCCGTCCGGCAGTTCCGCCAGCGCGTCCCGGATCGCGGCCAGCGGCATGCCCACCCGTTGCGAGGCGCGGACGAACGCCACCCTCCGCAGGGTGTCCCGGCTGTAGCGACGCTGGTTGCCCGGGGTGCGCCGGCTGCTGATGAGCCCCTTGGACTCGTAGAAGTGCAGCGCGGAGACGGCCACCCCGCTGCGCGCCGCGAGCTGGCCGACGGTGAGTTCCTGGACCTTCACGGGAATCTGGGGCACGTCCGGACCCTAACCGGAGGCCCCCCGCCCCGGCACGCGCATTGACACCTTCCCCGGCCACGACCATGCTAAGCAGTTGCTTAGAGAAAGCGACCGACAGCGAGAGGCCAGGGACAGCGACATGGCAGAGCCGAGGATCTTCACCTCCCCCGACGAGCTGAAGGCCGCCGTGGGCGAGCAGCTCGGGTACACCGACTGGGTCGAGGTCGACCAGAAGCGCATCGACCTGTTCGCCGAGGCCACCGGCGACCACCAGTGGATCCACGTCGACCCGGAGAAGGCCGCGCGGGGCCCGTTCGGCACCACGATCGCGCACGGCTACCTGACCCTGTCGCTGCTGCCCCTGTTCGGCCCGCAGCTGGTCTCGGTCGAGGGCGTGACGATGGGCGTGAACTACGGCACCAACAAGGTCCGCTTCCCCTCCCCCGTGCCGGTGGGCTCGCGGCTGCGCGCCACCGGGAGGATCACCGGCGTCGAGGACGTGCAGGGCGGTGTGCAGGTGACACTGGCGTTCACCGTGGAGCGCGAGGGCGGCGACAAGCCGGTCTGCGTCGCCGAGTCCGTCTCCCGGTACTACCTCTGAGCCCCGCGGGCGCCCGCCCTACCGCTTGGCGCCCACCATGCTGAGCACGAGGTCGGCGTAGAGCGCGCCGACCTCGTCGGGCGTCCAGCGGCCGTCCACCCGGAACCACCGGGCCACGTCGATGCAGAGCGACATGATCGCCAGCGTGGCACCCTGGGCGTCCGGCACCTCGAACTCGCCGGAGGCCACGCCCTCCTGAACGATCCGGCGGACCTGGCCGTCGACCTGCTTGCGCAGGGCCACGATCTCGGCGCGCGAGTCCTCGCCGAGCGCCTCGAGCTCGTACTGCACCACGCGCGCGGTGGTGTGCTGGGCGGCGTGCCAGCGCACGAAGGAGCCGACCGCCTCGGCGAGCCGCTCGGCCGCGGTCCCCTCGCCGTCCGCGGCGTCGCGCAGGATGGCGAGGGCCTTCTCGTGGCCGATCCGGCTGATCCGGGCGAGCAGCTCCTCCTTGGTCTTGTAGTGGATGTAGAGCGCGGCCGGGCTCATGCCCGCGCGGCCCGCGATGTCGCGGGTCGTGGTGGCGTGGTAGCCCCGCTCGGCGAACGCGTCCACCGCGGCCACCAGCAGGCGCCGGGCGGCCTCGGGTGTGACCTCGGCCCAGGGCTGCTCGCCGCTCCCGGACGTCGTCTCCTCCGCCGTACTCATCGCTCGCCTCGCCTCTCTCGCTCTCCGCCCCTACCCACCCTGGACGGAGACCCTCCGGACCGCACGCCGTACGTGCGGGGCACCACCATACCGCCGGAGTCTGAGCGACCGCTTAGAGCGGCGGATCACAGTTTCTGGAAGGGGTCGTGCTCGGCGAGGATCTTCTCCAGCCGGGCCTGGTCGACCCGGCTGACGATGGTGCCGGCCTCCTGGCGGTCCCGGATCACCTTGGCCAGCGTGAAGCTGGAGGTCACGAGGTAGAGGACGGCGACGGCGAAGAAGCCGCGCACCCAGGCGCTCGCCTCCATCCGCACGATGCCGGCACAGGTCGCCCCCAGGGCGACCACGAAGGACGCCACCGCCTGGCCGTAGAAGGCCGCGGTGCTCTGCTGCTTGACAGGCGTTTCGCTCATGGCAGCAGCATCGGGCGGACCCGGCGCGCGCCGCATCCGCCCGGATACTCAGTCCCCGCGGGTGCGGCGTACTCACCGCCGCGCCGCCGCGCCCGCGCGGGGGCCGAGGGCTCAGAACGCCGAGACCCCCGTGAGGGCACGGCCGATGAGCAGCTTCTGGATCTGGCTGGTGCCCTCGTAGAGGGTCATCACGCGGGCGTCGCGGAGCAGCTTGCCGGCCGGGTACTCGTCGATGAACCCGTAGCCGCCGAAGACCTGGAGCGCGTTGTTGGCGCAGCGCACGGCCGCCTCGGAGGCGAACAGCTTGGCCTTGGACGCCTCCACGGCGAACGGCTGCCCGCGGTCGATGAGGTCGGCCACCCGCCAGACCAGCAGCCGGGCGGCGTCCACGTCCAGCGCAATGTCGGCGAGGAGTTCCTGCACGAGCTGGTGGTGGGCGATGGTCTTCCCGAACTGCTCGCGCTGGCCCGCGTACTCGACCGCGCAGTCCAGGGCGGCCTGGGCGATGCCCACGCAGCCGGCGGCGACCGACATCCGGCCCTTCGCCAGGGTCGACATGGCGATGGTGAAGCCCTTGCCCTCGGGGCCCAGCAGGGCGGAGGCGGGCACCCGCACGTCCTCCAGCACCAGTTCGGCGGTGGCCTGGCCGCGCAGGCCCAGCTTGCCGTGGACGGTGTTGCGGGTCAGCCCGGGGGTGTCGGTGGGCACCAGGAAGGCCGAGACGCCCTTGTGGCCCGGGGCGTCGGTGGAGCGGGCGAAGACGATCGCGACGTCGGCCCAGGTGCCGTTGGTGATGAACATCTTGGTGCCGTTGATGACGTAGTCGTCGCCGTCGCGCACCGCGCGGGTGACGAGGTTCCCGGCGTCCGACCCGGTGCCGGGCTCGGTGAGGCCGAAGCAGCCGAGCGCCTCGCCGGAGGTCAGCCGGGGCAGCCACGCACGCTTCTGCTCCTCGGTGCCCCAGCTCTGCACGGTCTTGGTGACCAGACCCAGCGAGACCGAGACGATGCCGCGCACCGAGGAGTCGCCGCGGCCCAGCTCCTCGGTGACCAGGCAGTACGCCAGGTGGTCGCCGCCGGAGCCGCCGTACTCCTCGTCGATGGTCAGGCCGAGGAAGCCGACCTCGCCGAGCTTCTTCACGAGGGAGCGGTCCACCTGCTCGGCGCGGTCCCAGGCGACCACGTTCGGCGTGATCTCGCGTGCCACGAAGTCCCGGGCGAGCTCCTGTACGGCCGCCTGCTCCTCGCTGAGCCCCAGATTCACGGTGCGCCACCCCACGGTCGGTCGATGTCTGCGTCGTTGCCTGTGTCGTCGTCGGGGTTAAATTAGCACTGCTAGTTTAATTGGTCGAGGCTCTACCATGTGGGCCATGCCACGCCCGCGCACGCCCCTGCTCTCCACCGGACGGATCGTCGAGGCGGCCCTGTCCCTGATCGACGCCGAGGGCCTGGCCGCGCTCTCCACCCGGCGGCTCGCCGCGGAGCTGGGCGTCAGCGGGCCGTCCCTGTACAACCACTTCCGCAGCCGGGACCAGCTCCTCGAGGCGGTCGCCGACTCGGTGAGCGCGCAGGTCGACCTGTCGATGTTCGAGGACGGCACCCCCTGGCGGACGGCGCTGCACGACTGGGCCCTCTCCTACCGCGCCGCGCTGCGCCGGCACCCGAACATCGTCCCGGTGCTGGCCCACGGGCCCGGTCGCCGTCCGGCGGCGCTGCGGCTGGCCGACGCGGTGTACGGGGCGATGGTCGCGGCGGGCTGGCCGCCGGCCCAGGCGACCTCGATCGGCGCGCTGATGCGGTACTTCGTCATGGGCTCGGCGCTGGGTTCCTTCGCCGGCGGCTTCGTGGGCGACGAGACCGCCTACGACCCGGCGGACTACCCGCATCTCGGCCAGGCCCACCTGCTGGCCGGGCGGCAGGAACGCATCGACGAGCGGGCCTTCGAAACGGGACTGCGGGCCCTGCTGGACGGGCTGGAGCGGCAGTTCACGGAGCTGCCCGCCGCCGGGTCCTGACTCCGCGCGCCGGGTGCGAGGGCGGCGTGCCGGGACATGATGCCGGGCGGCGGCCCGCGACCGCCGCCTAGGCTCGCGCGCATGACAACTGTTTCCGTGCCCGCCCGGCGCACCGAGCTCCTGGCCGCCGGAGCGGCCGCGGTGACCGTGGTGCTGTGGGCCTCCGCCTTCGTCTCCATCCGCGCCGCCGGCGAGGAGTACTCCCCCGGCGCGCTGGCGCTGGGACGGCTCCTGTCCGGGGCCCTGACGCTGGGCGTGATCCTGCTGATACGCCGGGAGGGCCTGCCGCCGCGGGAGGCGTGGCGCGGCATCGTCGTCTCGGGGCTGCTGTGGTTCGGCTTCTACATGGTCGTCCTCAACTGGGGCGAGCAGCTGGTGGACGCGGGCACGGCGGCGCTGGTCGTCAACACGGGACCGCTGCTGATCGCGCTGCTGGGCGTGCGGCTGCTGGGTGACGCGATGCCGCCGCGGCTGCTGGCGGGCATGGCGGTGTCGTTCGCGGGCGCGGTGACGGTGGGGCTGTCCATGTCCGACGGCGGCGGGGCGTCGGTGCTGGGAGTGGTGCTGTGCCTGCTCGCCGCGGTGGCGTACGCGGGCGGGGTGATCGCGCAGAAGCCGGCGCTGGCGCACGGGAGCGCGCTGCAGGTGACGACGTTCGGGTGCGCGATCGGGGCGGTGGCGTGCCTGCCCTTCGCGGGGCAGCTGGTGTCCCAGGCGGCGTCCGCGCCGGTGCCGGCGACGCTGAACATGGTGTACCTGGGGGTCTTCCCGACGGCGCTCGCCTTCACGACGTGGGCGTACGCGTTGGCGCGGACGACGGCGAGCCGGATGGGGGCGACGACGTACGCGGTCCCCGCCCTGGTGGTGGCGATGTCCTGGGTGTTCCTCGGCGAGGTACCGGGGGCCCTCACGCTGGTGGGCGGCGCGCTGTGCCTCGCCGGCGTGGCCGTCTCCCGCCGCAGCGGGCGCCGCCGCGCCTGACCCCTTCGGCAGGGGGCTCGGCCCCTGCGGGCGCACCGCGGCGCGCGTACGTGCCGCTCGGCCCCTGTGGAGCGAGCGGCGGCGTGCCTACTCACCGGCCCGCGCCCACCCTCCCCGGACGTCATCCGGGGTACCCCCAGCCGCGCAGCGGCACGGGGTACCCGCAAGGGGTACGGCTGCTCCGGGCCGCCCGCAGGGCGGGGCCCGGGGCGCCGAGTGGTGCGGGCGCCCCGGGCGGGGTGGGTCAGAAGACGACCAGCGCGCGGCCGCCCTTGCCGGCGGTCATGTTGTCGAACGCGGTGGGGATGTCCGCGAGACCGATGCGGTCGGTGACGAGCATGCCGAGGTCGAGGCGGCCCTCGCGGACGTGCGACGCCAGCACCGGCAGGTCCCGCGCCGGGTCGGAGTTCCCGTACACGCACCCGGACAGCGTCCGCCCCCAGTGGAAGATCTCCAGCGCGTTGAAGGAGACCTGCTGGTCCTTCCCTCCGATGCCGACCACCGTCGTGCGACCGCCCCGCCGCGTGGACTCCCACGCCGTGCGGATGGTGACCGCGCGCCCCACGCACTCGACGGCGACGTCGACCCCCTGCTTGCCGGTGAGGCCGCGGATCTCGCGCGCGGTCTGCTCGGAGGCGACCACGTAGTCCGTCGCGCCCGCCGCCCGCGCCAGTTCCTCCTTGGCCGGGGAGACGTCCACGGCGACGATCTTCGACGCCCCGGCGATCCGCGCCGCCTGGACCGTGGCGAGGCCGACCCCGCCCACGCCGTAGACCGCGACCGTCTCGCCCTCCCGGACCCGTGCCGCGTGGTGCACGGCGCCGTACCCGGTGAGCACCGCGCAGCCCAGCAGGGCCGCGTCGGTCAGCGGGATGCCCTCGGGCAGCGGCAGCACCGTGTTGGCGGCCACCACCGCCTCCTCGGCGAACGCGGCCACGTTCAGGCCGGGGTACAGCTCCAGCCCGTCGGACGCCCGCCGTGCGTACGGGGCGGACGCGCCGTCCAGCGAGCGGGCGCAGAGCCAGACCTCGCCCAGCTCGCAGGACGGGCAGCCGCCGCAGGACGGCGACCAGTTGAGCACCACCTGGTCGCCGACCGCGACGTGGGTGACGCCCTCCCCCACCTCCGTGACGGTGCCCGCGCCCTCGTGCCCGAGGACGGCCGGCAGGGGCACCCGCATGGTGCCGTTGGCGATGGACAGGTCGGAGTGGCACACTCCGGCGGCGGCGAGCCGGATCCGGACCCGGCCGGGGCCGGTCGCGGGCAGCTCGATCTCGGTGACTTCCAGCGGCGCGCCGATCGCGGGCGCCACGGCTGCGAGGACCATGGGACGAACGCTCCTAGAACTGGAGGGACTTGGTCTGGAGGAACTCGGTCAGCCCGTGCGCGCCGAGCTCGCGGCCCACGCCGGAGTGCTTGTAGCCGCCGAAGGGGGCCAGCGGGTTGAACCGGCCGCCGTTGATGTCGACCTGCCCGGTGTCCAGGCGGCGGGCGAAGGCGACCGCCTCGGCCTCGTCGCCCGCCCAGACCGCTCCGGACAGGCCGTAGACGGTGCCGTTGGCGATGCGCACGGCCTCGTCCTCGTCCTCGTACTTCAGGACGGCCAGGACCGGGCCGAAGATCTCCTCCTGGGCGATGGTCATGTCCGGGGTGACGTCCGCGAAGACGGTGGGGCTGACGTGGAAGCCCTTGTCCTTGCCCTCGGGCGCCTCGGCGCCGCCGGCCACCAGGCGCGCGCCCTCGGCGACGCCCTTCTCGATGTAGCCGCGCACCCGCGCCTGCTGCTTGGCGTTGACCAGCGGACCGATCCGGTCGCCGTACTTGGCGGCGGCCTCCGCGGCCAGCTCGACGGCCTCGTCGTACCGGCCGGCGGGGACCAGCATCCGGGTCCAGGCGCTGCAGGTCTGGCCGGAGTTGGCCATCACGTTGGCGACGCCCACCGCGACCGCCTTGGCGAGGTCGGCGCTGGGCAGGATCACGTTGGCGGACTTGCCGCCCAGCTCCAGGGCGACCTTCTTCAGCCCGGCCCCGGCGGTGGCGGCGATGGAGCGGCCGACGGCGGTGGAGCCGGTGAACGAGACCATGTCGACGCCGTCGTGCTCGGCCAGCGCCTGTCCGGCCACCGGCCCCAGACCGGTGACCAGGTTGAACACACCGGCCGGCAGGCCGGCCTCGTGGACCGCCTCGGCGAACAGCTGGGCGGTCAGCGGGGTGTCCTCGGCGGGCTTCAGGACGACCGTGCAGCCCGCGGCCAGCGCCGGGGCCACCTTGGCGACGATCTGGTGCAGCGGGTAGTTCCAGGGCGTGATCGCGGCGACCACGCCGATCGGCTCCTGGTACACGGTGGAGTTGCCGACCTTCTCCTCGAAGGGGAAGGTCGCCGCCAGCTCGGCGTAGGAGCCGCAGACCGCGATCGGGGAGGCGGCGTGCACCTTCTGGGAGAACGGCAGCGGGGCGCCCAGTTCGGCGGTGACGGTCTCGGCCACCTCGTCCTTGCGGGCGACCAGCACGTCCCGCAGGGCGGTCAGGCGGGCGGCACGCTCGGCGGGCGGCGTCGCGGCCCAGCCCGGCAGGGCGGCGCGGGCCGCGCGGACCGCGGCGTCCACGTCCTCGGCGGAACCGGCCTGCACCTGGGCGATGACCTGTTCGTCCGCGGGGTTGAGGACGGCGATGGTGTCCGGTCCGACGGCCGCCCTCCAGGCCCCGTCGATGTACATGCCGTCGTGTGCCTTCATCAGTGCGTCCTCCCGGGCGGGATGGGGCCCTCGAGCCAAGCCGGGAGCTCGGGGGCGTCGTCCGCCGCTCAAGCTAGCGAGCGCTTGCTTGGGCGCGCCAGAGCAAGCGGGGCCGCTCTGGGAGGAGAGACAAGGTTCACACGGGGATCGGCGGCGTCGGCACAGCGTCGCGGGAACGTCAGCACAGCGTCGCGGGAACGACGACGCCGGCCCTCCGCTGCGCGTCGTGGGGAGTGCCGTAGGGCGCAGCGGGAGGACCGGCGGCGTGAACCTGTCGCTGCTCAGCGCCCGCCGAAGAGCGAGCGGGACAGCCGGCGCAGCGGCGCGAACAGCGACACGCGCTGTACGCGGTGCCGCTTGCTCCGCTCACGCGGTACGTCGCGAGCCGTGAGCTCGCGCATCAGCGATGTGGCCTCGACCGTCTCGCGCTGCGGTATGGCGGGGCCGGACAGCACCGAGAGATGGCGGTCGAGGCGCGAACTGCTCGCGCTGCTTCCGCAGGTGATCGCAGGGACTCGCGCCCTGCTACGCATCGTTATCTGATCCATGACACTCCCCACCCGTACGAGTCCACCCGACCCGGGCAGGGCAACCCTATCGTCCTTGGTGGGGGATGGCGCATCTCGATCACAGAATTCACCTTTTCCGCAAGACGGTTGACAACTCCTCACCCCAGGCATGAAGTTTCAGGGCGAGTTGGACAACCGGCACAACGGCCGTCCGGTCCTCGGCACCAGGATCGCAGGTCACCGCGGGTGACGCCCGTCGCGCATCGCCCGCCCCGTCGGCGGGCAGAACACCGGGGAGGCCGCGCCCCGGCACAGTCCCCGTACCCCCGTGGAGCGTTCCGAAAAGCGTCCCCCTCATGAACGGGTGAACCGGTGACGGGTTCCCGGAGGAAGAGGTGAGCCATGACCGATGCACCGGATCCGGACCGCGTCGTCGCCGGCCGTTACCGCCTGCTGTCGCCGCTGGGCAGCGGGGGCATGGGAACGGTGTGGCGGGGCCGGGACGAGGTGCTGCGCCGCGAGGTGGCCGTCAAGGAGGTGCGCGCCCCGGCCGGTCTGCCGGACGACGAGGTGGCGCGGATGTACGCCCGGCTGGAGCGCGAGGCCTGGGCCGCCGCCCGGGTCGCGCACCGCTCCGTGGTCACCGTGTACGACGTGGTCACCGACGGCGGGCGCCCCTGGATCGTGATGGAGCTGGTCCGCGGCCTGTCGCTCTCCGACGTGCTGGAGGCGGAGGGCGCGCTGACGCCGGCCCGGGCGGCGGCGATCGGCGCGGACGTGCTGGCGGCGCTGCGGGCGGCCGACGAGGCCGGGGTGCTGCACCGGGACGTCAAGCCGGCCAACGTGCTGATCGCCAACGACGGCCGGGTGGTGCTCACCGACTTCGGCATCGCCACGCTGGCCGGGGACACGGCGCTGACCCGGACCGGCGAGGTGATCGGCTCCCCCGAGTACCTGGCGCCGGAACGCGCGCTGGGGCGGCCGTCGGGCCTCGCCTCCGACCTGTGGTCCTTGGGCGTGCTGCTCTACGCGGCCGTGGAGGGCGCCTCCCCGTTCCGTCAGGACACCCCGCTGAGCACGCTGCGCGCCGTGGTCGACGAGCCGCAGGCTCCGCCGCGCTGGGCGGGGCCGCTGGCCGGGGTGATCGAGGGGCTGCTGCGCAAGGACCCTGCCGAGCGGACGACGGCGGAGGAGGCCGAGCGCGATCTGCGCCTGGTGGCCGCCGGCGGCACTCCCGGGCCGGGAGCGCCCGCCGGTGCCACCGCTCCCACGGTTCCCCTCCCTCCGGGCGACGGTTCCTCGCGCCACGGGTCCGGGTACGGCGCCCTGCCGCCGCCCCCGCCTCCCCCTCGCCACCACGACGAGGTCCGGCGGGCGGACGACGACCGCCGCGACGGCGGGGACCGGGCGGGCACCGCGCTGGTGATCGGGGTGCTGGTGCTGGCGCTGCTGGTCGCGGGGCTGGCCTGGAGACTGGCGGACCCGGGCGGCGACGGCTCTGGGGGCTCCGGCGCCACGGCGTCCCCGACCACCGCCGGTCCGGGCGCGGAGCCGTCCGAGGAGGAGAGCGGGTCGCCCACCCCCTCCGCCACCGAGACCTCGGCGAGTCCGAGCCCCTCGCCGTCCACCGGGCCGGAGCAGTCGGTCCGGGTCGCCCTGACCGGCGCGCACACCCGGTACAGCGGGGCGTGCCCACCGCCCGAGGACCGGCACCCCGCCGTGCGCGCCTCGTTCACCGTGGGCCGGCTGCCGGCCGAGATCCGCTACCGGTGGGTGTCGGACCAGCTCGACGGCGTGGTGGACGACGGCTGGCGGACGCTGACCCTGACCGAGGGCGGGGGCGCCACCCGGGAGGAGCAGGTGCGGCTCTCGCTGGAGGACGTGGAGGGGGCTCTGGAGGGCGCCGTCCACGTCGAGGTCGACAAGCCGGTGGAGGTCACCTCCGACCCGGTGCCGTTCACGGTGATGTGCGAGGCGCCGTCCGGGTCCGGGGAGCCGTCCCCGGACCCGGAGGACGACTGAGCCCGGCGACGACCGAGCCCGGCACCGGGCCGGCCGGACACTGGCGCGGTAGGGCGCCGGGGCGGCCGTGCGCCGGGCCGCGCGGACGCCCGGTCGGCCGGGCGCCGGGCCGCGCGGACGCCGGGTCAGTCGTGCGCGTTCAGCACGGGCAGGTAGCCGCGCGACTGGCCGACCGCCCTCGGGTGGTAGGACGCGCCGACGTCGGCGAGGTTGACGCTGTGCAGCCAGGAGGCGCCGGAGCAGATCTCGTGCCCGGTGAACGGGGGGCGGACGTCGCCGAACCGGAAGCCGTGGGCCGCCGCGCGCCGGGAGATCACCGAGTTCAGCTGGTCGGCGGCCGCGTTGACGGCCGACCGCTTGGCGTCGGAGAGCCCGGCGCAGGCCGCGGCCACGTCGTAGAACCGCGGGTAGCCCAGGACGACGACCCGGGCCTCGGGGGCACGCCGGCGGATGGCCGTGTACAGGGAGTCGAGGTTCCCGGGCAGGGTGGCCCGGATGTAGCCGCGCGCCGTGGCGATCCGGTCGAGGCACCTCGCGTCACTGCCGACCACGCACGTCGACATGACGTCCGCGAACCCGGCGTCGTTGCCCCCGGCGGTGACCGAGACGAGCGCGGTGGAGGAGGTGAGCGGCCCGAGCTGGCCGCTGCGCACCGAACGCGTGGTCGCCCCCGAGCAGGCCATGAAGGAGAAGGCGGACGGCCGGTGGGCGTCGGCCCACAGCCGCGGGTACGCCAGGACGCTGCGCCGGCAGGCGCCGCTCTCCGCGGTGTACCGGCCGGCGCCGACGCCGGAGGAGTACGAGTCGCCCAGGGCGACGTAGGAGCCGGGCGCCCGGGCGGGCGCCTGCGCGGCGGCGGTGCCGCCGCAGGCCAGGGCCAGGGCGAGGAAGAGGGAACTCACGACGGCGGAAGTGCGGGCACGTCTCATGGCAGAGCCTCCGTGGTCGGCGGACCCGCGGAGGGCGCCCGCCGGGAAGATGATCCCGCGTCACCTCTCCCCCGATGCGCGAAGAGCGCGCGATGCACCCGAATCGGCGTCCCTGGCGCGAACGGACGAGCGAGGACCGAACAGAAACGGCGCCCCTCGCCCCGGCAGGGGCACAGGGACGCCGCTCCCGACGCGCGCGTCGGTCGTTGGCCTCAGTCGTTGGCGTTCAGCACGGGGAGGTATCCGCCCGACTGGCCGGCCGCCTTCGGGTGGTAGGACTCGCCGATGTTCGCCCAGTTCACGCTGTGCAGCCAGGAGCTGCCCGAGCAGATCTCGTGCCCGGTGAAGGTGGGCCGCACGTCGCCGAAGCGGAACCCGTAGGCCGCGGCGCGCTGGGAGATCACCGAGTTGAGGTGGTCGGCGGCGGCGTTGATCGCCGACCGCTTGGTGTCGGAGAGGCCGACGCAGACCGCGGCCACGTCGTAGAACTTCGGGTAGCCGAGGACGACGACCCGGGCGTTGGGGGCGCGGTTCTTGATGTCCGCGTACAGGGCGTTGAGGTTCCCCGGCAGCGTGTTGGTGATGTACGAGCGCGCCGTGTTGATCCGGTCGGTGCACACCGAGTTCGAGCTGATGACGCAGGTCGTCATGACGTCGGCGAACCCGGCGTCGTTGCCGCCGGCGGTCACCGAGACCAGGCTGGTCGAGGAGTTGAGGGAACCCAGCTGGCCGCTGCGGACCGAGCTGGTGGTGGCTCCGCCGCAGGCCACGAAGGCGAAGGAGGAGGGCGAGTTGGCGTTGGCCCACAGCTGCGGGTAGGCGTTGGTGCTGCGCTTGCAGCTGCCGCTCTCGCTGGTGTAGCTGCCGGCCCCGACCCCGGAGGAGTACGAGTCCCCGAGGGCGACGTAGGCGCCGGCGGCCTCGGCCGACGCCTGCGCCGCGGCCGCCCCGGTGAAGGCTAGGCCGACGGAGAGGAGGAACGAGCTCACGACGGCGGACGTGCGGAAACGTCTCATGGTGGAGCCTCCCTGTTCTGCAGTTGTCTCTGCATCAACTGTGGTACCAGCTACACGCGTTGACAGGAAGTGCTCATGTCAATAAATCCACGGGACGACCCGCCGTCCGCCCGGTGCCTCCGCACCCAACCACCGGTGAACCGTCGGCAAACCGGCCCGTCAGGCGAATTCGGCATCTTGACCGGCGACCCCCATTGCGCCAGATTGGGCCGGTCATCCGGCGCATGGCGCGAGAAGCGGACGGAACGCCTCAACCAGGCAAACCATCTCATGACCTTTCAGCCCTTGCGATAGCCGCCCAAAAGCTAATATCGTCGTACATCTCATACGCATCGGTCCGTCGTTGTGCGGTTCAGGGGGAGGGACTCGGAGCCGGGACGGAACGGGGCGGACGCGCGGTAGGGGGGTGCTCGATGACACGACCGGTCGTCGAGTCGTGCCGCGCGCCCGGGCTCCGGACAACGGGGCCCGGACAGTTCTGCCGGCTCACCCGGTACGCGTGGAGACGTCCTTCCGCGTTCCTCGGGTGAGGACCCCCCTTTCGAACCGGACTCACAGCGGCCGCCCGGGGGTGGGCGGTCCGCCGGACGAGAGGGACCAGACCCATGAGCGCAGTGCTGCCCCCGGTCACGCCGGGGCCCGACACGTTCGCGGCCGCGGACCGTTACCGGCCGATCACCTCGCACCTGGCCATCGCTCCACCGGTCAGCGTGGTGATCCCCGCCATGAACGAGGCGGAGAACCTTCCGTACGTCTTCAAGACCCTGCCGGACTGGATCCACGAGGTGGTCCTGGTCGACGGCGACTCCACCGACGACACCGTGGCCGTGGCCCGCGAACTGTGGCCCGGCGTCAAGGTGGTGCGGCAGACCGGCAAGGGCAAGGGGGACGCCCTGATCGCCGGGTTCGCCGCCTGCACCGGCGAGATCATCGTCATGATCGACGCGGACGGCTCCGCCGACGGCAACGAGATCGTCAGCTACGTCTCCGCCCTGGTCTCCGGGGCCGACTTCGCCAAGGGCTCGCGCTTCGCCAACGGCGGGGGCACCGACGACATGACCTTCATCCGCAAGCTGGGCAACCGCGCCCTGTGCGCCGCCGTCAACCGGAAGTTCGGCGCCCGCTACACCGACCTCTGCTACGGCTACAACGCGTTCTGGCGCCACTGCCTGGACCGCATCGAACTGGACTGCACCGGCTTCGAGGTCGAGACGCTGATGAACATCCGCGTCGTCAAGGCCGGGCTCAAGGTGCAGGAGATCCCCAGCCACGAGTACCTGCGCATCCACGGCGTCAGCAACCTGCGGGCGGTCCGGGACGGGCTGCGCGTGCTGCGGGTGATCCTCGCGGAGCGCTCCAACCGGCGTGCCCTGCGCGGCCGTTCGCGCACCTCGCCGATGCTGGGCGCGACTCCCGGCGAGGTGTCGTGACGGGGCCCGCCGCGCACGACCGGAGCGGGCTGCCGGCCGGCCCGGCGCTGCCGGACGTCTCGGTGGTGGTCTGCGTCTACACCGAGGAGCGCTGGGAGGACATCCTCGCCGCGGTGGCCTCGGTGCGGGCGCAGTCCCGGCCCGCCCTGGAGACGCTCCTGGTGGTGGACCACAACCCCGTCCTGCGGGAACGGCTGGAGCGGGAGTACAAGGACGAGCCCTCGGTGCGGGTGCTGGCCAACGCCGGCCCCCGCGGGCTGTCCGCCGGGCGCAACACCGGCATCGCCGAGGCCCGGGCGGAGGTCGTCGCCTTCCTGGACGACGACGCGGTGGCCGACCGCGAGTGGCTGCGGTGGTTCACCGAGGCGTACGACGACCCGCGGGTGATGGCGGTGGGGGGCCGCACGGAACCCGCGTGGGCGTCGGGCCGCCGCCCGTCCTGGTTCCCGGAGGAGTTCGACTGGGTGGTGGGCTGCACCTACCGCGGCCTGCCGCCCGGCCGGGTCCGGGTCCGCAACGTGCTGGGAGGGAACGCCTCCTTCCGGCGCACCGCCTTCGAGGCGGCCGGCGGCTTCGCCACGGGCATCGGGCGCGACGGCGACAAGCGGCCGCTGGGCTGCGAGGAGACCGAGCTGTGCATCCGTCTCTCCCGGGCGCTGCCTGCGGCCGTGCTGCTGATCGACGACCGGGCGGTCATCCACCACCGGGTGCCCGCCGCCCGGGAGCGGTTCGGCTACTTCCGCACCCGCGCCTACGCCGAGGGGCTGTCCAAGGCGCTGGTGGCCCGCAGCGTCGGCGCGGACAAGGGGCTGGAGTCGGAACGCCGGTACGCCACCCGGGTGCTGCCCGCAGGGGTGGCCCGCGGGCTGGCGGACGCGGTGCGCGGGCGGCCGGGCGGGGCGGGACGGGCCGGGGCGATCGTGGCCGGCGCGCTGGTCACGGCGGCCGGTTACGCCGTCGGCACCGCACGGACCCGGCGGAACGGCGGGGGCTTCGTGATCCCGCCCTCCCCCGCGGCCCGGACGGCGGGCCGGAACGCGGCCGGGGAGGGGACGGCCGGGCATGCCTGAGCGCGACGGACGGGAGACGGACGGGGCCGTCCCGGTGCTGATGTACCACGCGGTCGCGCAGCGGCCGGCGGCGGCCACGCTGGGCCTGTCGGTGACCCCGGCGGCCTTCGCGGGGCACCTGGCGGTGATCGCCGCGGAGGGCTTCACCCCCGTGGACACCGCCACCCTGGCCGCCGCCTGGCGCAACGGCAAGCCACTGCCCGAGCGGCCGGTGCTGATCACCTTCGACGACGGCTACGAGGGCGTCCACCGCCACGCCCTGCCGGAGCTGGTCCGGCACGGCTTCCCGGCCACCGTGTTCGTCACCACCGGCTGGCTGCGCGGCGAGTACGACGCCGGGGGCGCCCTGGACACCATGCTGGACTGGGAGCAGGTGCGCGAACTCGCCGCCCACGGCGTGGAGATCGGGGGGCACAGCCACACCCATCCCGCGCTCGACATGGTCGGCGAGGACGCGCTGCGCCGGGAGCTGGGGCTGTGCCGGGAGATCGTCGCCGGTGAACTGGGCTCCGCACCGGCCTCGTTCGCCTACCCGTACGGCCACTCCACCCGGCGGGTCCGCCGGGCGGTCCGCGAGGCGGGCTTCGCCCAGGCGCTCGCCGTCGGCAACGGCCTGGCCCGGCGCCGGCAGGGCCCGTACGCCCTGCGCCGGGTCACGGTCCGCCGGCGCACCGGGGCGGAGGAGTTCCTGCGCCTGCTCCACGGGCGCGCGCTGGGGCGGAACTTCGCCGTGGACCGGTGCCTCACCAAGGGGTACGCGACGGTCCGGGCGGCCCGGCGCCTCCTCCCCGGCACCGGCTGACGGGCCAATACGACAATTGCCGTGCGCCGGAGGGCCCACGCACGGATCATGGAACCCATGGCCGAGAACCCTCACGCCCCCGTCCCCATCCGGCTCACCCTGGACGACGGCGACTCGCCGATCGACGTCATCGACGCCCTCTTCCTCCAGCGCTTCACCACCGGCGAGCAGCCGTACTCCCGGACGGTGAGCATCGACCGTGTCCGGCCCGGCGCCCAGCTGGTGCCCTCCGAGGCCCGCGTCGTGCGGCAGGCCAGCAGTGACAAGCAGCGCTCCACCCTGGCCGAGGGCGACGGCTGGACGCTGCGCGTCTCCACCGCCCAGTGGGGCAGCGGCACCCATGTCTCGGTGACCGCGACCACCGAGGAACTGGCGCAGTCCGTGCTGCACCGCGCCACCGACGGCGTGGAGATGGAGCCGGAGCCGGTCCCCGAGGAGGTGACCATGGGCTTCTGGCACCTGTCCCCGCGCCGGGGGCCGCTGCGCATCACCCGGCAGATCTCCGCCGCCACCTGGGACGAGGTCCGCGCCAACTACACGGCCCCGGTGGCCGAGGCGATGGACTCGCTGATGAAGACCACCCCGGAGGACATCTCCGGCCGTCTCCTCCTGCTGCACGGGCCGCCCGGCACCGGCAAGACCACCGCGCTGCGCACCCTGGCCCGCTCCTGGCGGGACTGGTGCCAGGTGGACTGCGTGCTCGACCCGGAGCTGCTGTTCTCGGACGCCGGCTACCTGATGAACATCGCCATCGGCGACGACGACGATGACGAGGACGGCGAGGGCCGCTGGCGCCTGCTCCTCCTGGAGGACTGCGACGAACTGGTCCGCGGCGAGGCCAAGCACGTGGCCGGGCAGGCGCTGTCCCGGCTGCTCAACCTGACCGACGGCCTGCTCGGCCAGGGCCGCAAGGTCCTGGTCGGCATCACCACCAACGAGGACCTGGAACGGCTCCACCCGGCCGTGGTGCGCCCCGGCCGGTGCATGGCCCGGATCGAGGTCGGTCCGCTCACCCGCCGCGAGTCGGTGGAGTGGCTCGGCACGGAGGAGGGGGTGGGCCGCGAGGGCGCCACGCTGGCCGAGCTGTTCGCGCTGCGGCGCGGCACCTCGCCCACCTCGCTCCCGGAACCGCGGGCCGGCGAGCAGGACGCGGGGCTGTACCTGTAGTGCTTTGATGGTGGTATGACCGTCTTCGTCGGCACCTCGGGGTGGCAGTACAAGGACTGGCGCGGCGTGCTCTACCCCGAGGGCACGCCGATGCGCCGGTGGCTGGAGGAGTACGCCGCCGGCTTCGCCACGGTCGAGAGCAACAACGCGTTCTACCGGCTGCCCTCCCGGGAGACCTTCGCCGGCTGGCGGGAGCGGACCCCGGAGGACTTCACGGTCGCGGTGAAGGCGAGCCGGTTCCTGACCCACGTGAAGCGGCTGAAGGACCCCGAGGAGCCGGTCGGGCGGCTGCTGGCGCACGCGGGCGGCCTCGGCGACCGGCTCGGCCCGGTGCTCCTCCAGCTCCCCCCGACGCTGCGGGCCGACGCCGGTCTCCTCGACGCGTGCCTCGCCTGCTTCCCCTCCGGCGTGCGGGTGGCGGTGGAGCCGCGGCACGAGTCCTGGTGGACCGACCGGGTGCGCGCGGTTTTGGAGGCCCGCCGCGCCGCCCTGTGCTGGGCCGACCGGGGCTCCCGTCCGGTGACCCCGCTGTGGCGGACCGCCGACTGGGGCTACCTCCGCCTCCACGAGGGCCGCGCCCGTCCCTGGCCGCGGTACGGGGCCCGCGCCCTGCGGACCTGGGCGGAACGCGCGGCGGCCACCTGGCCCTCGGGCGACCTCTACGTCTACTTCAACAACGACCCCGGCGCCGCAGCCGTCCACGACGCCGTCCGCTTCGCCCGCGCGGCCGGGGCGGCGGGCCTCGAGGTGACCCGGACGCCGCGCCGAGCCCGGTAGCCACGGCGCGGAAACCACTGGAACGGAACCCTCGAGGGTCCTACCGTGACCTCATGAGCGATCACCGCGATGTGCCCGCCGCGCCCGTCCCGGCCCACGAACCCCCGTACTACGCCGTGGTGTTCACCTCCGTGCGCACCGAGGACGAGGACGGCTACCCGGAGACGGCGGCCCGCATGGAGGAACTGGTGCGGGACGTCCCCGGGTTCCTCGGCATGGACCACGCGCGGACGCCCGGCGGGACGGCCATCACCGTCGGGTACTTCCGCGACGCCGACGCCCTCGCCCGGTGGCGGTCCGACGCCGAGCACCGCGCGGCGCAGCGGCGCGGGCGGGACCAGTGGTACGCCGGCTACACGCTGCACGTGGCGAAGGTGGAACGCAGCCACACGTTCACCCGCACACAGGCCCCGCGGAGCCCGGCCGCGGACTGACCCCACCGCACGCTCCACCGCACGGCACCCCCCGCGACCTGCCGCCTGCGGCCGTCACCCCGGCGTCTCCGCGTACACGGCGCGCACCGCCTCGTCCGCCGCCCGCAGCGCGGCCTCCGCGTTCAGCCCGAGCCGCCGCGCCCGCTCCGCGAACTCCCGCGCCGCCGCTGCCGCCGCCCGTTCCGCCGCCGCCCCGGCCGCGGCCACGAAGGTCCCGTTGCGCCCCCGCGTCTCGATCACCCCGTCCGCCTCCAGCGCCCGGTACGCCTTGGCGACCGTGTTCGCCGCCAGGCCCAGCGTCTCGGCCAGACCCCGCACGGTCGGCAACCGGTGCCCCACCGGCAGCGCGCCGGAGCGCGCCTGTTCGGAGATCTGCGCCCGCACCTGCTCGTAGGGCGGAAGACTGCCGGCACGTTCGTCGATGCGGATCCTGAGGCTGCTCACACCCGGATTCTGCCCCACCCGCGCGGGCGCGGAAAATGAGGAGCGGCCCCCGGCCGCCTCGCGTAGCGTCCGTGCCATGACCGTCTCCGTACGCGCCGTCGGCCCGGACGACCGCGAGGGCGCCGAGGCCTTCGCCCGGATCCGGATGCGGGCGCTCCCCCAGGTCTTCTTCACCGCCGACTCGGTCCGGCACCTGCTGACCCGCCTGCCCGCGGACGTCCACTGGACGGCCCTGCTCGCCGAGGAGGACGGCGAGCCGGTCGGCACCGCGCAGCTGCTCCTCGTCGCCGACTCGGAGGAACCCGGTCAGGCGCTGCTCAACGTCCACGTGCGTCCCGGCCGCACCGGCCGCGGCGTGGGCACCGCCCTGGTGAACGACGGCGAGCGGAGGCTGGCGGAGCTCGGCGCGCGCAAGGTGTTCTCCTGGGTCCTGGACGAGCCCTCGAACCGGGTCTTCGCCGAGCGCCGCGGCTACCGTCCGGGCAGCACCGCCCAGTTCCTGCGCCTGGACCTGCTGAAGGCCGGACTCCCGCCGGTGCCCGCCCCTCCGCCGGGCGTCGAGCTGCGTACCGGCGCCGACTTCGCGGACGACCCGCGGCCGCTGTACCTGCTGGACGCCGAGTGCTGCGAGGACGAGCCCGGCGACGTCGACGCCGGTTTCCCCTCCTACGAGGCCTGGCTCGACGAGACCTGGCGCCACCCGCTCCAGCGCCACGACCTGACCACGGTGGCCGTCGACCTGACCGAGGGCCGGCCGGTGGCGTTCACCGCGGTCCGCTGGGACGGCGGCACCCGCTACGGCACCGGTATGACGGGCACCGTCCGCTCCCACCGCGGCCGCGGCCTGGCCAAGCTGGTGAAGACGGACTCCCTGCGCCGCGCCCGCGCGGCCGGGTTCACCGAGGCCCACACCGGCAACGACGCGACCAACACCCCCATGCGGGCCGTCAACCGATGGCTCGGCTACGAGACCGGCGCTCAGGAGGTCCACCATGTCCGCGAACTCGGGTGACCACACGGTCCTGGAGGTGGTCCTGCTCAAGGCGGGCCGCACCAAGATCCGCTACCCCGCCCGGCTGCTCGCCGACGACGGCACCCGCGTAACCGTCCACGCCGAGTGGGCCGGCGAGGGCGCCCGCGACTACGGCTTCGTCCGGTTCGGGCCGGGCGACGTGTTCACCGAGTGGTACTGGCGCGACCGCTGGTACGCGGTGAAGGAGGTCCGCGGCCCGTCCGGCGTCCTCAAGGGCTGGTACTGCGACGTGACCCGCCCGGCCGGGTTCTCCGGCGGCGAACTGGTCGTCGAGGACCTCGACCTGGACCTGTGGGTGTCGGCCGACGGGCGGCAGATCCTCCGCCTGGACGAGGACGAGTTCGCGGCGAGCGGCCTGCGGGAGCGCGACCCTCATGCGGCGCGGAACGCCGAGGCCGCCCTCGACGAGCTGGAACGGCTCGCTCGCGAGGACGGCCTCGGGTCTCTCCTGGCCTGATGCACGGTCAGGCCGACGGGCCGGTGGGCCGGGCGGGTCAGTTGACGAAGACGTTCCCGCCGGAGCCCGACACCGGCTTGTACTGGGCGCTGAAGTTGGTGACCGACGGGCAGGTGATCTCCCCGTTGGTCAGGTTCAGCGGCTGGTTGGTGAACCTGATGGAGTTGTCGGTGTTGCTGGCCGTGCCGGTGATCGACGCGGCCTCGTAGATGCAGGTCACCGGACCGAACCAGCTGTCCAGCACGCCGACCGCCCGGATCGGGGTGACCTTCACCGTGCCGTTGGAGGCGACGGTGGCGTTGGTCAGGTCGACGTCGATGCTGTTGACGCCGGTGGCGCCGACCAGGCTGATCGTGCATGAGCTGGCGTTGACGGCGACGTCGACGTTGCTCTCGTTGGCGGTGCCCGGGGCGGTGGGGTTGCTCGCCACGGTCGCGCCGAAGGTGGAGGACGAGCAGTTGACCGAGCCGGCCGGCGAGGTGCTGGTCAGCGAGATCGACCCGGCGGCGGCCAGCTGGGCGCCGACCGGAACGGCGGTGCCGCCCGCGCTGCCGTAGGTGAGGACGTTGCCCGCGGCGGCCGGGGCGGCGGTCGCCGAGGGCATCCCGCCGAGGGAGGCCGCACCGGCCAGGACGGCGGCGGCCAGCAGCGATGAGTGCCTGTTGCGCATGAGGGGGCCC
This sequence comes from Streptomyces sp. NPDC002640, assembly GCF_053592575.1. Lineage (NCBI taxonomy): Bacteria > Bacillati > Actinomycetota > Actinomycetes > Kitasatosporales > Streptomycetaceae > Streptomyces > Streptomyces sp. NPDC002640. The sequence goes on along the minus strand of NZ_JBSFVZ010000029.1, from coordinate 44,789 downwards.
TTTCGTCTGAGGGTGTGTGGGAGAAGGGCATGGTGCAGTCGTGCTGTGGTGCTGTGGTGCCGTGGTGATGTGGTGCCGTGCGGTGGTACCCGGGCGGGCGCCCGCGGGCGCCCGCCCCACTCAGCCGCGGGCGGCGTTCAGGGCCGCGGTGAGAGACCCGATGGTGGGATCGATCGCGATGGCGACGTCCACGTCCTGGAAGGAGATCGAGTTCCCGGAGGCCGACGGGAGGTCGAACAGCGAGTTGACGATCCAGTTGGACTCGCCGAGGGTCAGCAGACCGCACCGGCTGGCGCCCGGGATCGCGAAGTCCTCGTCGACGAACTCGCCGTCGAGCATCTTGAGCGTCACGGTGCGGTTGCCGTTGGGGTCGAGCACCTGGCTCAGCTGCGGCCGGTTGGGGGCGACGGCCTGCAGGACGATCGGCTTGCTGTCGGTGCCGATGTAGCACTTGGAGCCGAGCAGCGGGTGCTCGATCTTCAGCTTGATCGGCAGTTCGAAGATCGGGAACTGGCTGCCGACGGCGAGCGGCGTGAAGTTCTTGATGTCACCGGCCGGTTCGACCTTCACGTTGGCGCTGGTGACCCCGGGCCAGAAGTTCGACAGACCGGGCAGCGGGGCCTCGGTGGAGGGGGCCTCCAGGAGGCCGTCGGTGGCCGCGGTGGTGTCGTAGATGTTCGGCTGGCTGGTCCCGGTGTCGCCGCGCGGCCCCTCGGCCGACCAGCGGAAACCGAAGTCGATCTCCATCGGTGCGCCCACCGGGACGGTGTAGTCCCCGATGGAGAAGGAGCCCGAGCCGATCGTGGTGTGGACGCAGCCGACCTGACGGTTGTCGGCCTGGGTGAGCAGCGGGGACCCGACGGGGCAGGTCTCCATGCCCGTGTAGGGCTCGGCCAGGGGGGCCTCGGCCGCTCCGGCGGGAGTGGTCTGGAGGGCCAGCAGGGCGGTGAGACCCACGGCCGCGGTCCCCAGGCTGCGCAGTGTTCTGCGGCCGGGGCGGCGGGATCTGCCGGAGGTCAGGGCGGTTCCGGTCATGTGCACGAGCTCCTCGACTAGGTGGCGAAGGTGGTGCGACAGAGCGGTGCGAGGGCCGGCCCGCACACCGGCGCCACGGTGCGCGGGACCGGCCGTCGCCGGGAAACCCAATTGCGGTTGTATACCTGCCAGTTGGGGCGGTCAAGGCGAGGAACCGGATTTTGTTACCCGAGGTAATTGCACGTCGGGGGCGTTTTCCGGCCGCCACCTGGCCGGAAGCACGCGCTCCGCCGCCCGGCCCCGCCGCCCCTCGCGAGCGGGCCTCCGGCGTCGCTCCGGTCACCTTTCGCGACAGTCACCAGGGGATGAACACCCTTTCTCCGCAAGCCGATTGACCGCGTTCGACACTCGCGGGTAACTTGCGGAGATCCCCCCACATCTCCACACATCGCCAGCCACCACGGGAGACCCGGCGATGTTCGACAGGGGGAGTCCGCGCCAGGATCTGCCCACCCGGTTCGCACCTTCCGCTTTGATCAAGGAGAGCCGTTCATGACAGAGTCCACAACGCCCGTCAAGGGCAGAGTCCGGCTGCGCCGATGGGCCGTGCTCGGCGTGCCGGGGGTGGTGGCCACGGCCGCGCTGACCGTCCTCACCGCCCAGGGGGCGCTCGCCGTCTCCTTCAACATCTCGTCGATGGCGCACACCATCAACGCCGACAAGCTGAGCGGCACGGGCCTCGCCCAGTACGGCGGCCGGGACCGCACGAGCCCGAACAACCCGATCGAGAAGGGCGTCTACAAGAACGTCTTCATCACCACCATCAAGGACGCCGAGATCACCAACCTGTGCCAGGGGGTGCAGATCGGTGCGGCGTTCCTGAAGATCACGGCCGGCGCCAAGGGAACACCCGCCAAGGCCACCAACCTGGCCACCGACTCGGACGTGCTGACCGGCAAGAGCGCCTCCTTCAGCGGTCTCGAGATGGGCCGGGACGCCTCGGAACTCAACAAGAGCTTCTCCACCGGCCCGGCCGGCTCCTTCGGCCTCCAGGCCGACACCATCGAGGTCAAGAACGTGTACCAGCACAACTGGGCCACCACGGCCGGGGCGATGACCCTGCCGGACCTCCGGATCGAGATCACCCGCGACGGCTGCCCGGGCGAGGGCAGCTGACGGAGCGTCCCGTGGGCCCCGGCCGGGCGGAGCTCCGCCCGGCCGGGGCCCTCACCCGTCCCATCGGCGTTTCCCCTCGAGGAACAGGCAGAAGGAGCCACCGGCCGTGGCCAGCAACAGCACTCCCGACAGCACTCCCCCGACCGCGCCGGCGACCGCGACCGGCGCGCCCCCGGCCACCGGGGCCGCCCCCGCCCGGCCGCCGCGCCGCGTCTCCCGCTTCGCGGCCTGGCGCTGGCGCCGCCCGTTCTGGGGCGGCCTGCTGCTCACGATCGCCGGGGCACTGGTCATGGTGACGATGGTGCAGGGCTCGCTCGAGGTCGCCCTCGCCTCGGGCGCCCGGGGCGTGGCGGGCTACATCCTGCCCGCCTTCATGATCGTCTGCGGCGTGCTGATCCTGTTCAACCCCGCCCAGCGGATCTTCTACTCGGTGATCGGCCTGCTCGCCTCCCTGGGCTCCTGGGCCACCTCCAACATGGGCGCGTTCATGATCGGCACCATCCTCGGCGTCGCCGGTTCCACCATGGCCTTCGGCTGGCTGCCGGAGCAGGGGCACCGCAGGCGGCCGGTGCGGGACGCCCTGAGCGGCCGGCGCGAGAAGACGGCGGGCTGACCCGAGGCGGACGGATCCACGACGGCGGCGGGGCCGGACGCCCCGCCGCCGTCACACGCGCATACCCCTCACCCGCGGAGCACCGGGCCGACCACCGCCGCCCGACCCGCGCGGCGGAGGCCCGCCCGGGGGGCCGACGGCCTCACCCGGCGCTGCCCGGGCTGCTGTGCCACAGCTTGCGCCCGCCGGGCGGCCCGCCGCCGCCCCCCGCGGGCCGGAGGTCCGCCCACGGGTGCATCCGGTACCCCGTGGGCATCCGGATCGTCCGGCCGCCCTCGTCCCGCCCGCCGTTCTCCCGCAGCGCGCTCTGCTCGGCGAGCGTCTCGGAGAGCCGGGCCGCCACCCGCTCCAGCCCTCCCTCGGCCCGCAGCTCGGCCAGCTCGGCCAGGTTCCAGGCGGCCGTGCCCACCACGCTGAAGCTGCGCGCCCCGCGCCGCTGCACCGTGCCGCGCACCAGCAGCAGCCAGGAGTGGAAGACGGTGTGGGCGCAGGCGTCGTGGGAGTCGTCGAAGAAGGCCAGGTCGACCAGGCCGGTGCCGTCGTCCAGCGTCGTGAAGATCACCCGCTTCCCGGACCGGATCGGCGGGGTCTGGGTGGCCACCTTGGAACCGGCCACCAGCACCGTCTCCCCGTGCCGCGCGGCGCGCAGCCGCTTGGCCGAGGTGACGCCCAGCTCGGCGAGGAACTCCGCGTGGTCGTCCATCAGGTTGCGCGAGGCGTCCATGGAGAGCACGCCCAGCTCGGCGCTGAGCCGCTCCCCGTCGGTCAGGTCGGGCAGGCCCGCCGGGGCGGTGCGCTCCCCGCCGGTCAGCGGGAGCTGTTCGGCGCCGGCCGCGCGGGCGGCGCCCCGGTGCAGCTCGCTGATGTGCAGCCTGAGGTCGCGCCGGTTGGCGCCGAACGCGTCCAGCGCCCCCACCTGGGCCAGCCGGTCGGCCACCGGGCGGCTGGGGCGGGCCCGCTGCCAGAAGTCCAGCAGCGAGGCGTAGGGCTGCGCCTCGGCGATCCGCGCCGCCTCGGCCTCGCTGATGCCGTGCACGTCGCTCAGGGCGAGCCGCAGTCCCCAGACGTCCGGCTCGCCCCGCTTTCCGCCGGACACCAGTTCGGTGCGGTGGGTGGCGCCGGACCGGTTCACGTCCAGCGGCAGCACCGGGACGCCCCGCCGGCGCGCGTCCGCCAGCAGCAGCCGCTTGGGGTACATCCCGGGATCGTGGGTGAGCAGCCCGGCGTAGAACGCGGCCGGATGGTGCGCCTTCAGCCAGGCGGACTGGTACGTCGGCACCGCGAAGGCCACCGCGTGCGCCTTGCAGAAGCCGTACGAGCCGAAGGCCTCGATGATCTCCCAGGTGCGCGCGACGGTCTCCGCGTCGTACCCGCGGGCCGTCGCGTGCTGGGCGAACCAGGTCCGGATCCGTCCCTGCGACTCGGGGTCGGACAGCCCGCGCCGCACCCGGTCGGCCTCGCCCCGGCCGCAGCCGGTCATGACGTTCACGATCTCGATCAGCTGCTCGTGGAAGACCACCACGCCGTAGGTGTCCCGCAGCGCCGGTTCCAGGTCCGGGTGCGGGTAGCGGGCGGGGCTGCGCCCGTGCCGGGCCTCGATGAACGGCCGCACCATGTCGGCGGCGACCGGCCCCGGCCGGAACAGCGAGATGTCCACCACCAGGTCGTGGAAGGTCTCCGGCTGGAGCCGCCCCACCAGGTCGCGCTGGCCGGGCGACTCGATCTGGAAGCAGCCCAGCGTCTCGGTCGACTTGATCAGCCGGTACGTCTCCGGGTCGCCCTCCGGCACCGCGTCCAGGTCGACGCGCTCGCCGGAGGCCCGTTCCACCTCGGCCACCGCGTGCGCCATCGCCGACTGCATCCGCACGCCGAGCACGTCCAGCTTGAGCAGGCCGAGGTCCTCGACGTCGTCCTTGTCGAACTGGGCCATCGGGAAGCCCTCGCCGCTGGTGGGCACCACCGGGGTGCGGCCCAGCAGCGTGGCGTCGGAGAGCAGGACGCCGCACGGGTGCATGGCGACGCCGCGGGGCAGCCCGTCCAGCGCCTCGACCAGCTCCCACATCCTGCCGTACCGCTCCTTCTCGCCCGCCAGTTCCCGCAGCTCCGGCAGCTCCTCCAGCGCGGCGCGGGCGTCCCGGGCCCGGATGTGCGGGAAGGACTTGGCGATCCGGTCGATCTCCGCCGGATCCATGGCGAGCGCCGCCCCGACGTCACGGACGGCGTGCCGCACCCGGTAGGTCTCGGGCATGGCGACGGTGGCCACCCGCTCGCCGCCGAACCGGTCGAAGATCCTCCGGTAGACCTCGAGCCGGCGGGCGGACTCGACGTCGACGTCGATGTCCGGCAGCACCGCGCGCCGCTTGGACAGGAACCGCTCCATCAGCAGCCCGTGCTCGACCGGGTCGGCGTGTGCGATGCCCAGCAGGTGGTTGACCAGGGATCCGGCGCCGGAGCCGCGCGCGGTGACCCGGATGCCCATCTCGCGCACGTCGTCGACGACCTGGGCGACGGTGAGGAAGTAGGTGGCGAAGCCGTGGTGGGCGATGATGTCCAGCTCGTGGTGCATCCGCTCCCAGTAGTCACGGCGGCGGTCGTAGCCGCGCAGCACCATCCCGGCCGCCGCGCGGGAGGCCAGCACCCGCTGCGCGGTGCGCCGCTCGGCGCCGACCAGGTGCGGCTCGGGGAAGTGGACGGTGCCGATGCCCAGGTCCTCCTCCGGGTCGACCCGGCATTCCTCGGCGGTGGCACGGGTGTGCTCGAGCAGCCGCTCGGCGGAGCGCGGACCGAGCCCGGCGGCCTCGGCGATCCGCCCGGCGGCCTCCCGCATGGTCTCGGCGTCCTTGAGCCAGGCCTCGCCCGAGTCCAGGCCCTCGGCCGGGTCGACGGGGACCAGGCGGCGGGCGGAGTCCAGCACGTCGGCGACCGGGCCCATGCCGGGGTCGGCGTAGCGGACGGCGTTGGTCAGCACCGGGCGGACCCCCTGCTCGGCGGCGAGCAGGAGGGTGCGGGCGGCCAGCCGCAGCGAGCCGGGGCCGGTGCCCTGACGGCCGTGCCAGACGGTCTCCAGCCGCAGCGCGTCCCCGTGGCGCTCGCGCCAGGCGGCGAGCAGCCGCGCGGCCCGGTCGGGGCGTCCGGCGGTCAGGGCCCGGCCCACGTCGGAGTCCGGGCCCAGCAGCACGGTCACCCCGTCGGCGGACGGCGCGTCGGCGGGCAGCAGGGGGTCACCGCCGCCCGCGTGGGCGGCGGTGATCAGGGCGCACACGCCGGCCCAGCCGCGGGCGCCGTCGCGGGCCAGGAAGGTCACCCGGGGGGCGGACTCGTCGACGAAGGCGCCGCCGCGCACCGGCGTCCGGCGCCGCCGCGCGGACCGGTCCCCGGGGGTGTCACCGGTCGCGGGCGGCGCCACCGCGAGATCCACGCCGAACAGCGGGCGCACGCCCTCCCGCGCGCAGGCCTTGGCGAACCGGACCGCTCCGGCGACGGTGTCCCGGTCGGTGAGGGCCAGCGCGTCCAGGCCGCGCCGCGCGGCCCGCTCCGCCAGCCGCTCGGGGTGCGAGGCGCCGTGGCGCACCGAGAAGCCCGAGACGGTGTGCAGGTGCGGAAAACCCGGCATGCACACCTCCCGCACCGTGGACTCGACGAGCCACATCGAACATCAGTTCCAAGCTACTCCCTCTCCACCATAGACCACGTTCGAATACATGTGCGACACCCGCCTCACCCGCCCCGACGTGCGCGGACGTCACCCCGGGAGCCGCCATGGACACGGCGAGGGCCCGCCCTCCGGATCGCTCCGGAGGGCGGGCCCTCGATCACCGGCGGGGCGTCAGCCGATCGACGCGCCGTAGGCGGAGAGCGCCTCGGTGACCGGCTGGAAGAAGGTCGTGCCGCCCGAGGCGCAGTCACCGCTGCCGCCGGAGGTCAGACCGAGCGCGGTGCTGCCCGAGAAGAGCGAGCCGCCGCTGTCGCCCGGCTCGGCGCAGACGTTCGTCTGGATGAGGCCGGAGACGATGTCGCCGCCGCCGTAGTTCACCGTGGCGTTCAGGCCGGTCACCGAGCCGGAGTGGAGGCCGGTGGTCGAGCCGCTGCGGGTGACCGACTGGCCGACGGTGGCGTCGCCGGCCCGGGTGATCGCCTGGGTGGAGCCGTTGTACAGGTTGACGGAGCTCGGCTGGGCGACGGAGGCGGTGTACTTCACCAGGCCGTAGTCGTTGCCCGGGAAGCTGGAGCCGGCCGTGGAGCCGATCACCGTGCCGCCCGCCGACCAGGCGGCGACGGACTCGGTGCAGTGCCCGGCGGTGAGGAAGTGCGCCGCACCGCCCACGGTCACGTTGAACCCCAGCGAGCAGCGGCCGCCACCGCCGGTGATGGCGTCGCCGCCCGCCACGAAGCGGGTGAACTCGCCCTTGGTGCGCCGGATTTCGGCCGTGCCGCCGAGGTCCGCGACGACCGCCGACAGTGCGTCCCACTCGGCCGCGGAAACCGTGCGGTCCGCGGTCACGACCAGCTTGTTGGTCCTGGGGTCGGCCACCCAGGAGGTCCCGGCGATGTCCGCGTCGCTCTTCAGCGTCGCCGCGGCCCGCTCCAGTTCGGCGACGGAGTTCTCCACGATCCGGGCGCTCGCCCCGGCCGCCCGGGCGGTGCCGGCGGCCGCCTCGTCGACCACGTTGACGACCAGGCGCTTCGCCGCGGCGTCGTAGTACATCCCGGCGTCCTCGGCGCCCAGCTTCCGGTCGAGCGTCGAGGCGAGGTTTCCGGCCGCCGCGGCGGTCAGCGTCCGAGGGTCCGGTGCGGCCTCGGTCTCACCGGCATTCGCAGTCTGGAAGCCGGCGGTCGCCGCGATCAGTGCGGCGATACCCGCACCGGCAACGGCGGAACGGCGCATGGGTGTGCGTCGGTGCTTCAACTGACGTCCTCCTGTGGGGGGTCGGCGCGAAGGGATCGTGAAGATCCCCAAGTGCCGGAAGGCGTGCGGAAATCCGGGGTCACCGACAGAAGCGGCAGCCGTCCTTCCGGTTGAACGGAGTCCAGTGTTCCGACGCCGGGAGGTCACGCACAAGGTCGACTTCCGGACGCGGACACGTCAATTTCGCGGTGTCCCAATTGCCTCGGAGCGCCCCCGGACGCCCCCTCCGTTCACAGTGCGAACGGCGAAGAACCCCGCCCCGCCCTTCCTGGACCGCACCAGGCCATGGCCGGAAATCGCCCCTGCCCGGCGGGGGGTGCGACACGCCGCCGGCTCCTCGGCGCACACGGCAGGAGCCCCCGCACGCCATGCGTGCGGGGGCTCCCGTGAGGAGAGGTGCGAGAGGACCGGCCGATCAGAAGACGCGGACCCCGTAGGCGTTCAGGGCCTCGACGACCGGCTGGAAGAACGTGGTGCCGCCGGTGGTGCAGTTGCCGCTGCCGCCCGAGGTGAGGCCGTAGGCCACACCGCCGGTCGAGTACAGCGGGCCGCCGGAGTCGCCGGGCTCGGCGCAGACCGTGGTCTGGATCATGCCGTAGACGACGTCCCCGCCGCCGTAGTTCACCGTGGCGTTCAGCGCGGTGACACGGCCGCTGCGGGTGCCGGTGGTCGAGCCGGTCCGCGTGACGGTGGTGCCGACGCTGGGCGTGGCCGCGCTCCGGATGTCCACGCTGCCCGCGGTGCCCGACTTGGTCACCGAGGTGTTCGTGTACCGGACGAGACCGTAGTCGTTGTTCGGGAAGCTGGTGCCCGCGGTGGAGCCCAGGACCGTGGTGCGGCCCGAGTTCGAGTACCAGGTACCGGCGCCCTCGGTGCAGTGACCGGCGGTCAGGAAGAAGTAGTTGCCGGCGCTGTCCTGGACGTTGAAGCCGAGCGAACAGCGGCCCGACCCCGAGTAGATGGCGGCGCCTCCGGCGATGTATTTCTGGAACTTGCCCTCGGTGCGCTTGATGGTCAACGCGTCGGCCCGGTCGCCGGCCTCCGCCTTGATCTTCGCGATCTCCGCCTGGGACACCGTGCTGTCGACGGTGACCACCACCCGGTTGGTCTTGGCGTCGACGGCCCAGGCGGTGCCCGCGACGTCCGCGTCCAGGACGGCGTCGCTCGCCGCGGTGAGTTCACCGGAGCTGAAGGTCGTCACTTCGTCGGCGCTGGCGGTGGGCACCGCGATCGCGGCGGCGGCCACCAGGCCGGTGGCCACGGCGAGCAGACGGGTTCGTCTCGTCACGCCGTTGCTGGGGGTGGTGCGCTTGATCCTCACTGGTCGTTCCTCCACTTGGGAAGTCGGGGGCCCGCGCTTGGGGGGTACGGGCCCGTGAGGCGCAGCCGGGGACATGGGCGACCGGGATTGCCGGACACGCCGTGCCCCTGACAAGCGCTGCAGGGAGTATTCGGCCGCGCGACCGAGCGGCGCAAGGGTGCCTTTCGGCCGCCCGGTGAGGACCACGTCGCCAAGCGCATTCCCCGCCCGCCGCCGCCGCAGACACCCAGCTCAGCTAAACCCCGCGTATGCAGCAACAGGTGCTCGCCTGTTCCCCCTCATCACCTGAGGTGTCCCATTCGCCCGTGGCCGGTACCCGACACTCCGCTTCCCGCGGACCTCCCGCCGGGGCCTCTCCCGGAGGCCTCTCCGGCGCACGGAACGGCCGCCGCCCCGCACTTCGGGAGCGGCGGCCGCCCGGTCCGCGCACGGCCGACACCCGGACCGCGGGCCGACACCGAACCGCGGCCCACACCCACGGACCACGGCCGACACCCGGACCGCGGGCCGACACCGGGGCCCGCGGGCTCACATCGGGGCCCTCGAGCTCACACCAGGGCCGCGGAACGCTCCCGTCCACCGGTGCGCTCCCGGATGACCCGGTCCATCAGCACCACCAGGGCGTCCCGCACCGACCGGCGGTCCCGGGCGTCGCAGTCGACCACCGGCACGTCGTCGTCCAGCCCCAACGCCTCCCGCACCTCGTCCAGTTCGAACCGGCGGGCACCCGGGAAGTGGTTCACGGCGAGGACGAACGGGGCACGCTGGGCCTCGAAGTAGTCCAGCGCCGGGAAGCAGTCCTCGATCCGCCGGGTGTCGACCAGCACCACCGTTCCGAGCGCGCCCTCCACCAGGTCGTCCCAGAGGAAGGAGAACCGGTCCTGTCCGGGCGTCCCGAACAGGTAGAGCGAAATAGCCGGATTGAGCGTGATCCGCCCGAAATCGAGCGCCACGGTGGTGGTGGTCTTGGACTCCACCCCGTCCAGCGAGTCGACCCCCACCGACACCTGGGTGATCGCCGCCTCGGTGTCCAGCGGCTCGATCTCGGAGATGGCCCCGATGAACGTGGTCTTGCCGACGCCGAGTCCTCCGCTCACCACGATCTTGACGGCCAGCGGAACCATCTTCTCAGAGCGCCCGGACATGGTCCCTGATCCTTTCCAGCGTGTGGAGCGAGAGCTCCGCGGGTTGGCGGCAGGCGAGATGCCCGGTGGCGACGAGGTCGGAGATCAGCACCCTGGCGACCCCCAGCGGAACGCCCACCCGGTGGGCCACCTCGGCGACCGTCGTCGGGCTCTCGCACACCGCGGCCACCCTCTTCCGTTCGAACGTCAGCGTCTCGTCCGGCGGGCGGACCGCCACCACCAGGGTTTCCAGCCTCAGATCACTCTGCGGCGGTGCCACCCGGCCGCCGGTGATGATGAACGGCCTGACGAAGCTGTTGTCCTCTTCCATCGTCCGACCACCGCTCACCGGGGCAGCGACTGGCGCAGGTCGGCGATCAGGGCCGGCGTGAGCAGGTCGCCCGCGCGTTCCGCGAGCACCGCCATCTCGTAGCCGACCAGGCCGAGTTCACCGCTGCTGTCGGCGAGCACCCCGAGACAGCTGCCGTCCCGGATCGCCGAGACCAGCAGGAAGCCCCGCCCCATCTCGATCATGATCAGCTTCACTCCGTCGAACCCGTACCGGCGCGAGGCGCTACGGGCCAGGCTGGACAGTCCGGACACGATGGCCGCCAGGTGGTCGGCCTCGGTCCGCCCGAGCCCGTCGGAGACCGCGATCAGCAGCCCGTCCGAGGAGACCGCGACCGCGTCCCGCACCCCGTCGGTGTTGCGGACGAAGCCGGCGAGCAGCCAGTTGAAGGTCTGCGAGTCCTTCTCGGCCGGTGCGGCGTTCTGGGTGGGAACCGTGGTCACTTCTTCTCACCCCTGTCCGTCACGGCATCCTGCGGCGCCCGGACGTCGGCACCTGTGCCGCGCTCCATGTCCCTCTCCCTCTCCTTCTCCATCTGCACGCTGATCCCGCCCCGCAGATGCGCGCTGCGCAGGGAGGAGAGCATCCCGGAGACCTGCTCCGGGGTGCGCTCCCGCTCCGGCGCCGGGGGCAGCGGCCGGGCCCCGGCGCGGGCCGTCTCGTCGACCGCCGCTCCGATGGCGCTGCGCCGGGGGCGCTTCACCAGGCCGTTGCGGGTGCGGGCGGCGTCGGCGCCACGGGCCGGTTCGGCCCGCCGTTCGCCCTGGCCGCCGACCGGTGGCGCCGCGATCTGCGGACGCGCGTGCCGGGGCGTGCGGGCCGGGGCGGGGGGCACCGGCCGTCCGTCGGCGGTCACCGGCACCAGGCCGGGACCGGTCGGGGCCGCCGCGGCGCGGGGCGCCGGGAGCACCGCCTTCTGGTCGAGCCGGCCGTTGACCAGCACGTCCTCGTCCGGCGTTCCGGCGAGCGACTTGGGGTCGGCCAGCAGGGTGGCGGGCAGCAGCACCCGGGCCACCACCCCGGCGGTCGGCGCCTCGCCCACCCGCACCTCGATCCCGCACTTGCGGGCCAGCGCGCCGACCACGAAGTGGCCGAGGAACCGGCCCGGATCGGCCATGAAGCTGGCCCGCCCGGAGAGCCGGACGTTGGCTTCGGCGAGCGCCTGGGCGTCCATGCCGAGCCCGTGGTCGACGATGGCGATCAGGTAACCGGCGCTGGTGCGCCGCCCCTCGACCTCGACCTCCGAATCCGGCGGCGAGAAGTTCAGCGCGTTCTCGACCAGTTCGGCGAGCAGGTGGGCGATCTCGGCCACCACCGAGCCGGACACCCCGACCGGCTCGATCCGGCGCAGCACCACCCGCCGGTACTCCTCGACCTCGGAGAGCGCGGCGCGCAGCACGTCGGTGACGGGCAGCGGTGTGGACCAGGGGCGCGGGCTGGACTCGCCGGCCAGCACCAGCAGGCTCTCCGCGTTGCGGCGCATGCGGGTGGCCAGGTGGTCGAGCTCGAAGAGGTTGGCCAGGGTCGCCGGGTCGGCGTCCTCGTGCTCCAGCTTGTTGATGAAGCTCAGCTGGCGGCGGACCAGGTTCTGGTTGCGGCGGCCCAGGCTGACCAGCGACTCGGTGGCGTTGCGGCGCAGCACGGCCTGCTCGGTGGCGAGGTCGAAGGCGGCGCGCTGGACCCGGTCGAAGGCCTCGGCCATCTCCAGCACCTCGGCGCCGGCCTTCTCCGGCACGCGGAGCGGCTCGGGCGGTTCGGGTGCCTCCCGCAGCGGGCTGTTCTGGATGGCGGCGACCGCCAGCGGCAGCCGCTTCCCGGCCACCTCACGGACCTGCTGGGCGAGGTCGGCGAGCGGGCCGGAGACCGTGCGGACGCAGTCCAGGGCCAGGGCGCCGAGCGCGGCGACGGTGGCGAGGGCCAGCAGTCCGAAGAGGATCAGGTCCTCACCGGCGTCGCTCTCCAGTTCGGAGGCCCGGCTCTCCACGTCGCGGCCCAGCGAGATCTGCACCTCCCGCAGTCCGTCGATGGTGGAGGTGGCGCTGCTCCACCAGGCGGCCGGCGGGATCTGCGCGGCGTCGAGCAGCCCGCCTCCCCGGACCGCCTTCCGCTCGTACCACTGGGTGCGCCGGGCGTCGGGGGTGCTCATCGCGGTGTCCAGCCGGCGCTGCTGGGCGGAGGTGGCCACCGTGGGGAAGGCGGACAGCGAGGCGAGCCGGCCGGCCCGGATCTCCAGGAAGCGTCCGTGGTCGTCGCCGCGGAACTGCCCGGCGGTCACCGCCCCGAGCAGCAGCGCCCGTTCCTGTCCGGTGAACTCCTTGGCCTCGCCCAGGAATCCCAGGGCCCGGCCGGCGTCGTAGAGGGTGGGGTCGCGGACCTCGTCGAGGCCGAGGTCCAGCCCGTCGAGGGTGGCGATGGTGGCGGTGAAGTAGTCGAACGCCTCCGTCACCTGGACGCTCCGGCGGTCGGCCTTCGCCCGCACGCCGCCGAGCGCGTCGAGGCGGCCCAGTGCCTCCCGGACCGAGGCGGCGCGTCCTTCGTCCGTGTGCCCCCTCAGCGCCCGGTCGAGGACGGCCCGCGCCGTGTCGGTGGCCTCGCGCTGCGCGGGCAGCCGGGCCTGGAACTGCCGGACGCCGCCCAGGTGCCCGGCGGTGAGGCTGCGCTCCTTCTGCAGTTCGTGGACCAGCCCCTGCAGGGTGATCTCCAGGCGGGCGTTGTCCGCCGTGGCGGAGGCGGTGCGGAAGGTCGCGATCTGCTCGGCCGCGGCGGCGCCGAGCAGGGCCAGCAGGACGGCGAGGGCCAGGGTCAGGACCCGGAGGAGCCTGGTGCGAAGGGAGCGGGGGGCCTTCCGGCCCGTCCCGCCACGGGCGGCGCGCAGGCGCGCGGCGGCCGATGTCGGTGTGACTGCGTCCACTGAGGTGCCTTAAGGGGGAGGCGAGTTGGTCGGAGGAAGAGAAATGGTTCTGCCTCCGACCCAACGAAACCAGTGGCCCTGGGTTACCGGACGGACCGGGTTTTTATCCCATGGTGGACGGCGCTCCCGCGAAACCCCAGGTCGCCGTGGTACCCCCGTCGTCACGGGGATGACGCAGCGTCATCCCGGCGCCGCACGCCCGCCGAGGGGCGGTCAGCAGTCGCAGCCGCAGTCGCAGCAGCCGCCGTCCCCGCCGCCCTCTCCCCCGCCGCAGTTGCAGCAGTTGCAGCAGTCGCAGCAGCCGCAGTCGCACTGGCTGCACCAGCCCTCGCGCCGCTGCCGCGACCACGGGCCCTCGAACTCGTCGGCGCAGCAGAGCTGACAGGTGCAGAAGAGCCCGAGGGCCGCGGCGCAGCCCGTCAGGAAGCCGCGCCCCTGGCGGTGCGGCGGTTCCCCGCCGGCCGGGCCGCCGGGGCCGTGGGGGCCCTGCGGGCCGGGCGGCCCGTACGGACCCTGCGGCGCCCCGGGGGTGCGGGTCGGACCGTACGGCCCCTGGGGCGGCCCGTACGCCTCGGCCGGCCCGCCCGTGGTGTGCCCGCAGGAGGCCGACCCGAAGGCGCGGTCGACGGAACGTTCCAGCTCGTGCGCCAGCAGGCGGTGGACCAGGCGGCCGTCGGTGAACTCGGCGTCCTTCAGCGCGAGCCGCACGCCGTGGACCGCGTCGTCGGCGAGGCGGCGGGCGTCCTCGCGCGGGGTTCCGGTGGCGGTGAGGGGGTTCCAGGCGCCGGAGGCGGCGTCGGCGGCCTGGTCCTCGACGGCGTCCAGCAGGTGGGCCAGGCGGCCGAAGAGCCGACCGGCCTCGGCCAGCGGAGCCGCGTTGGCGGGGCGGCCGGCCAGCACGGCGGTGTGCGCGAACGCGGCGGCGGTGGCCGTCTCGGTGGGTTCGGTGACGGCGAGGATCGGGGTGCCCGGCCCGGCGAGGCGCTCCAGCCCGGCCTGCCGGTCCACGGCGTCCAGCAGCACGGCGGCGTCGAAGCCCACCGTGGAGGCGGTGCGGGTGCCGGCGGCGCTCCAGCCGGCGGCGACCCGGCGTGCGGCGAGGGCGACCGGGCGGCGGGCCAGCAGCCCGTCGCCGTCGGCCATGTGGTCCCGCACCTTGGCCGAGGCGAGCACCAGCGAGACCGCGGCGGCGAGCCGGGCGCCCTCCCCGCGGGCCACGGACGCCGTGCGCATCCCGCGCAGCGGGCAGGGTCCGGCGGTGCGGCGGCCCTGGGCGGCGCGCGGTGCCTGAGCCTCCGTCAGCACGGATATCAGCAGGCCGTCGTAGTTGGTCACGATCCGGGCGAACTGGCCGTGGTCCCCCCTCAGGGCCAGGCAAAGCCCGCACAGGTGGGCCATCCACTCCGCGGCGAGCCGCTCGCCGAGCCGGTGACGGCACGGCCTGACCATTCCGAACATCGTGACTCCCCCTCAGACGTCCGCGCCCCGGGGCACGGTGCTCCCGCCCGCACCTGTATCTACGGGCGACTTCGGAGATCGTAATGGGGTAGGTGGTTCACCCGGAGGCACCACAACTCACTCGTTCGCCGCGAAGAATATTATTTCACTCCCAATCAGCAATCGTGTAGGACAAGTCCCTTGGGATACACGGAGTCTGTACGTATCCACCGCGCACCGGTACCGTCACAAACCCCCTGCGCGGTGTCCGTCCACTTGGCACGATGTCCGACTCATGGACGACCATAGGGAAGCGGAAGCGAGAGAGACCGCAGCGAGAGGAGGCGTCCATGGGATCGGTGCGCAAGGCGAGTGCCTGGCTTGGCCTCGTCGACGACAGCGATGACGAGCGCTACTACGAAGACGACGACTACGCCGAGGGCCCGGAGTCCGAGGACGCCTGGGTCACCGACCCGCGGGTGAAGATCGCCGCCGAGCCGGCCGTCGACAAGGCCCGCAGAATCGGCACCGTCACCCCCGACAGCTTCCGGGACGCCCGCGCCATCGGCGAACTCTTCCGGGACGGCGTGCCGGTGGTCATGAACCTCACGGCGATGGACGCCGCCGACGCCAAGCGCGTGGTGGACTTCGCGGCCGGCCTGATCTTCGGCCTCCGCGGCTCCATCGAGCGCGTCGCCAACCGCGTCTTCCTGCTCACCCCGGCCAACACCGAGATCGTCAGCGGCGAGGCCGCCCCCGGCGCCCGCGACGCCTTCTTCAACCAGAGCTGAGGCAGGGCCGCTCACCGGCGCCGACGGCCGGTGGGCGCCCTGCCCGCAGCGCCCCTCCCCGGCGTCCCGCCGGGAACCGCGGCACCTCCGGCCCCCGTCCCCCGTCGCCCCACGGCGCCCGGCCCGTGCGGTCGTGCCCGGCCCGTGCCGTCAGGCGGAGACCCGTGACCTGCGCGTCGACGACGACTTCTTGTCCCGGGGCGCCGGCAC
This sequence comes from Streptomyces sp. NPDC002640, assembly GCF_053592575.1. NCBI lineage: Bacteria > Bacillati > Actinomycetota > Actinomycetes > Kitasatosporales > Streptomycetaceae > Streptomyces > Streptomyces sp. NPDC002640. The sequence continues at coordinate 28,976 of NZ_JBSFVZ010000029.1, read as the reverse complement.
CGAGTCCGCCTTCCTCCCCGGACCGTCCTCCGAGTCCGCCCCCGGATCGGCCTCCGGCCTCTCCCCCGCCTCCGCGACGGCCCGGCCATGGGCGGACCTCGTCGCCCGCCCGTCGTCCCCGGCCCTCTCGGTCTCCGCGGCACCGGTCGCGGCCTCCCCCGTCACGCCGGGCTTCCGGCCGTGGGGGTCGTCCTGGCCGAGCGGCTCCTCGCGCATGTCCCGCGGCAGACGCAGCGCCGCCACCGCGCCCAGCAGCAGCAGCCCGGCGCTGACCACCAGGGTCACGTGCAGTCCGTGCACGAAGGCGTCCCGCGCGGCGAGGCGGAGGGTCTCCCCCACGGCGCCACCGAGTCCTTCGGCCACCTCGTATGCCTCGCCCAGGGAGTGCCCGGCCGCCGACGTGGCGTCTCCCGGGACGCCCGGCACCGAGGCGACGCCCGGTCCGTAGGCCGCGTTCATCACGCTGCCCAGCAGCGCGATCCCGAGGCCCGCGCCGAGCTGGTAGGAGGTCTCGCCGATGGCCGCCGCCCCTCCGGCCTCACGCTCCGGTGCCTCGCTCAGCATCGACTCGTAGGCCCCGAAGAGCGTGGTCTCCAGCCCGAGCCCCAGCAGCACGAATCCGCAGAGCAGCAGGGCGGGGTTGTCGTGCGAGCCCATCGGCAGCAGGGTCAGCACCGCCGCGGCGGTGAGCGCGAACCCCGAGGCCACCATGACCCGCGGCCCCAGCGCCCGCAGGAGCCGTGCCCCGGCGAGGCCCGCGGCCATGGCGGCCACGGTGAGCGGCAGCATCCGCAGACCGGTCTCGAGCGGGGACAGCCCCAGGACCAGCTGGAGGTACTGCGCCGCGATCAGCTGCAGGCCCACCAGCGCCAGCATGGCCAGCACGATGCAGCCGATGGAGGTGCCGAAGGCGGGCCGCGCGAACAGCCGCATGTCGATCAGCGGGTGCGCGCGCCGCTTCTGCCGCCGGACGAAGAGCGCCAGCAGCAGCACGCCCACCGCGAACGGGCCCCAGCTCAGCGGCGATTGCGGGGCGACTCCGCCGCCCAGCTGCTTGAGTCCGTAGACGGCGCCGAAGAGCCCGGCCGCCGCGGTGAGGGCGCCGACCACGTCCCAGGGGCCCTCGCGCTCGCCGCGCGACTCGGGCAGCAGCATCCGTCCGACCGGCAGCGCGACCAGCATCAGGGGGATGTTGATGAGGAAGACCGCGCCCCACCAGTACCGCTCGAGCAGGAACCCCCCGAGCAGCGGTCCGATCGCCGCGCCCACCGCGGCGACCGCGCTCCAGACGCCGATGGCCAGCGCGCGCTCCCGCCGGTCGGGGAAGACCTGGCGGAGCACCGACAGGGTGGCCGGCATGATCATCGCGCCGCCCACGCCGAGCAGTGCCCGCGCCGCGATCAGTACCTGGGCGCTGTCCGCGCAGGCCGCGACGGCGGAGGCCACGCCGAAGAGGGCGTACCCGAGCAGCAGGACGCGGCGGCGGCCCACCCGGTCGCCGAGGGTGCCGAAGAGGATCAGCAGCGAGGCGCAGACCAGCGGATAGACGTCGACGGTCCACAGCAGTTCGGTGGCGCTCGGCCTCAGGTCCTCGGTGACGGCGGGCACCGCCACGTGCAGCACGGTGGCGTCCACGGCGACCAGCAGCAGGCTGACGCAGAGGACCACGAGGACGACCCAGCGGTTGGCGCCGGCCCCGGTCTCCCGGCGGACGCGGCGCCCCGTGGCGTCCGCGCCGGACGCGGTCGTCCCGGACATGTGCGTACCTCCCAGAATTGCTCGCGTCCGGCGGCCCCGAGGGCCGCTCGACCGGCCCGCTCGACGAAGACGAGTGGTTCGCCAGCGTACGCGAGTTCGCGCCGGTGACACGTGGTGGAGCTCTCACCCCGGGGCAGGCCCGATGTGGCGTACGCCACTGCCGTGGGCACGACAGGGCGAAGGCTCGGAAGACGTCGCCGCCGCGGCCGATAATCGGGCCCGTGACCCATCTCGACACGCGCGCCGCGCGTCGGCCGACCGCGCCGGGCCGTGCCGGACGCCTCGCCACCGCCCTCCGCCGGGCCTGGCCCGCCCTGGCCGGGTACGCCGCCGTCCGCCTGCTGGGTCTGATCGGACTGGCCGTCTGGGCCGCCGCACGGGACACCGACCCCCTGGTGCGGCTCACCGCCCGCTGGGACTCGCTCTGGTACGCGCGGATCGCGGAGTCGGGCTACGGGTACACCGTGCGTCTGCCGGACGGGGACGTTCACTCCGATCTCGCCTTCTTCCCGCTGCTGCCCTGGCTCGAACGGGGCGTGGCCGCCGTCTCGCCGCTGTCCTACGGCGAGGCCGGCTTCCTGGTCGCCCTGGTCGCGTCGGTGGCCGCCGCCTGGGGGATCTTCGCCGTCACGGATCTGGTGCTGGGCCGCCGGGCCGGGGTGTGCGCGGCGGTGCTGTGGGGCGCGCTGCCGGTGGGGATCGTCCAGTCGATGGCGTACAGCGAGTCGCTGTTCACCGCGCTCGCCGCCTGGTCGCTGTACGCGGTGCTGACCGGGCGCTGGCCGCTCGCGGGGGCGCTGGCGCTGTGCGCGGGGCTGACCAGGCCGGTCGGGCTGGCGGTGGCAGCGGCGGTCTGGGCCGGGGCGATTGCCTCCTTCGTGCGGCAGCGGAGCGCGGCCGCCGCGGACGGCGCACCGGACGGGCCGCACGACCTTCACGCCGCGCACGCCGGGCTCGCGTCACCCCCCGGGGGCGTGGACGTCTGGCCGCGCGCCCTCGGGATGCTGCTGGCGCCCCTCGGGGCGGCCGGCTACGTCCTCTGGGTCGGCCACCGCACCGGGCAGGGCCTCTTCGGCTATCTGGACGTCCAGGCCGGCTGGCGCAACGGCTTCGACGGCGGGGTCGCCTTCGCCCGCTTCGTGGCCGGGCTGTTCGACTCCCTCCCCGGAGCGCTGGCGGGCACGGCGCTGATCGTGGGGGTGGCACTGGTCGTCCTGCTGTTCGCCTCCGGCGTGCGCGCCCGGCTGCCGCTGCCGCTGCTCGTGTACGGCGGCCTGGTGACGCTGCTGGCGCTCTGCGCGTCCAGCTACTTCGGTTCCAAGCCCCGCCTGCTGCTGCCGGCCTTCCCGCTGCTGCTCCCGCTCGCCGCGGCCGCCGCGCGGGCCCGTCCGGCGGTCGTGTCCGGGCTCCTGGCGCTCGCGGCGGCCGGCTCGGCGGTCTACGGCGGGCTGTGGCTGACCGGCACCGGTCCGCCGTGAATCACGGGCGTTCCCGTCCGCCTCGTGCGGCACGGTGGACGCCGGACGCATTCACCGGGTGAACCCGCTCTCTTTCCCCGGAAATGACGCCCAATTCCCCGGACGATGAGCGGAAAACAACCGGCCGGTGAATTCCCGGGCAAGAGGTCGTGTGAGAGGAAGCCCACATCACATGGTCATCACAAAGCCCTTGATCCGTTCGGGTCGCGCCCTCACTCGCTGTAACGTCGATTAGGTGCGTACCGAACGAAGCCTCACCCGTCTGGACCGGGTGTTCGCGCGGCTGGACCGGGAGCCCGAGCGGCCGGTCCAACTCGGCATGCCCCGAATGAGCCGCCACCGGGCCGCACTCGTCGTCGCCTGCCTGGCCGGCTACGCGGCCATCGTCTGGGCGGTGATCACCACCTCGTGGCTGGTCCGCCTCGACTGGCAGGTCATGTTCTTCCGCCCGTACCAGCAGTGGCCGGAGATCCACGCCTGGCTGGACTACTACGTCGTCCTCGGCCAGCGCGGTCCCACGGCGGTGATGGTGGCGGCCTGGCTGGGCTGGCGCTCCTGGCGCCAGCACACGCTCAGACCGCTGATCACCCTCGCCATCTCCCTGCTGCTCCTGAACGTCACCGTCGGCGCCGCCAAGATCGGCATGGGCCGCCTGGGCCCGCACTACGCGACCACCATCGGCTCCAACGAGATGTGGCTCGGCGGGGACATATTCCCGAGCGGTCACACCGCCAACGCGGTCGTGACCTGGGGCATACTCGCCTACCTCGCCTCCAGCCCCCGCGCCCGGCGCTGGCTGTCGGCGCTCTCCGCGGTGATGTCCCTCGGCGTCGGCCTGACCACCGTCTACCTGGGCACCCACTGGCTGAGCGACGTGCTGCTGGGCTGGGTGGCCGGTGTGCTGATCCTGCTGGCACTGCCCTGGTTCGAGCCGCTGGGCGCCCGCGCCGAGCGGTGGCTCCTGGACCTGCGCGACACCGTGCAGACCCGCCTGGTCCGCCGCTTCGGCAAGGAGGAGGCGTCCACCGCCCCGGTGACCGGCCCGTCCGGCGGTCTGACCACGCTGGTCCGCCGCCCCGCCGCGGTCGGCGGGGACCCCGGGCACACGGCCCGCGGACCGGTGCTGATGCCCTCCGGCCCGCACGGGACCCGCGCGGAACGGGGCCCCGGCAGCGCGCCGTCCGGCAGCCGCCGCCCCCCGCAGTCCGACGCCCCGGGCCGCTCCAAGCCCTCCTCCAGCCGCCCGGTGGCCTGACGGCACGCCCCCGGACGCGCGTGAGGCCCCGCTCCCTCCGGAGCGGGGCCTCGGCCGTTCCTCATCCCTTCCAGCAGCGGACCACCCGCCCCCCGTCGACCTCGAAGTTCAACCGGCCGACGCGGTACTCGAGCGTGACGATCGCGCCCGGCGGCAGCCGGCGGACCGTGGTCCAGCCGCGCTCGCCGGCCAGCCGTTCCGCCTCGTCGGCGTCCATGCCGACATAGGCGTCGGGGGCGTCCTGGGGCTCCTCGCCCGGAGCGGGAATCGATGACATGTACGTCACGCTAGGCGCTCGGAGCCCCACGGGAAAGCCCGCCGCGGACATCCCCCGCGGGTCTCTCCTGTCACACTTCTGTCACGGATCGGGCATCGGCCGTCGGCCTCAGCGGGTCACCCGATCGAGGGATCCCGGAGAGTTTCCCGATCGGCGCCGAAAGATTTCCGCCGAGATCCCGCCGGAGATCCCACCGCGGCTCGCGCATTGATTTCCGGACACCCGGCGGAATTGCCCCGGCGAATTCCGCCCCCGCTGCCTGAATTCGGCCGGAAAATTCCGGGGCCGGTTCACGCCTCTTCCAGCGGGGGGCCGAAGAGCTCCCCGGCGTCCTTGCGCGCCGCGCCCGCCGGAAGCCTCAGGAACGTCCCCGCGATCAGCCTGCCGGGCTCGTCGCCGAGCAGCGAGCGGTTGAGCCGGTACAGCGTCCGCCAGCCGCCGGAGACCTGGTACCTGCGGGCCACGGCCGCCAGCGTGTCGCCGCGGGCGACCACGTGCCACCGGCCCTCGAGGCCGTACCGGGCGGAGCAGACCGGCCAGGCGCCCCAGCCCTGCGAGGCGAGCACCTTCTGGGCGACGAGGATCTGCTCGCGCTTGGTCGCCAGGTCGGCCCGGGCCGCGTAGGCGCGGCCGCCGAAGGCCACCCAGGTGGACTGCTTGAACTGGAGGCCGCCGTAGAAGCCGTTGCCGGTGTTGATGTTCCACCTGCCGCTGCTCTCGCACTCGGCGACGCATTCCCAGGGCCAGCGGTCCGGCGGGCAGGGGCGGGGAGCACGGGCCGGCGGGCCGGGCGCCGTCTCGGGGCCGGAGGGCGACGTACACGAGGCGAGGAGGGCCAGGACGGCCAGACAGGCCGCCGAGACGGCCGTTCCGGCGGTCCGCGACCGCCTCTTGATCGACACACGGGGCACCGGCCCAGGCTAGGGGGGCTCCCGGCGCCGCCGCCCGCGCCGCGCCCCGGCCGCGCGCGCCCCTCACCCGACCGGCGCACCCACCGCCGCGTCGGCCGTGGTCCCGGCCGCACACGGCCCGGCACGCCGTGCCGGGCGGCCCGGCGCGGCGTGCGGGGTGGCCCGGATTCGGATTCCCGTTCGCCGTCGGCCGTTACCCGCACCCCGCGCGGCCCGTTGTCCAGATCGGGCCGTCCGGCCCGTTGTCCGTCCACCCATGTCCTTCCCGAGGGAGCCCCCCCGTGCCGCGCATGCTCGATGTCAGCGACGACGTACGCGCCGAGATCGGTGACGAAGAGGCCGACCGGCTGCTTGCCGGAGACAACGCCCCCGGCAGTTACGACTGCACCTCCTGCCGTACCCCCGGCGACACGCACCAGGAGCACACCAGTACCGTCCTGTTCGTCGGGGACGAGACGGCGGTCCTCGCCTTCGCCCACGCCGGCTGCCTGCCCTCCCAGGTGGTGCGCGTGACCGACGAGCAGCTCCAGGGCGCCGTCCGCCAGGCCGGCGGCGAGCAGCAGCCCCAGCAGGCCGCCCCCGGCGGGTCCGACGCCGGGGTCCAGCGGTCCGCGCCCGAGCAGGCCGTGCTGGGCGTCACCAGCGGCCTGGTGCTGATCAACGGCGAGCTGCACGCCGCGATCGTCGTCGAGCCCACCTCGGCCATCGCCCGCCCCGGGAACACCGGCCCCGGCGACGAGTTCCTGCCGCTCCTGGTCGAGCAGGGCTTCCAGCCGGTGGCCGACCTGAACCAGCCCCCGCCGGTGCTGCACGGCTGGTCGGTGCTGCTCGCCATGGGCCAGCTGCACGCCGTGCTCCAGCCGGGCGCCGGCGGCGGCGCCCCGGTCGCCTGGTGGCAGGCGCACCGCCCGCTGCAGGCCACCGACGGCTGGCGCACCGCGGCCAACAAGAACCAGCAGGTCCTGATGTTCGCCGCCCCGGTCGGCTCGATCGGCCGTCAGCCCCGCGAGGACCTGCTGCGCGGTGCCCTGGACCGCGCCGCGGCCAACGGCGTCCTGGTCGGCGCGGCGCTGCCTCTCGCCGGCATCTGAGGCCTTCCGCGGCGCCGTCGTACGCCCGGGCGTGGCCCCGCCCGGCGTGCGCGGAGCGCACGGAGCGCGGGCGCGCACGCGCTCGCTCCCACTTCACTCCCCCGGGTGACCTGCGAATTCCCGGCGCAGCCCGCATCCGTTGGGCTCCGGGGTCGTTTGTGGTTATGTGCACGCTTACGAGGTATCCCGCCGTCAGCCCTTTCCGTCCATCCCGTCCGCCCGCCCGGCCCATGCCGCGCACAGCCCGTCGTCGACGCCGATCTACGACGCCCTGTACGCGGAGTACGTGAGGTCCTTCCGTACTCTCCCGGGCGACCGCAGCGGCGAGGAGCGCCTCGCGTTCGGCGGCCCGTGGCGGTACGGACACGGGCCGAGCGGCGGTTTCACCGTCGGCTGGCAGTCCGGCTCGCACGGCGCGCGGCACACCACGGAACCGTCGGCCCCCTCGCCCTGGCAGCGGGTCGGCAGGCTGGCGCCCGGCGGCGCGCGTCCCGAGCCGCTGCCGTCCCGGGAGGAGGAGTCGGCCCGGAACGCGGCGGATCCCGCCGCCCCCTCCACGGAGGTGTGGCAGGCCGCCCCGCACGGCGGGCGGACCGGTCGCCACGGAGCTCCCCAGGCCGCCCTGCCCCCGGCCCCCCGCGCGGCCGAGTGAGCGCCGGACCGGCTCCCGCGGACGCGAGAAGGGCGGCTCCCCCTGGAGGGGAGCCGCCCTTCCGGCGTTCAGGACGCCGTGCCGGTTCACGGCGCCGTGCCGGTTCGCGGCGCCGTGCCGGTTACTTCTTCGTGCCGCGCTTCTCGCGGACCCGGACGGAGATGTGGATGGGCGTGCCCTCGAAGCCGAACTCCTCGCGCAGCCGGCGCTCGATGAAGCGGCGGTAGCCGGCCTCGATGAAGCCGGAGGCGAAGAGCACGAACCGCGGCGGCTTGGTGCCCGCCTGGGTGCCGAAGAGGATGCGCGGCTGCTTGCCGCCCCGGACCGGGTGCGGGTGGGAGGCGACCAGTTCGCCGAGGAAGGCGTTGAGGCGCCCGGTGGGGACCCGGGTCTCCCAGCCGGCCAGCGCGGTCTCGACGGCCGGGACCAGCTTCTCCATGTGGCGGCCGGTGCGGGCGGAGACGTTGACCCGCGGGGCCCAGGCGACCTGGGCGAGCTCGGTCTCGATCTCGCGCTCGAGGTAGTAGCGGCGCTCCTCGTCGAGGGTGTCCCACTTGTTGAAGGCGAGCACCAGGGCGCGGCCGGCCTCGACGGCCATGGTGACGATGCGCTGGTCCTGCACGGAGATGTTCTCGGAGGCGTCGATCAGCACGACCGCGACCTCCGCCTTCTCGACGGCGGCGGCGGTGCGCAGCGAGGCGTAGTAGTCGGCGCCCTGCTGGAGGTGGACGCGCTTGCGGATGCCCGCCGTGTCGACGAACTTCCAGGTCTTGCCGCCGAGCTCGATGATCTCGTCGACCGGGTCGCGGGTGGTGCCGGCCAGTTCGTTGACGACGACGCGCTCCTCGCCGGCCACCTTGTTGAGCAGGGAGGACTTGCCGACGTTGGGGCGGCCGATGAGGGCGATCCGGCGGGGGCCGCCGACGGCGAGGCCGAAGGACTGCTCGGGTGCCTCGGGGAGGGCCTCGAGGACGGCGTCGAGCATGTCGCCGGTGCCGCGGCCGTGCAGCGCGGAGACCGGGTGGGGCTCGCCCAGGCCCAGGCTCCACAGGTAGGCGGCGTCGGCCTCGGCGCTGGGGCCGTCGACCTTGTTGGCGCAGAGCACCACGGGCTTGCCGGCCTTGCGGAGCAGGCGGACCACGGCCTCGTCGGTGTCGGTGGCGCCGACCTTGGCGTCGACCACGAAGACCACCGCGTCGGCGGCCTCGATGGCGTACTCGGCCTGGGCGGCGACGGAGGCGTCGATGCCGAGGACGTCCTGCTCCCAGCCGCCGGTGTCGACGACCTTGAAGCGGCGCCCGGCCCACTCGGCCTCGTAGGTGACACGGTCACGGGTGACGCCGGGCTTGTCCTCGACGACCGCTTCGCGGCGGCCGATGATGCGGTTCACCAGGGTGGACTTGCCGACGTTGGGGCGGCCGACGACGGCGAGGACGGGGAGCGGGCCGTGTCCGGCCGCGTCGATCGCGCCCTCGACCTCCTCGGCGTCGAAGCCCTCCTCGGCGGCGAGCTCCATGAACGCCGCGTACTCGGCGTCGCCAAGCGCTCCGTGCTCGTGCTCGGCCGAGCCGTCGGGCTGGATCTGGTCGTTCATGAAGTCGGTACCTCGTTGCTCATCGAATGGTCGGTGGCGCCCCCTGGGGGGGGTCGGCGCCACTACTCAAGTGTGACCCGGCGTCCGGTGAGACGCCTGGACTTTTCCAGGTGCGCGGCGAGCCGTTCCTGGATGCGTGCGGTCGCCTGGTCGAGTGCGGTGCGGGTGCGCCGCCCCGTGCCGTCGCCCGCTTCGAACGGGTCGCCGAAGACGACGTCGATGCGGTGGCGCAGCGGGGGCAGCCCGGATATGAGCCGCCCGCGCTTCTCGGCGCTGCCCAGCACGGCGACCGGCACGATCGGGGCGCCGCTGCGGACCGCGAAGTAGGCGAGGCCGGCCCGCAGCGAGGCGAAGTCGCCCTGCCCGCGGGTGCCCTCGGGGAAGATGCCCAGCACGCCGCCGTCGGCCAGGACGCCCAGCGCGTCGGTGACCGCGGCGCGGTCGGTGCTGTGCCGGTCCACCGCCAGCTGTCCGATGCCCCGCAGGAAGGGGTCCAGCGGGCCGACGAACGCCTCCTTCTTGATCAGGAAGTGCGTCGGCCGCGGTGAGACGCCCATGACCATGGGGCCGTCGAGGAGGTGACTGTGGTTGACCGCCAGGATGGCCGGCCCGGTGGGCGGCACCTTGCCGGCGCCCAGCACGCGCGGGCGCCACAGGCCGTTCATCAGGCCGACGCCGATGCGGCGGCCGACCTCGGCGCCGCGGGCCGACGGCCCGCCGCTCGGGCCGGCCTTGCCGGCGGCCTGGGTCACTTCGCCGCCCGCTTCTCCTCGACCAGGGTGACCACGCACTCCACGACCTGGGTGAGGGTGAGTTCGGTGGTGTCCACCTCGACCGCGTCGTCGGCCTTGGCCAGCGGGGAGGTCTTGCGGCCGGAGTCGGCGGCGTCCCGCTTGAGCAGGGCCTCGCGGGTGGCGGCGACGTCGGAGCCCTTGATCTCGCCGCTGCGGCGGGCCGCGCGGGCCTCCGGGGAGGCGGTCAGGAAGATCTTCAGGTCGGCGTCGGGCAGCACGGTGGTGCCGATGTCGCGGCCCTCGACGACGATGCCCCGCTCGGCCGAGGCGGCGATGGAGCGCTGCAGCTCGGTGATCCGGGTGCGCACCTCGGGCACGGCGGAGACCGCCGACACCTTGGAGGTGACCTCCTGGGTGCGGATCGGGCCGGCGACGTCGGTGCCGTCGACGTGGATGGTCGGGTTCAGCGGGTCGGTGCCCGACACGATCTCCGGCTTGGACGCCGCGGCGGCGATCGCGGCCGGGTCGTCGACGTCGATGTCGTTGGTCACCATCCACCAGGTGATCGCCCGGTACTGGGCGCCGGTGTCCAGGTAGCTGAGGCCGAGCTGGGCGGCGACGGCCTTGGACGTGCTCGACTTGCCCGTGCCGGAGGGGCCGTCGATGGCGACGATCACTGCCGGTGCGGTCCGGGCGGCGCTTTCCACGGTGGAGGACACCTTCCTGATGGCTGCTGGGGCGGGACGCGAACGCGCCCCGGACAAGGTTACTGGCTTATCGGGCTCACCCTTACGGGTGACCGGCCCCGTGGCCGTCCGCGGGTTCCCCCCGGGGGCCTAGGACCGGACGGCCCAACCGCGCTCGCGGAGCGCCTGGGCGAGCGGGGAGGCCCCCTGGGGCTCCACCATCAGCTGTACGTGGCCCGCCTGCTGGCCGGTGGCGTGCTCGATCCGGACGTCCTCGATGTTGACGCCGGCCCGCTCGGCGTCGGCGAAGATCCGGGCGAGCTGGCCGGGCTGGTCGGTGATGAGGACCACGACGGCCTCGTAGGCACGCGGGGCGCTGCCGTGCTTGCCGGGGACCCGGACGCGGCCGGCGTTGCCGCGCCGGAGCAGGTCCTCGACGCCTTCGGCGCCGTCCTTGCGGGCCGTCTCGTCCTCGGACTGCAGGGCGCGCAGGGCGCGGACGGTGGCGTCGAGGTCCGCGGAGAACTCGGCAAGCAGGTCGGCGACCGGGCCGGGGTTGGCGGAGAGGATGTCGATCCACATCCGCGGGTCCGAGCCGGCGATCCGGGTCACGTCCCGGATGCCGGGCCCGCACAGCCGTACGGCGGCCTCGTCGGCGTGCTCGAGGCGGGCGGCGACCATGCCGGCCACCAGGTGCGGCATGTGGGAGACGAGCGCGACGGCCCGGTCGTGGGCGTCGGCGTCCATCACGATCGGCACGGCGCGGCAGAACGACACGAGTTCCAGGGCGAGGTTCAGCGCCTCGGTGTCGGTGTCGCGGGTGGGGGTGAGCACCCAGGGGCGGCCCTCGAAGAGGTCGCCGGTGGCGGCGAGCGGGCCGGACTTCTCCTTGCCGGACATCGGGTGGGTGCCGAGGTAGGCGGCGAGGTCGACGTCGGTGCCCCGCAGCGACGCCTCCAGTGCGCGGCGGGGTCCGCCCTTGACGCTGGCGACGTCGACGTAGGCGCGTCCGAGGCCGCGGCGCATGGCGTCGGCGAGGGCGCCGGCCACGTGGGCGGGCGGCACGGCGACGACGACCAGGTCGACGGGTCCCTCGGGCGGGGCGTCGGTGCCCGCGCCCAGGGAGGCGGCGGTGCGGGCGCGGTCGGGGTCGTGGTCGTCCAGGTGGACGGTGACGCCGCGGGAGGTCAGCGAGAGTGCCGCGGACGTTCCGATCAGGCCTGCGCCGATCACCAGGGCGGTCCTCACGGTGGTGCTCCTCGCGCTGTGCCGGTTGCTTCGCGTTGCTTCGCGACCACCCTATCCAGCCGCCGCGCGTCCCCGCCCCACCGCCCGCTGCGCGAGACGCCCCGCCGCCGGGCGGACCGTCAGGCGTCCCAGAGGGCGCCGAGGGCGAGGAGTTCGTCGCGGTACTCGATCCGCTCCGCCCACCGCGCGGGCCACGCGTCCGCCCCGAGGTGCGCCCCCGCGAACGCCCCCGCCAGGCAGGCGATGGAGTCGGAGTCCCCCGCCGTGCACGCGGCCCGCCGCAGCGCGGTGACCGGCTCGTCGGGGAAGAGCAGGAAGCACAGCAGCGCCGTGGCGAGCGCCTCCTCCGCGATCCACCCCTCCCCCGTGGCCAGGCACGGGTCGGCCTCCGGCGAGACGGTGCGCACGGCCTCCTGGAGCCTCTCCAGGATCGCCAGGCACTCGTCCCAGCCGCGCCGGACGAAGTGCACGGGGTCGGGGTCCTGCGACCGCGTCCACAGGTCTCCGAGCCACCGCTCGTGGTAGACGTCGCGGTTGTCCAGCGCGTAGGACCGCAGCAGTCCCACCAGCGCCGTGGGGTCCGCCCCCTGGGCCAGCAGCCGCACGGCGTGCGCCGTGAGGTCGGAGGCGGCGAGCGCGGTGGGGTGGCCGTGGGTGAGGGCGGACTGGAGCTGTGCGGCGCCGGCCCGCTCCTCGTCCGTGAGCCCGGGGACCAGCCCCAGCGGCGCCACCCGCATGTTGGCCCCGCACCCCTTGGAGCCGACCTGGCTGGCGTCCTGCCAGGCGCGATCCTCGACCGAGAGCAGGTGGCAGGCGGTGACGCAGGTCCGGCCGGGCGCCCGGTTGTTCTCCGGCGAGCGGTTCCACTCGACGAACTCCTCGCGGACCGGCCGCTCCATCCGCCGCGGCCCGAGCCGCCCGCGCTCCATGGCCGTCCGCAGTCCCCGCCCGAGGGCCAGGGTCATCTGGGTGTCGTCGGTGACGAGCGCCCGCTGCGGGAGTTCCATCTCCCGCCACGGTCCGTGGTTCTCCAGGATCCGCGGCACGCTGCTGAACTCGGTCGGGAAGCCGAGCGCGTCACCGAGCGCCAGGCCGATCAGCGATCCGGTGGCGGCCCTCTTGGTCGTAGGCGTGAACGTGGTCGCGGTCGTGGTCATGAACGAACCCCCTTATTGCGTCAACTTGACGATAAGGGGGTTCGCCGCGGGGCACAACCTCTTTAGAGGTCGACCTCCTTCATCAGCATGCCGACCTCGGTGTTGGAGAGCCTCCGCAGCCAGCCGGACTTCTGGTCGCCCAGCTTGATCGGGCCGAAGGCGGTCCGCACCAGGCTCTCGACGGGGAAGCCGGCCTCGGCCAGCATCCGCCGCACGATGTGCTTGCGGCCCTCGTGCAGGGTGACCTCGACCATGTAGTGCTTGCCGGTCTGCTCGACCACGCGGAAGTGGTCGGCGCGGGCGTAACCGTCCTCGAGCTGGATGCCGTCCTTGAGCTGCTTGCCCAGGTCGCGCGGGATGGGCCCGATGATGTGCGCGAGGTAGACCTTCTTCACGCCGTACTTCGGGTGGGTCAGCCGGTGGGCCAGCTCGCCGTGGTTGGTGAGCAGGATGACGCCCTCGGTCTCGGTGTCCAGCCGCCCGACGTGGAAGAGCCGGGTGTCGCGGTTGGTCACGTAGTCGCCCAGGCACTGGCGGCCCTCGGGGTCCTCCATGGTGGAGACCACGCCGGCCGGCTTGTTGAGCGAGAAGAACTGGTAGGACTGCGTGGCCACGGTCAGGCCGTCGACCTTGATCTCGTCCTTCTCGGGGTCGACCCGCTGACCCTGCTCGAGGACGATCTCGCCGTTGACCTCGACCCGCGCCTGCTCGATCAGCTCCTCGCAGGCGCGCCGCGAGCCGTAGCCGGCCCGGGCCAGCACCTTCTGCAGGCGCTCGCCCTCCTGCTCGGCGCCGGGGAAGGTTTTGGGGAGCTTGACCTCCTTCTTCCCGGCGTACCGCTCCCGGTTGCGCTCCTCGATCCGGGTCTCGTACTCGCGCGAGCGCGCGGGCGCCGGGCGTCCGCCGCGGCCGCCGGCGCCGCCGCCCTGCTTGGCGCCGCGGGCGCCGGAGGCGCCGCCGCGTCCGGCCTTGGGTCCGTCCTTGGTCGCCCCGGGACCCACGTCGTAGCGGCGCTCCTCGGGGCGGGGCTTGCGGGGGCGGCCCTGCCCCTGCTTCTGGTCCCTGTCGTTGCCGGCGCCGCGGTAGTTCCCGCGCCCGCCGCTCTTGCCGCTGCCGCTGCTTCGCATCAAAATTCCGTCTGGTCGTCTGCGTCGTCTGCTCCCGGCGCATCGGGTGCGTCGGGGTCGAACGACGGAACCCCCTCCTGGCTCTCGGCCTCGATCGCCTCCGCCTCCGGGACGAAGGGCGCGAGCTCGGGGAGCTCGTCCAGACCGCGCAGGCCCATCCGCTCCAGGAAGTAGTTCGTCGTCCTGTACAGGATCGCACCTGTTTCGGGTTCCGTGCCCGCCTCCTCGACCAGACCCCGCTGGAGGAGGGTGCGCATCACGCCGTCGCAGTTCACCCCGCGCACCGCGGAGACCCGGGAACGGCTGACCGGCTGGCGGTAGGCGACGACGGCGAGGGTCTCCAGCGCGGCCTGGGTGAGCCGGGCGGTGCGGCCCTCCAGGACGAGCGCCTCCACGGCGGCGGAGTACTCGGGCCGGGTGTAGAAGCGCCAGCCCCCGGCGATCTTCCGCAGCTCGAAGCCGCGGCCCTGCACGGCGTACTCGTCGGCCAGCTCGCGCAGGGCGTCGGCGATCGCGCGGCGGGGGCGCCGGAGCACCTTGGCGAGGTGTTCCTCGGCCGCGGGCTCGTCGACGACCATCAGCACGGCCTCCAGGGCGGGCTTGAGGTCGAGCGCCGCGAGGGCGTCGTCCTGCGGGCCGGCGGCCGCCTCCTCGGGGGTTCCCACGGTGGTCATGCGCGCTCCTCCTCGGTGGTGTCGGCGGCCGGGCGGTCGAACTCGTCGGTGACGACCGGCCGGGGGCCGTCCTCGTCGCCGGTCCAGCGGACCAGCAGCTCGCCCAGGGCGGTCTCCTGCTCCAGGGCGACCGCCTTCTCCCGGTAGAGCTCCAGCAGGGCCAGGAACCGGGCGACGACGGTGAGGGTGTCGTCGGTGTCCTCCACCAGCGTGCGGAAGGTGGCCTCGCCCAGCTCGCGGAGCCGGCCCATCACCACGGCCGCCTGTTCGCGGACGCTGACCAGCGGGGCGTGGATGTGGTCGACGTACACCTGCGGCGGGGGCTTCGGCTGCATGGCCTTCACCGCCAGCCTGGCGAAGCCCTCGGGGCCGATGCTCAGGACCACGTCCGGCAGCAGCTCGGCGTGGTGCGGCTCGAGGCCCACGGTACGGGGGTGGCGCCGGGCCTCGTCCTCCAGGCGGGCGCTGAAGATGTCGGCGACCTGCTTGTACGCGCGGTACTGGAGCAGGCGGGCGAAGAGCAGGTCCCGGGCCTCGAGCAGGGCGAGGTCGGCCTCGTCCTCCACCTCGGCGGCGGGCAGCAGCCGGGCCGCCTTGAGGTCGAGCAGGGTGGCGGCGACGACCAGGAACTCGGTCGTCCGGTCCAGGTCCCAGTCGTCGCCGCGGGCCCGGATGTGCGCCATGAACTCGTCGGTCACCCGGGAGAGGGCAACCTCGGTGACGTCCAGCTTGTGCCGGGAGATCAGCTGGAGCAGCAGGTCGAACGGTCCCTCGAAGTTGGTCAGGTGCACGGTGAACGTGTCCAGGTCCGCGTCCGGCGCGGCCTCGGGCTGGGGCTCGTGCTCCTCGCGGGGCGTACCGGCGGGCCTCTGCGGCGCCTCCGCCGGAGCCGAAGTCGGCGCGGGGGCGGGCTCGGGAATGGCCGGCGCGGGCTCGGGCGCGTCCTCCCGGGCAGGCTCCGGGGCGGCCGGGGCCTGCGGCAGGCCGGGGCCGCGGCCGAGGGGGCGCCTGCGGGAGGGAACGTTCGAGGTCATGGCCGTGGCAGGCTACCTCTACCGCCCGCGCAGCCGCCGCACCAGGATGCTCGCGTCCCCCCGGGACTCCAGATCGGCCAGGACGACCGCGACCGCCTCGCGGACGATGCGTCCGCGGTCCACGGCGAGGCCGTGCTCCCCGCGCAGGACCAGCCGGGCGTGCTCGAGGTCCATGAGTTCCTCGGCCGACACGTACACGGTGATCTTCTCGTCGTGCCGCTCGCGACCGCTGGGCCGCCGGGCGGGACGCCCGCGGCGCCGGGGGGTGACCCCCGTGGCCGCGGCGGCGGCGCCCTCCGCGCCGCCGGCCCGGCTGTGGGTCTCGCCCTGGTCCCCGGTCGCCGCGTCCGCCACGGCATGCTCCGCGGCCTGCGCGTCACCGGCCTGGGCGGGGACGGAGGGCGGCAGCCCCTCCGCCCCGTCCCGCGGGGCGAGGTCGTCCTCGACGGCCGGCGCGGGGACCCGCGCCTCCGCGCGCTCGGCGGTGGCCTGGCGGCGCGGGGAGGAGGACTGGAGGCCGGAGCCCCCGGTGGTGCGGAACAGCTCGTCGGCTCCGGGCAGACTCACTCGGCGTGACACCGGGCGAGCACCTCCCTGGCGAGCTGGCGGTAGGCGGCGGCACCGACGGAGTTGGACGCGTACGTGGTGATGGGCTCACCGGCCACGGTGGTCTCCGGGAAGCGGACGGTCCGTCCGATCACCGTGTGGTACACGTGGTCGTCGAACGCCTCGACCACCCGCGCCAGCACCTCGCGGCTGTGCACCGTGCGGGAGTCGTACATCGTGGCGAGGATGCCGTCGAGCTCCAGCTCCGGGTTGAGCCGCTCCTGGACCTTCTCGATGGTCTCGGTCAGCAGCGCCACACCGCGCAGCGCGAAGAACTCGCACTCCAGCGGCACGATCACCTTGTGGGCGGCCGTCAGCGCGTTCACCGTCAGCAGGCCCAGCGAGGGCTGGCAGTCGATCACGATGTAGTCGTAGTCCGACATCAGCGGCTTGAGCGCGCGCTGCAGGGTCGACTCGCGGGCGACCTCGGAGACCAGCTGCACCTCGGCGGCGGAGAGGTCGATGTTGCTCGGCAGCAGGTCCATGTTGGGGACCGCCGTCTTGAGCAGCACCTCGTCGGCCGCCATGCCCCGCTCCATGAGCAGGTTGTAGACCGTGAGGTCGAGCTCCATCGGGTTGACGCCCAGACCGACCGAGAGCGCGCCCTGCGGGTCGAAGTCGACCAGCAGGACCCGCCGGCCGTACTCGGCCAGCGCGGCACCCAGGTTGATGGTCGACGTCGTCTTGCCGACGCCGCCCTTCTGGTTGCACATCGCGATGATCTTCGCGGGGCCGTGGTCGGTCAGCGGCCCGGGGATCGGGAAGTAGGGCAGCGGACGCCCGGTCGGGCCGATGCGCTCGCGCCGCTGCCGCGCGGCGTCAGGCGCGAGGGTGGCCGCGTACTCGGGGTCCGGCTCGTATTCGGCGTCGGGGTCGTAGAAGTGACCGTCGGGCAGTTCGTCGTATTCGGCGAAGTGGTGGGGCGCGCCACTTGCGTCGCCGGACATGGCGTTCACGTGATGGGCATCCATGCTCTGGTGTGCTGTCGGAGCCAGGTGGGGGTGCTGGCTCTGGTGGGCTGCGAAGGTACGGACCGCGACGGAGCCGACAGCCTCGATTCCGGCGGGTCCGGTGTCCCCCGCAGGCGTTCCTGGTTGACCACCCCCGGGAGTAAATGTCGACTCATTCACAAGTCGTCTTACCTCCTTGGTGACCAGGAAACTTCTAGACAGGTCAGCGTGGCACCATGCCGACGATGGGCGACTCTATGGCGTGTCGACCGTTCGCAGCAACACAATCCGCCGGACCCGGCCTGCCGTGTCCCTTCCGGACACGCCTGTTGTCAAGGGCGTACGCGCGTCGCACCGTGCGATTCACCCGGGCGCACAACGACCGAAATCCGACGTCGAGTTGACAAGTGGACCCGCTCAGCGGCCGGTGGGCGGAGGCCGGATGCGCGAACGGCCGGACCTGGTAGCCCAAGGTCCGGCCGGTTTCGCGGCGTTGACGCCCGAGTTGACGGTCGTGGTGACCGTCTCGTCATGTCGGAATGTCGACTCGGCCGTGTTTACGGCCCGTTCAGCCGAGCACGCTCTCCAGAGCGACGTGCTCCATGCCGTGCGCCTCCGCGACCTCGCGGTACACGACCTGGCCGTCGTGGACGTTGAGGCCCTTGGCGAGCGCCGCATCGCGGCGCAGCGCCTCGACCCAGCCGCGGTTGGCGAGCTGGACGACGTACGGGAGCGTGGCGTTGGTCAGCGCGTAGGTGGAGGTGTTCGGCACCGCGCCGGGCATGTTGGCGACGCAGTAGAAGACCGACTCGTGGACCGGGAAGGTCGGCTCGGCGTGGGTGGTGGGACGGGAGTCCTCGAAGCAGCCGCCCTGGTCGATGGCGATGTCGACAAGGACACTTCCCGGCTTCATCCGGGAGACCAGCTCGTTGGTGACCAGCTTCGGGGCCTTGGCGCCCGGGATCAGCACCGCGCCGACGACCAGGTCGGCCTCGAGCAGCGCCTTCTCGATCTCGAAGGAGTTGGAGACGACGGTCGTCACCTTGGTCCCGAAGACCTTGTCCGCCTCGCGGAGCTTGTCGATGTTCAGGTCGAGCAGCGTGACCTGGAAGCCCATGCCGACGGCGATCTGGGTGGCGTTCCAGCCGGAGACGCCGCCGCCGAGCACGACGGCCTTGGCGGGGGCGACGCCCGGGACGCCGCCCGGCAGGACGCCGCGGCCGCCGTTGGCGCGCATCAGCTGGTAGGCGCCGACCTGCGGGGCCAGCCGGCCGGCCACCTCGGACATCGGGGCGAGCAGCGGCAGCGTGCGGTTCACCTCGACGGTCTCGTAGGCGATGGCGGTGGTGCCGGAGGCGACCAGCGCCTCGGTGCCCGGGCGGTCGGCGGCCAGGTGCAGGTAGGTGAAGAGGACCTGGTCCTTGCGGAGGCGGTGGTACTCCTCCGCGATCGGCTCCTTGACCTTGAGGATCATGTCCGCGGCGGCCCAGACCTCGTCGGCGGTCCCGAGGATCCTGGCGCCGGCCGCGACGTACTCCTCGTCGACGATCGACGAGCCGAGGCCCGCGTTCCGCTCGACGACGACCTCGTGGCCGTTGCGCACCAGCTCGTGGACACCCGCGGGGGTGATGGCCACGCGGAACTCGTTGTTCTTGACCTCGCGGGGGATGCCGACCTTCACGTCGATCACGGTCCTTGCAGTCGGGGGGCGGGGAAACACACGCGGCGGCGTGGTGACGCCGGGGCATGCGGGGATATACCGGTCGCTTGTGGGCGCACCGGGACACACGCCGGAGAACCGGCGACATCGCCAGTCTAATGAAGGATTTCCCGCTGTCTAGCCTTGTAAAGCAAGTGATACCCGAGGGATACGCCCCGGATTTCTTAGGAGCGGGGTGACGTTCCGGGACGATCCGCTCCGTAGGGTCACCGGCCCCGCCGCCGGGCGGCGGGAGAGGCGGCCCGGGCGGGATCCCGGGTGTCACCCACGGTCTTCGGGTACCCCCGTGAGCTCGTCACCCAGCATCCGTTCGGCGGTCTCCCGGTGGAGCCGGGCCGCCGTCGGGTCGCCGAGGCGTTCGAGGGTGTCGGCGAGCCTGAGGTGCAGGCCCGCCTCCAGCCGCTCGTCCCCGGCCCGGCGGGCCCAGGCGACGGCGTCCCGACAGGTGCGCAGCGACTCCTCGAACCGCCCGGTGTACTCCTGGGCGCGGGCGAGCTCGCCGAGTGCCCGGGCGCAGGCGGGGACGTCGCCGCCGCGCCGGTGCTCGGTGACGGCGGCGCGCCAGTGGCGCAGCGCCTCCTCGTGGCGGCCGGCGCAGGCGTGGGCGGAGGCGATCCGGCCGTAGAGCCGGGCGGCGTCGGCACGCTGGTCGCGGGCGAGGCGTTCGGCGAGGGCCCGGCCGTACCAGTCGGCGGCGCGGTCCAGGTCGCCGAGTTCCTGGTGGGCGCCGCCCAGGGATTCCATGGCCCGGCCCACGGCGTACGGGTCGCGGCCCTCACGGCCGGCGTCCAGGGCGGCCCGGTAGCGGGTCAGCGCCTCGGCGGTGCGTCCGGTGCGGGCGTCGAGGTCGGCGAGGTTGAGCAGGGCGGCGGCCTTCTCCCGGGGCAGGGAGCGCCGCTCCGCGACGTCCAGCACGAGCCGGTGGACGGCGTACAGGTCGCAGGCCGCGTCCTCGGTGCCGACGTGGGCGACCAGGGCCCGCACGAGCTGGGACATCAGCCGCCGGGCCAGGGTGTCCAGCTCCCCGTCGGCGACGGCGAGCCCGGCGGCCGTCAGGAGGGCCTCGCGGCGCTCCTCGAGCCAGGTGGCGGCCTCCTCGGGCCCGGCGAAGCGCAGGGCGCGCGGCAGCGCGTGCAGACGGGCCCGGGCGGCCTCGCCGGTCTCGGTGGCGAGCCGGCAGGCGTGGAGCATCCGTACCGTGCGCTCCAGCGCCCGGGCCCTGGCCAGCCGCAGTTCGGCGGGGCGGTCGAGCCGGGCGGCGAGCTCGGAGAGCAGGGGGTGCAGGCAGCCGGGGACCTCGTAGAGCAGTCCGGAGGCGGGGACCTGGTGCAGCAGGGCCAGCCGGTGGAAGGTGTCCAGGGTCTCGGTCGCGGCCTGCGGCGAGCAGCCGGCCAGGGCGGAGGCGGTGTGCGGGTCGACCAGTCCGGCGGGGGCGAGGGAGAGCAGGCGCAGCATGCGGGCGGCGGCCGCGGGGAGGCCGTCGTGGACCAGGCCGAGCATGCGGTCCAGCGGTCCGGCGGCCGGGTCGGCGCGCAGCTGGGCGACCAGGTCGGCGACGGCGACCTTGGGCCGGTCGGCGAGCCAGCCGCCGGCCAGCAGCAGGGTGGCCGGCTCCCCGTGGCACTCCTCGGCGAGCTGCTGGGCGGCGCAGGGGTCGACGGTGACCCGGACGGGGCCGGTGCGGCGGGTCAGCAGGTCGACGGCGGAGCGGGTGTCCAGTCCGCCGAGGACGCAGGGACGCACGTCGGGGATGCCGGTCAGGGGTCCGCGGGAGACCGCGACGACCAGGCAGTCGGGGGTGTCGGGGACGAGTTCGTCGACCTGCTCGGCGTCGGCGGCGTCGTCGAGGAACAGCACGACCCGGCGGGAGGCGAGGGCGGCGCGCAGCGTGGCGGTGAGTTCGTCCTCGTCGGCGCCGGGCGCGGCCGGTGCGGGGAGCTGGCCCAGCAGGCCGCGGGCGGCGCGGCCGGCGGGCACCGGCGTTCCGCCGGGTTCGGTGAGCCGGGCGCGCAGCACGCCGTCGGGGTAGCGGTCGGCGACCTGCCGGACGAGTTCCTCGGCGAGCGCGGTACGGCCGGAGCCGGGGCGTCCGGCGATCAGCAGGACCCGGGCGCGGGGGGCCTTGCGTCCGGCGATGGTGTTGAGTCCGGCGCGTTCGATGTCGGCGAGCAGTTCCTTGAGCTCGCGGGTCCGCCCCAGGAAGCGTGAGGGCGGGGCGGCCGGTGGGCGGGGCGCGGGCGCGGAGGTCTCGCCGGAGGGCCTTCGCGCCGCGTCCGGCGTCCGGCCGGTGTCCACCGCCTGGTCCGTCACGGGCCACACTCCCGTCCTGCACGCACGCGCCACCCCGTCCGCGGGGCCTTGCACGAGCGTAGTTCACAGGACGGCGGCGGAACGGGGGACCACACCCCCACGGTCCCCCGACCGGACGCGACGGGCGCCCCCTTTCGGCCCCGGCCGCAAACCGTGGAGCGAGCCGCACGGGGCCGGGTGCGCGCCGGTCAGGGCCTGGTGTGCGCCGGACCGGTCCCCTGCGGCTGCCGGGCGGTGCACGCGTCGCGCGGCCGGGCCCGGCGGGTCACGCCTCGAAGGGCCGCGCGGGCCAGGGCGCCTCGGCGGGCCGCAGCGCGTCCGTTCCGTCGCCGGCCCGGGCCGCGACCAGCGACAGCACGCCGACGACCAGGCAGTTGTTGTGCAGCTCGCCCGCCAGCACGCCGCGCACCAGGTCCGCTACCGGCACCCGGGCCAGCTCCATGTCGGACTCCTCGTCCTCGACCTCGAAGCGGTCGCCCTCGGCGTCGGATAGTCCGCGGGCGAGGAAGATCCGCACCGCCTCGTCGCAGCCGCCCGGCGTGGTGTAGACGTCCGCGAGGACCCGCCACTCCTCGGCCTTGACGTGCGCCTCCTCGTACAGCTCGCGCTGTGCGGCGTGCAGCGGGTTCTCGCCGGGGACGTCCAGCAGGCCGGCGGGGATCTCCCACAGCTTCTGGCGGACGGGGTGCCGGTACTGGCGCAGCACCACCACGCGATCCTGGTCGTCCAGGGCGAGGACGGCCACCGAGCCGGGGTGCACCTGGTAGTCGCGGCTCACGACCGTCCCGCCGGGCATCACCACGTCGTCGGTCCGCACGGAGGTCTTCTTGCCCGTGAACGGGGTGCTCGACGAGCGGATCTCCCACTCCTCGGGTGCGTCCTTGATCACCGGGTCGGTCATCGGGGCGGTCCTCTCCACAACTGCTGGCACGGGGAACTCTTCACGGGAACGACGGAGCCGGGGCACGCGTCCCGGAGGATGCGCGTACCCCGGCCACCGTATCGTCACGCGGTCACCGCGACGATCACCGGGCGTAGGCGCCGGTGCCCTGCTGGCGGTCGACCGCGGCCTTCACCAGCCCGGCGAACAGCGGGTGCGGGCGGGTCGGGCGGGAGCGCAGCTCCGGGTGGGCCTGGGTGGCCACCAGGTAGGGGTGGACCTCCCGCGGGTACTCCACGTACTCGACCAGCTTGCCGTCCGGGGAGGTGCCGGAGAAGACGATGCCCGCCTTCTTCTCGAGCTCCGCGCGGTAGGCGTTGTTCACCTCGTAGCGGTGACGGTGGCGCTCCTCGACGTACTCCTTCTCGTCGTACACCTCGCGCACCACGGAGCCCTCGGCCAGCTTGGCGGGGTACATGCCGAGCCGCATGGTGCCGCCCATGTCGCCCTCGCCGGAGACGATGTCCATCTGCTCGGCCATGGTGGAGATCACCGGGTGGCCGGTCGCCGGGTCGAACTCGGTGGAGTTGGCGTCGGGGATGCCGGCCAGGTTGCGGGCCGCCTCGATCACGATGCACTGCAGGCCCAGGCAGAGGCCGAGCAGCGGGATGCGGTTCTCGCGGGCGTACTGGATGGCGCCGACCTTGCCGGAGACGCCGCGGTCGCCGAAACCGCCGGGGATGCAGATGCCGTCGACGTCGCCGAGCTGCTGGGCGGCGCCGGCCGGGGTCTTGCAGTCGTCGGAGGTGACCCACTTGATCTTGACGCGGGCCTTGTTGGCGAAGCCGCCGGCGCGCAGCGCCTCGGTCACCGACAGGTAGGCGTCGGGCAGGTCGATGTACTTGCCGACCAGGGCCAGGGTGATCTCGTGGTCGGGGTTGTGGACGCGGTCCAGCAGGTCGTCCCAGGTGGTCCAGTCGACGTCGCGGAACGGCAGGTCCAGCTTGCGGACCGCGTAGGCGTCCAGGCCCTCGCCGTGGATCGTCTTCGGGATGTCGTAGATCGACCGGGCGTCCGGGCAGGCCACCACGGCGTCCTCGTCCACGTCGCACATCAGCGAGATCTTGCGCTTGATGGCGGTGGGGACCTCGCGGTCGCAGCGCAGCACGATGGCGTCCGGCTGGAGGCCGATGTTGCGCAGGGCGGCCACCGAGTGCTGGGTGGGCTTGGTCTTCAGCTCGCCGGAGGGGCCGATGTAGGGCAGCAGCGAGATGTGCACCACGAAGACGTTGTCGCGGCCGACCTCGTGGCGGACCTGGCGGACCGTCTCCAGGAAGGGCAGCGACTCGATGTCGCCGACCGTGCCGCCGACCTCGGTGATCACGACGTCGACCTCGTCCGTCGCCATGCGGCGGATGCGGTGCTTGATCTCGTTGGTGATGTGCGGGATGACCTGGACGGTGTCGCCCAGGTACTCGCCCCGGCGCTCCTTGGCGATGACCGTGGAGTAGACCTGGCCGGTGGTGACGTTGGCCGAGCCGTCGAGGTCGCGGTCGAGGAAGCGCTCGTAGTGGCCGATGTCCAGGTCGGTCTCGGCGCCGTCGTTGGTGACGAACACCTCACCGTGCTGGAACGGGTTCATCGTGCCCGGGTCGACGTTCAGGTACGGGTCGAGCTTCTGCATGACGACACGCAGGCCACGGGCCTTGAGCAGCATGCCGAGGCTGGAAGCCGTCAGACCCTTCCCGAGCGAGGAGGCGACACCCCCGGTGACGAAGATGTGCTTGGTCGTCGTGGCGTTGCTGTTTCGGAAAGCAGCGGGCATGGCCAAAGGGGGGCTCCCGTGGTGGCGGTGTCTGGGGTTGCGGGGCGGCGTGCCGACCCGGTTTCGCCGGGGGTGCCGTCGCTGCGGTGCCGGGGTTTTTCTCCCACCGGTCCACGGGCTACCAGGGTATCAGCGCGTGGGAGCTAAGGCGTCCGCGCACCGGGCCCGCCGCTGTGACCTGCGTCTTTCTCCGGTCACCGGGCGCCCACCCGTTCGGTTCACTCTTGTTGCCGTGAGCATCGCGCGCATCATCATCCCGCGTCGTATCCTGCTCGGACACTCGCTGAGCGCCCGGCCGGGCAGGACGGCACACCCAAGCCGGTGTCACAGGCCGTGTCCCGGTTACCCCGAACTACACAACCGTGGGCATACGGGAGCGTCAGCCCATACCGAGCGAACAACCGTCTTTTCCGCTTCACCCCCTTTGACTTGACCGCAAGAGAGCGACCGTCCCGCTGGGACGATGTGGCCGTTCGACTGGAGTTGCACGTGGCCGGGCGTATCGAGGACTACGCACTCATCGGAGACATGCAGACCGCCGCACTGGTCTGCCGGGACGGCACGGTGGACTGGCTGTGCCTTCCCCGCTTCGACTCTCAGGCCATCTTCGCCGGCCTGCTGGGCACCGAGGATCACGGCTTCTGGCGCGTCGGGCCCGCCCACGCGCCGGACGCCGAAGCGCCCGACGCCACCCGCCGACGCTACCGGGGCGACTCCCTCGTCCTGGAGTCGGAGTGGGACACCCCGGACGGCACGGTCCGGGTGACCGATTTCATGCCGCCACGTGACGGCGCCCCGCAGGTGATCCGGATCGTGGAGGGCGTCTCGGGCGAGGTGCGGATGCGTTCCGCGCTGCGGATGCGGTTCTCCTACGGCCGGATCGTCCCGTGGGTGCACCGCCGCAACGGCCGGCTGGTCGGCATCGCCGGCCCGGACTCCGTCTGGTACGACACCGACGTGCTGAGCGGCGACGACGAGCTCACCACGTACGGCAAGGACCTGACGACCTACACCGACTTCACCGTCTCCGCGGGCGAGCGGATGGCGTTCACGCTGTCCTGGCAGCCCTCGCACAAGGAGCCGCCGCCGCTGCCGGAGCCGGAGCAGTCGCTGGCGGCGACGGACGACTTCTGGCGGGAATGGGTGGCCGTGTGCACGTACCACGGCCCGTACCGGGAGGCCGTGATCCGTTCGCTGATCACGCTCAAGGCGCTCACCTACGCGCCGACCGGCGGCATCGTCGCCGCGCCGACCACCTCGCTGCCGGAGGAGATCGGCGGTGTCCGCAACTGGGACTACCGCTACACCTGGCTGCGGGACGCGGCGATCACCCTGTCCTCGCTGCTGCGCACCGGGTACCGCGAGGAGGCCCGGGCCTGGCGCGAGTGGCTGCTGCGGGCGGTCGCGGGCGACCCGGAGAACCTGCAGATCATGTACGGCATCGCCGGTGAGCGCGAGCTCGGCGAGGCGGAGCTGGACTGGCTGCCCGGCTACGAGAACTCGGCCCCGGTCCGGGTCGGCAACGGCGCGGCCCACCAGCTGCAGCTCGACGTCTACGGCGAGACCATCGAGGCGCTCCACCTGGCGCACATGACGGGCCTGTCCCGCAACGACTACGCCTCCCAGCTCCAGCTGAAGCTGATCTCCTACCTGGAGAACCACTGGAACCAGCCGGACGAGGGCATCTGGGAGGTGCGCGGCCCGCGCCGCCACTTCGTGCACTCCAAGGTCATGGCGTGGGTGGCCGTGGACCGCACCATCAAGCTGGTCGAGTCCGGCGACGCCGAGGGCCCGCTGGAGCGGTGGCGGGAGCTGCGGGACGACATCCACCGGGACGTCTGCGAGAAGGGCTACGACCCCGAGCGGAACACCTTCACCCAGTCCTACGGCTCGCAGGAGCTGGACGCGTCGCTGCTGCTGATCCCGCAGGTCGGGTTCCTGCCGCCGGACGACAAGCGGGTCATCGGCACCATCGAGGCGATCCAGCGGGAGCTGTCCACCCCGGACGGCTTCATCCTGCGGTACCCGACGCACCCGGGTGACGAGAACGTCGACGGCCTCGCCGGCGACGAGGGGGCGTTCCTCGCCTGCTCGTTCTGGATGGCGGACGACCTGGCGATGATCGGCCGGGTCGACGAGGCGCGGCGGCTCTTCGAGCGGCTGCTCTCGCTCCGCAACGACCTCGGGCTGCTGGCCGAGGAGTGGGACTCCAAGCGGCAGCGCCAGGTCGGCAACTTCCCGCAGGCCTTCAGCCACGTTCCCCTGATCGACACCGCCCTGCGCCTCACCGCCTCGGGGGCGTACGGGGGCTGAGCCCCGCGATCCCCGCCGTCCCGCCGTCGGCCCCTGCGGGACGGCGGGACGGCGGGACGGCGCGGAATCAGGTTGCGGCGGTCCCGCCGCGCCCGATGGGGTACCGCCATGGACGGTGCCGCGGAGCAGGACCGCACGAGCAGCCCGAAGGACGACCGGTACCCCTCCGGGCCGCCGCCCGCCTGGCGGCGGCGGGCGGTGCTCGCGGCGCTGATGCTGGCGGCGTTCACCTTCAACACGGCGGAGAGCCTGCCGATCGGCCTCCTGGACCGCATCTCCGCGAGCCTCGGGGTGTCCCTGTCGGCCGTCGGCCTGCTGGTCACCGGCTACGGCCTGACCGTGGCCGTCGCCTCCGTGCCGCTCGCCCACGCCGTACGGGCGGTCCCCCGGCGTCACGTCCTGACCGGGCTGCTGGCCGCGCTGGTCGTCTCCAGCCTGGCCGCCGCGCTGGCGGCCTCCTACGTGCCGCTGCTCCTGGCACGCCTGCTGACGGCGCTCGCCCAGGCCCTGTTCTGGGCCGTGATGGGGCCGGTCGCGGTGGGCCTGTTCAGGCCCGAGGTGCGCGGCCGCGTCGTCGGCGCGCTGTCGGTCGCCGGCTCGCTCGCCCTCGTGCTCGGCGTCCCCGCCGGCACCTGGCTGGGCCGGTGGAGCGACTGGCAGGCGCCCGTCGCCGTGCTGGCGGTCCTCGGGCTCCTGTGCCTCGTCACGATCGCCACCCTGCTGCCCACCTCGCGCCCCGAAGAGGAAAGGGCCGCCTACGGAACCGAGCCCGACGTCCGCCGGTTCGCCACCGTGCTGGCCGCCGGAGCGCTGTCCTCCGCCGGGGCGTTCACCGGCTTCACCTACGTCGTGGAGTTCCTCGGCCAGGTGAGCGGGTTCCCGCCCGGCACGGTCGCCACCCTGTTCGTGGCCTTCGGCGTCGCCTGCCTGGCCGGGGTGAGCGTCACCGGGCTGTTCCTGGACCGCTTCCCCCGGGCCACGCTGGTCGCCGCCGTCACCACGCAGGCCGCCGGCATGCTCGGCCTGTACGCGGCCGGGGCCCACCCGGTCGCGGCGGTTATGTTCCTGGTCCTGATGGGCGGTGCGGTCGGTCCGGTGTTCATGACGACGCAGAACGCGATGCTGCGCTGCGCACCGGGCCGGACGGACATCGCCCTCGCCGCGAACTCCGGCGCCTACAACGTCGGCATCGCCGCGGGCGCCGCGCTGGGCGGCCTGATCCTGCCGCTCGCGGGGGTGCGGGGCACCTTCCTGGCGGGCGGACTGCTGACGGCCGGGGCCTGCGCGGTGCTCCTCACCGAGCGACTGCCGCGCCACGGACCTCGGACCACCGGGTGAAGCGGCTCCGGCGACCGAAGTGCGGGCGCCGGTCAGGCGAACGGCAGGGGCTGGGTGAGTTCGTCGTAGACGCTGAGCACCTGGGCGACCGTCTCGTCCTCGGTCGGCCACGTGCCGGCCTGCCGGAGCCCGCGCCGCAGCAGGGCCTCCCGCCGCCCCGGATCGGCGAGCAGCGCGGAGACCGTGCGGGCGAGGCCCGCGGCGTCGCCCGCGGGAGCCAGTTCCGCGCCGTCGCCGACGAGTTCGGCCATGCCGGGGACGTCCGACGCCACCAGCGGCACCCCGGCGTGCAGTGCCTCCTGGGCGAACAGCGAGCGCCCTTCCGCGCAGTCCGGCACCACCGCCACGTCCGCCGCGGTGAGCAGCGCGCCGACGTCGTCGCGCCGCCCCAACAGGGTGACCGGCAGCCCCTCGTGCTCCGTGCGCCGCTGCAACTCGCCCCGCAGCGCGCCCTCTCCGGCGACGACCACCAGCGGCGGGTTCTCCTCGCCGCGCCACCGCCGCGCGGCGTCCAGCAGCAGCCGGTGCCCGCGCCCTTCCTCCAGCGCGGCCACCGTCAGGATCAACGGCCGTCCCAGCGCCCCGAGTTCGGCCCGCAGCTTGGCCCGCCGGTCGCGCTCCGCGTCGGTGTCCGCGCGGGCCCCGGCGACCGGCAGCAGCCTCGGCAGGCCCACCGCCGAGAGCCGCGCGTCCCGCGCCCCGCGGCGCCGGGCCCGGTCGACCAGGTCGGAGGAGACCCCCAGCACCACGGCGGCGGCCCGCCCCACCCGGCGTTCCAGCGCCTTCTGCAGCCGTGCCCGCGCCGCCCCTTCGGCCCGCGGCGTGTTGTGCCAGGTGACCACCAGCGGGGTGCGCCGCCCGCCCAGCGCCAGCACCGCGCGGAACGAGGCGTGCAGTCCGTGCGCGTGCACCACGTCGGCGTCGGCGCAGGCGACCCGCAGGGCCGCCACGGTCGCCGGGTCGCTGCTGCGCGGCACCGGGACGTGCCGGGCGCCGACCGCCGCGAAGCCGTAGGTGTGTTCCGTGTCGCCGGGGGCGCAGACCGTCACCCGCACGCCCCGGTCGACCAGACCGGCGGTCAGCGACCGCACATGGGTGCTCCCGGCCGCGCTGCCGCCGGTCACCTGGACGGCGCGCAGCGGCCTGAGGCCGGTCGGGGCGGGGTTTCTGGCGAAGGTCACGGGCGCCTGGGCTCCTGGTCGGGCGGCGTGCGGGGCGGGGCGTGGGGAGGGCGGAAGCGGTGCGGGCACGGGGCGGTCGCCGTCGGGAGCGGCGGGCGGCGGCGGTCCCGTGAGGGTCCGCCGACATAGGAACAGCGTGGTGTATGGGAAGAGGGTGATTTTAATATTGTAGAACTA
>NZ_JBSFVZ010000028.1:38630-120607 GCF_053592575.1 Streptomyces sp. NPDC002640 | reverse complement strand
AAGGCCCAGTAGCCGTCCCACGGCAGGGTGAACTCCACGACCACCTCGTCGTCCGAGGCGGCGTTCGCGTTGCTGAACACACTCGTGTGCGACAGGGACGACGTGAAGTACTTCCGGTACTGGTCACTGCGGTTGTACGCCATCGCCGCGCCGATGCCCGACACCGCCGGCCCGGCCAGCATCTGCTCCGCCTCGCCCCGCGACATCTTCCGGTACAGCCGCATCGGCTCCCCGGACCCCCGCGTGATCGGCGTCGGCGCCGCCGCGCGCTCCGCCCGCAGGGCCGCCAGTTCGTCGTGGAAGCGTTCCATCTGCGGACGCAGTCCGCGGTGCCGCGCCAGCTCCTGGGTGACCACGTCCTGCTCGTCGACGAACGCGTAGAACACGCTGGCGAAGTCCTGCGCGTCCTGACCCGCCCCGAACAGGTGATCCGCGTACGCCCGGTACAGCCTCGCCGTCACCTCGGGCGTCAGCCGGCCCGACGGAGCCGCGTGCACCACGACGCCACCGTCGGACTCCGCAGCCGCACCGGCCGGTACGGCGAGTCGGTAGTGCCGGTCGTCCAGGCTCAGGACGATGTGCGGGCGTGATCCGTCCGACTCGTCGAGGAGGTCCCGGAGCCGGTCGGAGCCGTCACGGTCGTCGGGGGCGCCCGGTGTGAAGTCCAGGAAGGTGCCGTCGTCGCGGACGACGGTCACGTCCACGCCGAAGGTGCGCGCGGCCAGCAGGGGCAGCAGGTCGGCGGCGGAGGTGTTCCAGCCGGCCTCGTCCGCGGCGTCGCCGGGGCGCGAGAGCTGGGCGACCGCCAGCTCGGCCCGGGCACGGTCGCTCAGGTGCACGGAGTGCGGCACGACGCCCAGGGCGTCGAACTCGCGGCGGCCCGGCGTGCCGGGCGCGAGGTCCGGTACGGGGCCGGTGGCGTCGATCTCGGCGGCGGTGAAGCGGTCGGTGCCGTCCGGGGCGAGGGCGGCGAGCAGGTCGGCGTCGGCCGGGTCGGTCAGCCGGGCGGCGACCAGGCGGCGCAGCGCGGCCGGGACCGCGGGACCGGCCGGATCGATGCCGTGCCGCAGGAGAAGGTCGGGGGCCGTTCTGGCCAGGCCCTCGGCGAGGGCGTGGAAGAAGGCGTCGCCGTCCCGGGGCACGTTGTGAAGGGTGTACGTCACCTGGTCGGGCGAGGTGATGCGGGTTCCGCCGGCGTCCCGGGTGTACCGGGGGAGGGGCGTGCGGGGGCGCGCGGGGGACGGCGCGGGCGGCGCCGTGTACGTGACGGGGGGCGGCTCGGGCAGGTCGCCGAGGCGGGCGCGTCCCTCCTCGGTGGCCGCCAGCCGGTGCCAGCGGGTGAGCCGGTCGGCCGCCGTCCGGACCCGGTGGACCTCGGTGGCGGCGTCCTCCGCGGCGGTGCGCAGGGCGTCCAGTTCGCCACGGCGGGCGTCGAAGGCCGCCTGCGCCGCGTCGAGGCGGCCGGTCGCCGCCTCGAGTGCCGCACGGGCGTCGGCGTCGGCACGGGCCGGTCCGGTGAGCCGCCGGCCGGCGGCGGCCTGCCGCGACCGGGCCTCGGCCACCCGCAGGTCCGCCGCCGTGGTGAGGTCGGCCGCCGTCCGCCGGGCGCGGACGGGATCCGGGACGAGGTCCGAGACCCCCGGCGTGGCGTTCCGCTCGGCGGTGGCCAGCAGGTCCACGGCCGTCTCGTGGGCGCGCCGCGCGGAGTCGGCCCGCAGGTCCGCGGCCTCGCGCAGGGCGGCGGCCGCGTCCAGCGCCGTGCGCAGCTCCTCCTCGGCCAGGTCGACGGCGTCCGCGTCGAGTTCGGGGTCCGGCAGCTCCGCCAGGCCCCGGAGGTTCGTCAGGGTGTCCTGAGCGGTGTCGGTCATGGCCTGGGCGCGGGCGTGGTCCTGCTCCGCGGCGCGCAGGGCGTCGTCCAGGGCGGTGCGGGTGGTGTCGAAGCGGTCGGCGGCGCCCGTCAGGTCACGCGCCGTGGTGTGGGCCGTGCGCGCGTCGGCCTCGGCCCGCAGGACGGCGACGTCCGCCGCGTCGGCGGCGTCCAGCAGGGGCCTCAGCCGGCGGGCCGCGGCGTCGGCGGTGCTCCGGGCGTCCGTCAGGCCGGCGCGGGCGGCGTCGAGGTCCTCGCGCAGGCGGACGGCCGTGCGGCGCTTCTTCCAGTAGGCCTTGTCGGCGTCGGTCCACGCCTTGGTCGCCGTGCCGACCGCGTCCCAGGCCTGGGCGGCCCGGGCGGGGAAGCTGGTGTCGTCGATCAGTCCGAGTTCTCGCGCGACGTCCTCGCGGACCCAGGCCAGCGCGTAGGTGCGGGAGCCGACCGCCTTGGGGCCGGGGCGCCGTATGCCGAACGTGCCCGCGAGGTACCGTCCGACGCGGGTGTCCTTGATGCCGCGGCGCACCTCGGCGACGCTCAGCCAGTCGGTGGGGACGGCGAACAGGAAGCTGCGGCCCGTCGTCGGCTTGACGTTGACGGACGACAGGTGGTCCTCACCGACGGGGGTGCTGTCGGAGTCGTTGGCGTACGGGCCGGTGCCGGCCGCGCCGATCTGGTTCACTCCGGTCGGCTCGGTGCGGACCATGACACCGCCGCCGAGGGCGGAGTCCTGGGTGTTGTCCTGCGAGACCGAGGTGCTCACGCCTTCCGCCGTCTCGCGCAGGACCTCCAGTTTCCGGCCGTCGACGACGCTCAGCAGTACGGCGGCGCCGAAGTCGGGCCTGGCGTGCAGGGCGAGGTGGGCGGAGTCGGTGCCGACGGGGTTGCGGTGCGTCAGCCCCGGCACCCGGTAGCCGACGGGGGACAGCGCCTGGTCGTAGAACGTGGACAGGGCGGTGTTGGTGGTGCCGTCCTCCAGCGCCTGCGCGGGGGCGCTGCCCGGCCGGGTGAGAGACGTGGCGCGGGTGCGGTGCAGCAGCCGGTCGCGGTCGCCGTCGGCGGTGGTGTCCGCGTCCAGGGCGGTGAGGTCGATGCCGAACGCCTCGGCGAGGGCGCGCTCGTTGGCCTCGTGGACGTGGTCGAGTCCGACGATGCGGCGGACGTGGAAGCCGTTCTCCGGGAAGGTGAACGGCCGCAGGGTGCCGTCGCCGTACCGGACGTCCGGGCCGAGCAGCTCGGGGCGGTGGCCGGAGCGGGGCCGGGCGGTGACGGTGAGGTCCGGCGGGGCGAGCCGGGGGTCCGGGGCGGGGCCCTGGGCGTCGGGGTCGGGGGCCATGAGACTGAGCGGGACGTACTCGACGAGGGTGCCGATGTCACCGGTCTCGGAGACGCGCTGCCTGCCGCCGAAGCGCCGCAGGGCGTCCCGCACCGGGGTGCCGTCGGCGCCGGTGCCCAGGGTGCCGTCGGCGGGCGCGTCGTCGAACTCCAGGGTGAGGCGCAGCCGGTACGGCGTGGCGATCTCGGCGTGCGGTTCGGTGGACGCCGCCCGGTAGGTGGTGCTGCTGGAGACGGAGTGCCCGGCGGAGACGGCGCGGCGGGAGGAACCGGTCTCGGTCCAGGTGGGGCCGGAGGCGACCGCGGTGGTGTCGCCGGTGCCCACCTGCTCGCCGACCAGCACCCCGACGTCGCTGCCCGAGCTGAACTCGGCGCCCTCCTGCACGGTCTCGACGGCGCGCCGGTTCTCCTCCATCTCGGCGCCGTGGTCGAGCATCTCGAAGGACGGGGTGCCGGGGAGCAGTTCGACGCGGACCCGGGCGCGCCGGCTGCCGACGCGGACGCCGCCCCAGCCCCAGGCGCCCGACCGGGTGAGGGAGGTGGCGCCGGAGCCGGTCAGCTCCCGGTCGAGTGCGCGCAGCACCCGGGAGGTGACCGCCAACCGGATCTGCTCACGGGCGTTGTGGTCCAGTCCGAGCCGGGCGACCTGCTCCTGGAAGGCGGCGAGCACCGTGGTCGGGTCGAGCGGGTTGACCGGGTAGGTGCCGAAGGAGTTGCCGCGCAGCCAGGGCTGCGGGGACCAGCCGTCGCGGGTGTAGCGGGGCACGTTGCCCAGCCCGTCGTCGATCAGCCCGAGCCGGTGGGCGCTCTTCTCCGGGACGTGGGCCAGCCAGCCACCGGGCACCTGGACGACGGAGCCCGCGGATCCCGCGAGGCCGGCCGGTATGAAGGACCGGTCGGCGGCGGCGGTGCCGAGCAGGCTCGACGTCATCGCCGCCCAGTGCTCCACGGTCCCGGTGACCAGCACCTGGTGGCCGAAGCCCTTGAGGTTCAGGTCGGCGACGACGCTGCGGCTGACGGACAGGTTCCGCTGGGAACTCTCCGACCAGGGGTTGGCCACGATGCCGTAGGTGCCCACCGGGCCGGGCCCGGAGCCGTGCGGCCGGGTGTAGGTGAGCTGGCCGCCGAACGAGTGGACGCTGCTCCTGCCGAGCTTCCCGGCGGCCTGGCTGCCGCTGCCGAGCACCGTCTCGGTGTCCATCGCGATCGCGCCCGTCAGGGCCCGCACGTCGGTGACGGCGGTGTAGTGCCGGAACGTCGCCCACAGGGTGGCGTACGGGGGCTTCGCCATCAGACCGGCGATGCCCAGGCCGAGCGCGCCGGAGCTCTGGTCGAAGTTGGCGGTGGCGAACTGCGGCTGGAAGGCGCGCATGACCGCCTCGCGGGCGGGCGCGCCCTCCTCGGTCAGCTGCCAGGCGCCGCCGGAGGCGCCGCGCACCACGTCGGCGACGGCGTCGACGAGCGCCGGGGGCACGACGACACCGATGGTGAGGAACGGATGCCTCTGCAGGTCCTGGAAGAGCCGGTCGCCCCGCCCGCCCGCCCGGCCCTCGGGCCGGGTCAGGTCGCCGGAGGCGAGCGCGAAGGCCCGGTCGCGGGGCATGGGGACGGCCTCCAGCGGGCCCCGCAGGGACAGGTACGGGTTGGCGGCGCCGGGGCGGTGCGGGTCCACGGCCGGGGTGTGCTGGTCGGGGACGCTGATCAGCACCTGGCCGGTCCGCGGACCGCCGCGCACGGCGGTGCCCCCGGAGGTGGTGCCGATCAGGAGGTCCTGCGGGCGGCTGAAGACGAACGGCCCGGTGCCCAGCAGCCCCAGGGAGGCCACGCCCCGCAGCAGGCCGCGGAAGCGCCAGTACCCGCCGTGGGTGACGGAGAGCGCCAGGTCGTAGCGGTAGAGGTGGGACGGCCCGGTGCTCACCGACATCGGCTCGTTGGTGGCGTTGAGGCCGAAGCCGGTCTCGTCGTCGTGCTGCACCCCGGAACGCCAGCCCAGGCTCAGCACACCCGCGTTGTCGGGGACGCCCACGGCGCCGCTGGTGAGGGTGTCCGGGTCGCGGAAGGCGAGCTGGAGGTCCACGCCGCCGGCCAGGGCGCGCTTGCGGCTCTCCTGGCCGTCCAGACGCTGGCCGCCGGGCGCGCTGTGGCGCAGCTTCAGGTCGGTCTGCCGGCCCTCGTAACGGCGGTTGGTCAGGTCGCCGTGCACCCAGATGTAGCGGTGGCCCTGCCCGAGGGTGCCCGGTTCGACGAGCCGGATCCGGACGCCCGTGCTGATCAGCGCCTCCATGCTGCCGGACAGGCTCTGGTGGGAGAGTGCGGTGAGGATCTCCAGGGTGTTGCCGACCGCCGTCCGGTAGGCGTCGGCGTCGCTCCACCGGTGCCCCGCGGCGCGGGCCGCCGCCGGTGTCAGCAGGGACCGGGCGCGGGCCAGGACCCCGGAGGAGGCGGGCGGGGCGAGCTGGTCCAGGGGGGCGACGAGTCCGGGGTACGCCTCGGCGACGGCGGCCAGGACCGCGTCGGCGAAGGAGTCCGGCAGGGTGAGGCCCTGGTCGTCGGCGCCGTCGGCGCCGTCGGTGCGCCGGCCGTCGGCGTGCGCCAACTCCTCGACGCGGTGCATGCCGAGGGTCACCGGGTGGTCGACGGTCAGATGGGCGGGCGCGAACGGCTCGGGCAGACCGTGCCGCTGCCGCAGCGTGGTCCCGTCGTCCCAGCCGGCGAGCCGGCGCGCCTCCGTGCGCGTCATCCGGTCCACGCTCCAGGTCTGGAAGCGCCGCGCGGGGGCGCCGCTGCCGCCGCGGCGGACGTGGACCGTCTTCTTCACCAGGTACAGACCGGTGGGGTCGCCCTTGACCTGCCCGGACGTCCTCAGGGCGCCGAACCCGCCGAGGGCCGCGGTTTGGGACACCGCGAACAGGTACCGGAACGCCGGGCCGAACTGCAGGCGCAGGTTGAGGGTGCCGTTGCCCAGGTCGAGGAAGTTGAACGCGGGGCCGACGACGCCGTCCACGCCGAAGTGGACGCCCCGGCCGAGACCACGGTCGTTGCGGACCACGGAGGAGTTGATGTCGCGCAGTTCGGCCTGGGAGGTCTCGCCGATGAGCCGGGCCTGCTCCGGAACGACCCGCTCGACGACGAAGAAGCCGAGAGGAGTCCGCTTGCGGTCGTCCGCGAACAGGGGCGCGGTGGCGAGCCGTCCCTGGGCCAGGAAGCGGGCGTGCCGCTGGAAGGAGTCGCTGGAGAAGAAGGTGTCCAGCTCCTGGTAGGCGGTGCTGCCGGGCCTGGCGCCGATCTCACCGGCCGCCCAGTCGCGGATCCGGGAGACCGGGCCGAAGCCCTCCGTGCGCACCAGGCGGTACTGGGAGCCGTGGTCGAGCGCGAGGGTGCGGGGGATCCGGCCGGGCCCGGACCGCTCGACCGCGCTGTCCGGCAGCCGCACCATCAGACCGTCGCGCACGGCGAAGGAGCGGGTCACGGGCTGCGGCGCGGGGTCCGGAGCGGGACCGGTCCCGTCCGCGGCGGGCGTCGGCGCGCCCACGTCGCGGCCGTCGGCGTCGGTCACCCTCAGCTCCAGGAACACGTCGTCCAGGTAGACCTTCGAACCGTCGAGGGTGCGGGTCTCCGTCTGGCTGACGACCTGGTCGGTCTGCCCGTAGCCGACCTTGCGGGTGAGGCCGCCGCGCAGCGCCAGACGCCCGAATCCGCCGAACGCCAGTGCGGAGGCCGGGCCCAGGAAGGGGCCGCCGAGACCGAGCTGGGTGACGGACTGCACGCCCTTGCTCTGCCCGGCCTGCAGCGTGGCCCGGTCCATGGTGTCGATCTTGCTGGGGGCGCCGTGGTCGTCGGCGAACCGCGACCAGTTGCCGTAGTGCCGGGCGGTGACGTGCAGCACGCGGGTCCGCCCGTCGGCGGCGGTGTACGGGAACGCGCGGCCCCCCGTCAGCGTGCGGGGGCGGCGGGCGAGCGTCATCCGGAGGTCGGCCATCAGGCCGGTGCCGGGCGGGGTGTCCCGGCCGGGGGTCCGCGGGCGCAGCGACGCGTCGCCGGACAGCAGGGAATCGACCTCGGCGAGCATCTGCGGGACGCCGCGCAGCGCCACGTCGCTCTGCCCGAACGTGACCGGATCCGCGAGGAGTTCGGCCAGCTGCCCGGCGGGTACGGCGGGCAGCAGCGAGGCGAGGTCGTCGATGTACGCGGGCATGACGGTGCCGTCGTCGAACCGTGCCGGCTCCCGCCGCGCGGCGGGAGCGGTGGCGGTGCGGTCGAGCCGGGGCGGCCGGGTGCGGTCCAGGTGGGTGTTGATCCAGTGCCGCTCACGAGGTGCGCGGGTGGTGGCGGAGGTCGTGGAGGAGCCGGAGCCGCTGGAACCGCTGGAGGTGGTGGTGACCGGGGCGAGCGGCGCGGGAGGGGTCTCGCCGTGCGGAAGGGCGTGCTCGGCACGGTCGTCGCCGGACCCGGACCCGGGTACGGGCCCGGATCCGGGCAGGGGCACGGGCACGGGCACGGACTTCGACCCGGTGAGGGTGACGGTGTCGGAGGTGGCGTCGGAGGCCGGGTGCGATGCCGTCCCGGAGGACTCCGGCACGACGGAGGACGTGGAGCCGGGCGTGGACGCGGGACCGGACACGGTGGCGAGGGGCGTCGCCGGGGGCGGGACCGGGGTCGGAATCTCGTCGGCCGGGACCGGGGCCGGGGTCTCGTCGGCGCCCGGTTCGGTGTGGGTGCCGGTGCCGGACGTCGTGCCGGGCGGCGGAACCGTCTCCGACGGGTTCGTCGACACGGTCCGCGGCTGCCGGGGCGCGTGCGGCTCGACCCCCAGGTGGACGTCGGCGGCCGTCACCGGGCGTCGCCCGATGGGCGCGGCGGCGGGGCGCTCCGGGGACGTCGGCGTGAGGTCGCCGACGAGGGCGGAGAGCAGCGCGAGGTGGCGGCCGCGCAGGCCGCCCTGGGCCAGTCCGTCCGTGGCGGTCCGGGTGTAGTCGCCCAGCAGGCTGCCGGGGATGTCGGGGCGCTGGGGCGCGGCCGGGTCACCGGCCCGCGCCTCGTCCCGGAGACCGAGCTGGTGGGCGATCTCATGGGCGTAGTCGACGGGGTCGGCGTCCGCCCACCAGGCGGTCCGCGTCATCTGCCGGTCGCGGCCGACGAACTCGACGTCGAGCGTGCCGGGGTGCGTGCCGGGCGGCACCTGCTCGACGGTGACGTGCAGCAGGTCGCCGTCGGCCAGGTGGTGCTCCGGGGCGTTGAAGTACGTCTCGACCCCGGAGCGCACCTTGTCCCAGACGTCGGCGGGCAGGCCGTCCGGGGCGGCGGCGACCCGCACGGTGAGGTCGGTGATCCACCGGCCGTCGTACTCGAAGCGGCGCGCGTCGAAGTGCGACCGGACGGTGTACTGCGTCGTCTGGCCGGGCCGTGCGGGGTCGGGGGGCGTGGAGACCGGGTCGACCCAGACGTGCGAACGGGTCACCGCGGGCGCGGCGGACCGTGCCGCCTCGAAGCCGGGACCGCCGGTCGGCGGCGCCGGTGCGGGGGCGGCCCCGGACAGCGAGGTGTCGGTACCGGTCGCCGTGACCGGCGCGGCCGAGGACGGCGCGTCGTGGAGGGCGTCGTGGATGTCCGGGCGTGCGTCGGTGTCCAGGCCGGTCGCGTCGTCCTCCGCGGCGATGCGCCGTTCACCCTGCGCGTCGGGGGTGGCCGCGGACGTCGTCGTACGGGGCGCGGGGGGCAGCACGTCGGCCGGCCCGTGCTCCGACTGCTCCCCGGACGGGTCCTGCCCGGGGAGGCCGGACAGGGACGTGCCGTCCTCGGCGCCGCCCTGCGCCCGGGTACCGGCGCCGCTGCCGCGCGGCACACCCGTGCCGGTGTCGTCGCCGTGGACCGAGGGGGAGTGCGTGAGGGGGTCGTCGGTGTCCCGGCCCGCCGGGACCTCCGTGGCCTCGGGCGTCGGGTCGCCGGTCCGCCCGGTGCTCTCCGGCACCACGCGCGGGCCGGCCGACGGAGCGCCGAGGCCGGTGCCGGTGCCCGTGTGCGGCGCGGGGGTGCCGGGAGCGGTCACGCCCGTCGGGCCGGCCGTGGAGTCCGTGCCGTCGCCGGTCCCGGTGCCGAGGAGGTCCGTCACGATGCCGTCGGTGCCCCGTGCGGTGTCACCGTCGAAGTCACCGAGGGAGGCGGTCGAGGGGAGGAGGCCCTTGGCGGTGAGCGGCGAGGACGCCCCCGCCGGATCGAAGCCGACGGGGGTGCGCGGGACGGACGTCGATCCGTACGTGGTGTCGGAGGAGACCGAGTCGGTGTCGGAGAAGTCGGACGGCGACGTGTCGTCCAGGGACGACACCTCCGAGGCGCTGTCGTGGCCGTCGTCGTGAACCGGCGGCGTGGAGGCGGACACCGGGGCCGGGAGGTCCGTCAGCGGGGTGGACACCACCGTCGGCGGCACGGTGGTCACCGGCGGCGGGACGGTGGTCACCGGCGGCGGGACGACGGTGGTGTCGGGGGTGGTGGTGCTGGTGGTCGTGGGCAGCGGCGAGGGCACGGGCGCCGGGGCCGGTCCCGGACCGGGGACGGTCGAGCCGCTCGGTCCCCCGTCGCCTCCGCCTCCGCCGATGCCGAGCAGCGAGGTGTCGTTGACGTCGCCGAAGTCGGTGTCGGCGTTGAACTTGTGGTGCAGCCACAGGGCGCCGCCCGCCGCGGCACCGCCGGCGATCACGTCGAACACCGAGCTGGTGCCGGAGCCGACGAACGTCTCCCACTTGAAGTCCCAGTCGCCCTCGAAGGCACCCTGGATGAGGTACTCACCGACCGACTCGCTGACCGCGCCGACGACGAACGCCCCGCCCAGCTCACCGGCCCCGTTCAGGGTGATGTTCCAGTTGGGGTGGTTCTTGACGAAGCTGTCGAAGTCGTCGAAGGAGTTCTTGAACCAGTTCTTCAGGTGATTGCCGCCGAACTCCAGGACCGATCCGAGCGCGCCGACGACCGCGCCGAACGCCGCCGCCTTGCCGACGTCCTTCCAGTCGATCCCGTCGGGCTTGCGGTCACCGGAGTTCAGGACGATCTGCGCGAGCCGCACCGCCAGGGTCTGCAGCGCCTCCGACATCGCCTCGGTGAGTGCCGGCGCGAGGTGCGACATCCGCAGCAGGCGCTGGACGATGAGCAGCACGGCCAGCCTGCTGCGAGCCCGGGCCAGCGCCATCTGGGAGAGGGAGGTGCCACCGGTGATCGCCGCCAGCGCCGCCAGCAGGGCCAGCTCGATGAGGAGCATGACGATCTCGGCGATGATCTCCCACTTCGCCGCCTGGATCTTGATCGAGTGGTCGACCTGGCCGCGGGCGATCTCGTCGAGCTGGTCGATCATGCGGTCGAGGTGGTTGACGCCGCCGTCGTCGGTCAGCATCGACAGACCGCGGACGTACTGGGCGCCGACGTCCTTGGGCAGGGAGGTGGAGGCCTCGGAGATCGAACGCCGGATCTCCTCGTTCAGCCTGCGGATGCCGCGGCCGAAGTCCTGGTACAGCTCCTGGCTGGCGTAGGCGAGGTTCTCCCTGGCCTGCAACGGCATCTCGCCGATGAGGATCCAGAGCATCTTCCTGACGTCCTCAGGAAAGTTGATCTCCTGCACCGAAACTCCGCTCACCTTGAACCGTCGGCCACGGGCCTGTCCGTGGGGACCTGTCGACGCCCGCCGCCGTGCTCCCCGGCCGGGGCCGCGGTCCGTGTCGGACACCGCCGCCCCGGCCGGGGACACCACCTCTTCGTGTCAGTGACGCCCGCCGGGCCCGTCACCGGTTTCGCCGCCGCCGAGGGCCTCCTCGGTCTTGCGCCGGTGCTCGCGGATGCGCTCGCTCGAGTCGGACCGGGTCCGCTCGATGTTCTCCAGGTTCGCGAGCGTCGCGGAGACCAGACCGTCCAACGCCTCGAACAGGCTGTTGCTGGTGTCCAGGCAGTAGGCGTTGTTGCGCTCGTAGACGGGGCGGACCTCGCGGGCGAAGTCGTCCGTCCAGCCGGGCCACTCCGTGTAGGTCCGCTCCTGGCTGAGGAAGTCCTGCCCCAACTGGCGTGCGAGGAGCGGAAGTTGTTTCATCCGCTCGATGCTGTTCCGGAGAGCGGCGGTATTCGCCTCGTACGCGTCGCTCATGATCGGCCCCTTCCGCGGGTCGTGCCGTCGTCGGCGTCCTCGTCGATCTCGTCGTGCAGCCGGCTTCCGCCGCGCCGGCCGTTCCCGTCGGTCTCCGCGCTCAGCGCCGACCCGAAGATGCGGTTCCAGTCGATGTCGACGCCGCGCAGCTCCGGGACGTCGGCGCTGGGCTCGGCCAGCGGGGCGAAGGTGGCCATCACCTCACGGGCCATCTGCGCGCGGCCCCGCCCGACCGCCTCCATCACGGAGGCGGCCAGCTGGGTGGCGTTCATCGAGCGGTACTTGTTGTCCAGGAACTTCAGTCCGGTCAGCTCTCCGGCCGGACCGACCGTCACCTCGACGGCCCGGTCCCGGGAGCGCACGCTCGCGGAGGCGTGGGAGAGCCGTTCCTCGGCCCGCGCCACGGCGGCCTGCACGGACTCCAGTTCGGCCATCGCCTTGGCGATGCGCTGCTCGATCGGTTCGGTCACGGGGTCGTCCTTCGCTGTGCTGTGCTGTTCATCGGCCGATGACGGCGGGTGCGCCGCCCTCGTCGGTGCCCCAGACGTCGTCGTCGTCCTGCGCCCAGACCTCCCGCGCCCGGTCGCCGCTCTGGGTCTGCGGCTGGCCTCCGGGGCCGCCGGGGGTACCGCCCATGGGCAGGAACGGGCTGCCGCTGGTGGTCGCGGCGGAGGCGCGGGCCGGGGACACCCGCACGTCGTTCTCCTCCTGGACGGAGCGTGCCGCGGGGCCCGCTCCGGGACGGCCGCCCCGGCTGTTCAGCGGCTGCCCGCTGTCGATGACGTTGCGGACACGCTCCGACTCCGACTGGTTGCCGGCACCCGCGCCGCCCATCGGCATACCGCCCATCGGCATGCCGCCCATCGGCATGCCCCCCATGCCGCTCATGCCGAGGCCGCCGGGCAGCGAGCCGGTGTTGAGCGGAGTGCCGGTCTCCGCCTCGCGCTGCGCCGCGGTCATCGCGGGCGTCGAGGGGGAGGCGTACGGCGACTCGTAGGGGGACTCGTCGTACAACTCCTCCTCGTAGGAGCCGAAGTCGTAGGAGGGCGAGGTGAAGGAGGGTGGGGCGTAGGAGGGCGAGGTGGAGGAGGACGGCAGCGACGAACCGGTGCCGGAGAGGGAGGGCAGGTCGCCGAGGGAGCCGTTGAGGTTGCCGGTGGTGACGGTGCCGTCCGGGCGGGTGGTGGTGCCGATGCCGGTGTCCGGGTCGACCCTCGTGACCGTGCCGTCCGGGTGCTCGGTGACGATGTCGCCGTTCCGGTCCAGGTGGGTGGTGCTGCCGTCGGGGTGGGGCAGCAGGTCGCCGATGTTGAGGGGGCCGGTCTCCACCGTGCCGTCCGGCCGGGTGACCGTCGCCGTACGGTTGTCGGGGTCGATCTGCACCTTGCTGCCGTCCGGGTACTCCGTGACGAGCCGGCCGCTGTCGTCGAGGGTGGTCCTGCTGCCCCCCGGGTTGGTCAGCGTGCCGTCCTCGGAGTACGGGTTCGAGCCGAGCCCGTCCGGACGCAGGGAGCCCAGGTCACCGAGGTTCAGGTCGCCGGAGCCGAGCGAGACGCCGCCCGGATTCAGGTCGCCGCCGGAGCCGGGGAGGCCGCCGCCCGGATTGAGCAGTCCCTCGGACTGCCTCTCGTAGGCGGCCTGGGCCTGCTGGTAGGCCTCCTCCTGCCGCTGCTGCGCCTCCTCCTGCCGGGCCTGCCGCTCGGCCTCCTGCTTCTCCTGCTCGGTCAGCAGCTGTTCCTGGCGCAGTTCCTGCTCGGTCCGGAGCCTGTTCTGCTCCTCCTCCTGCTGCCGCATCTGCTCCTCGGCCTTGGCCTCGGCCTCGGCCTGCTTCTGCTCGGCCTCCTTCTCCTTCTGCTCCTGCTTCGCCTCGGCCTCGGCCTGCTTCCGCTCGGCCTCCGCCTCCTTCTCCGCCTGCTCGGCCTCGGCCTCCGCCTCCTTCGCGTCCGCCTCCGCCTCGGCCTCGGCCTGCTTCCGCTCCTGCTCCTGGCGGGCCTTCTCCTGGTCGGCGCGCGCCATGTTGAACTGGCTCAGCTGCATCTGCTCCGCGCGGGCCTGGGCCTCCTCCTGCTTCTTCTGGGCCTCCTCCTGCTTGGCCTCCTGCTCGGCCCGCACCTGCTCGGCCCTGGCCTCCGCCTCGGCCTGCTTGGCCTCGGCCTCCGCCTCCTTCTCCGCCTGCTTCTGCTCGGCCTCCTTCTCCTTCTGTTCCGCCTTGGCCTCGGCCTCGGCCTGCTTCCGCTCGGCCTCCGCCTCCTTCTCCGCCTGCTTCTGCTCGGCCTCCTTCTCCTTCTGCTCCGCCTTGGCCTCCGCCTCGGCCTGCTTCTGCTCCGCCTCCTTCTCCTTGCGCTCCTGCTCGGCCTTGGCCTCCGCCTCCTTGCGCTCCTGCTCCGCCTTGGCCTCGGCTTCCTTGCGCTCCTGCTCCGCCTTGGCGGCGGCCGCCTTCTCCTCGGCCTCCTTCTCCTTGCGTTCCTGCTCGGCCTTGGCCTCGGCGGCCTGGTCCTTCTGCCACTGCATGAACTCGTCCTGCTTGCGCTGGGCCTCCTCCGCCGCCTTCTTGGCGTCGTCCGCCTGCTTCTCGGCCAGGTCCTCCTTGTAGGAGCTGGTGAGGTCGCTCTCACCGCGAACCTTGACCGAACCGAGGTCGATGGTGGTGGGACTCCAGCTGTTGTGGATCGCCTTGAGGGCCGCCTCGGCCGGCTCCACGAGGTCCCTGATGACGTACGCCTGCCAGTGCTGGACGGCCCGTTCCCCCACGGCCTTCCAGGTGCTCAGCTCGTCCAGCGGACCGAAGTTGTCGCTCTTGCCGTGCCGGGTGGCCGTCTGGTCGAAGCCCGCCTTGGCGTGGTACGTGGTGTAGTAACTCGTCGTGTACAGACCACCGGTGCTGTTCACCTTGTAGGTGATCTGCTTGATGTTGTTCTCCCACACGTGGTCGGTGATGTCCACGAGCAGCTTGTTCAGCGCGATCAGCGGGTTGCTGTGCTGGGTGACCCAGGTCATCCAGGAACGGTGCAGCTCGACCACGGCGTCACGGAACGCGCCGCGGGCCTCGCGCAGGATGTTGCCCTGCTTGGAGAGACCGTTGGCGGCGCCCATGTCGTCGGCGAAGCCCTTGTACTGCCGGTTGATGGTGTCGATCAGGGTCCAGAAGACGCCGGCGGCCTGGCCGCGCCAGGCGTCGTCCTGCTCGGTGCCCACCCGGCGCTGCCACTCCGCGACGACCTTCTCCTGGGTGGAGAAGAACTGGGCGACCCGGTCGAAGGCGGCGGCCGCCGTGTCGAAGGACTTCAGCGAGACGGCCCCCGCGTCCAGCACGTTCTTGTTGTTCCAGCCGAAACCGACCGTGCCGTTCTCGTTGTAGAGCAGCGCCTCCATCGCGCGCCCCGTCCCGTAGGCGTACTGGGTCAGCTTCTCGGTCGACCAGGTCGCCTTGTCACCGCTCAGACCGAGGTGGTTGTCGTACTGGCTCTTGAACTCCCCGCCCTCCACCACACCGCCCGACGGGCCGTCGTCACCCTTGTTGCCCAGCATGGTGATGCGGGCCTTGTACATCGAGACCTGGTCGCCCGCGGACGCGTCGTCCCCGCCCGTCGTGTAGAAGGGGATGACGAAGTCGGTGTTCTCGATGCGGTAACCCGCGTTCTCGACACGCCAGTTGAAGTCGTTGGGGTCGACGTAGTCGACGTGTCTCTGCCGGGTGAGCTCCACCTTCATCTGCGGGATGCCGTCGTTGCCCATGAGGGACTCGAAGAGCGTGTCCCGGTGGGGCGCGTCGTACCCGGTGAACCAGTACGCCGCCTTCTGCCAGGAGTCGTTGTCTGCGTCGAGCGCCCTGACGTGCTCTTCCGGTACTTCGTCTTCTGCCACGGTCTGACTCCGTCGAGGGGGGTGGGGCGTAGGTGGAGTTCCAGGGCTGCGCGGGGATTGCCGCGTCGAGGGAGGC
Organism: Streptomyces sp. NPDC002640; assembly: GCF_053592575.1. NCBI lineage: Bacteria > Bacillati > Actinomycetota > Actinomycetes > Kitasatosporales > Streptomycetaceae > Streptomyces > Streptomyces sp. NPDC002640. The sequence continues at coordinate 105,343 of NZ_JBSFVZ010000028.1, read as the reverse complement.
CTAGTCGTCCTCGTCGCCGCCGGCCTCGCCCAGGGTGTCGTCGACGTCCTCGAAGATGTCGAGCAGCTTGTCGCCGTCGATCCTGGCGAGGTTCGCGCCCTGGGTGTCGAACAGTTCCTCGATGCTGGTGCGCAGGTTGTCGTCGATGTCGTCGAAGAGCTGCACCTGGTTCTCCAGGATGGGCACGAGTTCCTTGATGAGGTTGGTGACCGCCTCGACGAGCGCGGCGCCGTTCACCGTCTCGTTGTCGGCCATGTAACCGATCATCAGTGGCCGGGTCGCCTCGATCGGCCAGTCGTCGGTCACCTTGCCCCTCGCGCTCAGGTTCTCCAGCGACGGGATGACCTCGCCGGTCGTGGAGAGCCCGTCCTGGGTGATCTTCTTCAGCGCGTCGCGGAAGTTGAGGATGTCGTGGTTGAGGAAGTTCTCCAACCAGGCCTTGTCGAGATTGACCGTCGTGCCGTCGTCCGCCATGTCCTTCTCCTGCCGGGACTGTCACTGTCGGGGAACCGGACGGGCGGCCCGCCCTGAGGTGCCGGGGGCCGCCCTCCGGTGACGGGGGTACGGGCCGGGCCGGCTCAGCGGCCGACGCGGACCTCGCTCCACAGCTGGGTCAGGGACTTCTCGCTGTACTGGTAGTTCCCGGAGACCTCGGTCAGCAGGTGGGAGTGGTTCTCCAGGAGGTCCTGCATCGCCTGGACGGCGTTGTTCCAGGCGGTCTGCTTGTCGTTGTAGACCTCGCGGTCGTCACCTTCCCAGGTCGCCTTGAGCGCCTGGAGTTCGGCGTCCAGGTTGACCAGGATGCTGGCGATCGCCCGGGTCTGCTGGACCATGTCGTCGGCCGCGTTCGACATGTGCCGGTAGTCGACGTAGATGTGTCCGTCGGTGAAGTCGCTCATCGTGAGGGCCTCGTCTCGCAACAGTTACGGAGGGAAGGGGAGGGAGGGGCGGTGCCCCGGCCCGGCGCGGGGACGCGCTCCGGTGTCAGCCGCTCAGCGCGTCGAAGACGGCCTGCGACTGGGTGTACGAGTTGTTGATGGCCTCGTTGTTGGACCCCTGGGTCAGGCCCTGGACCCGGAGGGTCTCGTTGAGGGTGTCCACCATTTCCCGGACGTTCCTGGAGATGATCTCGGCCTGGTCGTCCCAGAGCTTGAGCAGGTCCTGGAAGGCCTTGCCGTCCGAGCCCTTCAGCCCGGAGGCGAGGTTGAACTTCATGTTCTCGACGTCCTGCCTGCAGTTCTGCACGCCGGTGAAGGCCGACTCGAGAGCCTGAATGCCGTTCCGGGTCGCCTGCTCCTCCGACTGCTGGAAGCCTGCCATGTACCGCACCTCCTGATGATCGCGCCGCCTGGCCCCGGCGGCCGGCCGTGCCCGCGGCCGGCCGCGGACGGCGGTGTCCGCTCGACCGGGGCAACTGAACTCGAACGTAGAACAGTTGATCAGACCATAGCGAAAGGAGACCGGGCGTCCTGGTGCGTCGGGTCGACGACTCCCAATCTCTGAGCAGGATTTGAGGAAGCGTCACATGACGGCCACGTCAATTTTCCCGAGCCGGCCGGTCCGGGGCCGCGGCGTCCCCCGACGCCCGCGACCCGTCGGCTCCGCCGTTCCCCGCGTCGCCCCGCGAGGCGGTGTCGGACGAGGAGGCGCAGGGAGCGGCCGTCGTCCTGGCGCGTCCGGTCACGGCCGCCGCCGGACTCAGGTCGGGGCCGGTCGGCAGCATGGCCAGCAGCGGTGAGGGGAGCCCCCGCGCCTGTCCGCTGCCGTACCCGAGCGCCGCCAGGGCCTTGTCGTCGGCGACCCGGTACTTCATGCCGCTGTCGGTCACGAGGTAGACCGTGTCGCCGACGGCGCCGCCTCCGGCGCCCAGGGCGTGCACCAGCGCGCCGCCGCCGGCCCGGACGGTGATCCGGTCGACGGGCACGCAGGCGGGGCTCAGCCCTTCCGGCGCGGGCTGCGCGGCCGGGCCCAGCGCGGACGGCGAGGACAGGGCGACGCTGACCCGGGTACCGGAACCGCCGCTCTCGATCCGCGCGCAGGCCGTCTGCCCCGGCTCCAGCCGCACCGCCGTCGGCGGTGCGGCGGGCAGGTCGGTGAGGTCCGGGTCCGCGGCGTCGGCCGTACGGCCGTCCAGGGCGTCCGGGCCCAGTTCCACCGCGGTCGGAGCCTGCCCGCCGTACGCCTTCTCGCGGGTCTCCGGGTCGCCGAGCACCAGGGCCGCGCCGGTCGCGGTCAGAGGGACGAGCCCCTCCTCGCGCAGCAGGTAGTAGCGGGCGTCCGAACCGGGCGCGGTGACCCGGAAGACCTGCCCGATCCGGGTCTCGCGGCCACCGAGCTCGGGGCCCCGGCCGCCGCGGTCCGGCACGTCCGGCGGGGACAGGTCCGGGCCCGCGGGCAGGGAGTTGAGGAACGCCGCCGAGACTTCCACCCGCGCGGTGGTGTCGTACCCGAGGGAGCGCGAGGCGCCGCGCTCGTCGTCCAGACGCAGCCGGATGCCCCGCCACACCAGGTAGTCGGCCTCGTCCGGGCCGGTCACCACCAGCGCCTGGCCGGCGCCCAGTCCGCCGGCGGCGGGCGCGCCCACGGCGAGGACCGTGGCGGCGGTGCCGTTAGCGGTGCCGGAACACACCTGCCACGGGCCGGTGTCCAGGTCGTCGGAGGCGGGCAGCGCGTCGGGCGCCCCGACGATGCCCACCGGCGCCCCGTGCGGAACACCCGCCAGGGAGCCGGAACCGACCGAGACGACCTTCATGTCGGCGCCCGCCAGCAGGCGGGCCGAGGCGTAGTTGCGCACCGGCCGCAGCCGGCCGTCCAGGTAGAGGTAACGGGAGCCGGTGTCCTTGTCGACGACGACGGTGCCCGCCTCCTTCCAGGAGTCCTTCACGCCGGGCTTCAGCAGGCCCAGCACGAAGGCGCCCGCCGACACCAGCACGGCGACCACCACACCGATCACGACCCCGCGGTTGGTCCTGCCCTGCGGGCTCTCCGGGGCGTCCGGGTCACCGCGCAGCATGGCGGTGGTGAGGCGCCCCATGACGAACATGTGCGCCTGTACCTGATCACGCCTGTTCTGCACCGTGCTCTCCTCAGCCGTTGAGGGACCGCAGGGCCCCGTAGACACCGAGCACCCACAGCACCAGCGGCAGCAGGGCGATCGCCGCCGCCGAGTGCAGCAGTTCCGCCCCGCGGCCCCAGTACGGCACGAGCCGCCGGCCGGGCACGGTCCAGGACGCGATGGCGAGGGCGGCGGTCACGGCGAGCATGCCCACCACGGTCAGCAGCCGCCCGAGGGAGCCGGAGCCCAGTGCCTGCGAGAACACCAGCAGGATCAGCGCCCAGGCACCGGGCAGCGTCAGGGACAGCCGCTGCCAGACGTTGCCCAGCCCCCTGGCGTGCAGGAGGAGCAGCAGCGCCAGCGCCAGCGAGGTGAACACCTCGGCCAGCCCGTCGCGATGCGCCAGGACGGTCAGGCAGCCCGCGCAGACCACGCCGACCGCCCCGTACAGCGAACTCATCCAGCCGTCTGCCAGCACCGACCGGGAGGCGACGACCGCGGTGGGATGCGGCTCGATGCCCTCCTGCAGCTGCTGGGCGTTGGTCGGCAGCGGAGGCATGCGCAGCCCGGCCATCCGGAAGGAGAGGCCGGGCACGAAGGCGCCCAGGAGCACGGCGCCCAGCGCGACGACGCCGGCCACTTCGTGAGCGGCGAGACCGGCGGCCAGCATCAGGGCGCCGGCCAGCACCCCGAACGCGGCGATCACGGCCGGGGCGAGGAACAGGGCGGCGTACGCGGCCACCGCGGCGAGCGAGAGCACCGCCCCGCCGGCCCCGGCCGCGGACGCGGCGAGCAGACGGGCGCCCAGCATCTGCGCACCGTGCGGGCCGGTGATGTCACCGCCCGGCAGCAGCCAGCCCGCCAGGGCGAGATACGGGGTGACCATCAGCCCCAGGACCGCGCCGGCCCCGCCGTCGCCGACCGCCCGGCTGGCCGCGGCGGCGCCCGCCAGGAGCAGCAGCGCGGCGGCCGCGGCGCACAGCGCCCGGACGGAGCCGGAGCCGGGGCCGCCGGGCAGGGCGAGGACCACCAGGCCGACGGCGAGCGCCGCCATGGTCAGACCTCGCAGCAGGGCCCGGCCCGCCCACGGGGTCCAGCCGTAGGGGCGGTCGCGCAGGGTGGTGGAGATGCCGTCGACCAGGTCGTCCAGATGCACCTCGGGAAGCGCCTCGACACGGGGCCGCAGGAAGACGGTCTCGCCGTCGCGCAGCTCGAAGGAGTCGAGGGTGCGCTCCTCGTCCATCGGTTCGCCGCCCAGGCGCTGCAGCACCCAGCCGCCGTGCTCGATGCCGGCTTCCTCCAGATCGTCCCCGGCGTAGCCGAGCACGGCGGGCAGCAGGTCGGCGACCGGCACATCGGCGGGAACGGCCAGGTCGATCGTGCGGGCGGGGGCGCGTACGGTCAGGCGGCACAGACCAGCCACCTGGTTGTCACTCATCGGTCTGGCTCACGCCTTCCGGGGTTCGCCGTCGCATGCCGACGGACATACAACGGGCGTGCGGAGTGGGGGGGTTGCTGGTTGGTGGTCAGCTGGCGTGATCGTAGTATCAAACATCTCTTCGGGGTGACCCCGCCCCCGGAGCATCAGAGGTTCCAGCAGCATCAGTCCCCCACCCGTGAGCGCGCACCGTCGGCCCGGCGGCCGCTCCGTAAGGAGACCCGTACGGTGAGTGTGGTTCTGTTCCGCCGGCCCGCCCGCAGACGCGGCCCCGAGATGCCGGACGGAGAACTGACCCTGCAGGAGCCGCCCACGCTCCCCGAGGTGGTCCCCGACTCGTCCGCCGTGTGGACCTATCTGCCGATGGCGCTCATGTCGGTGTCGATGATGCTGATGTTCATGCGGCCCGGCATGGGCGGCCGCGGCAGCGGCTTCATCTACCTCGCCCTCGGCCTGATGGTCATCTCCTCCGCGGCCATGATGCTCGGCCAGGTGATGCGCCGTAACAGCGAGCGCAAGCAGCGCCTCAAGGGCGAGCGCCGGGACTACCTGCGCTACCTCACCCAGACCCGCCGCAAGGTGCGGACCGCGGTGATGGACCAGCAACGCGCCCTGGCCTGGCGCCATCCCGAACCGTCCGCGCTGTGGTCCCTGGTCGGGTCGAGCCGGCTGTGGGAACGCCGCCCGCAGGACCAGGACTTCGGCGAGATCCGGGTGGCGGTGGGCGACCAGAAGCTCGGCCTGCGCCTCAACCCGACGGCCACCACCCCCGTCGAGGACCTGGAACCGCTCTCCGCCCACGCGCTGCGCAGCTTCATCCGCGCCTACAACACCGTCCCCGACCAGCCCATCGCCGTCTACCTGCGGGCCTGGGCCCGGATCCTGTTCCGCGGCGACGAGGACCGCATCCGCGCGCTGGCGCGGGCGGTCGTCGCGCAGCTGGCCGCGTTCCACTCCCCGGACGACGTGTGGATCGCGCTGTGCGTGTCCGACGAGCGGCGCGCCGACTGGGAGTGGGCCAAGTGGCTGCCGCACCACCTGCACCCGCAGGAGAACGACGGCGCCGGGCCCGCCCGCATGACCGGGTCCGCCTTCAACGAGCTGGAGGACCTGCTGGGCGCCGAGTTCCTGGAACGCCCGCCGTTCGACCCCGACGCGGTCCCCGGCCGCGAGGAGCCCTTCACCGTGATCGTCGTCGACGGCGGCACGGTCCCCGGCGGCCACCGCCTCGACGGCCCCGGGCTGCGCAACACCGTCGTCCTGGACCTCACCGGCGCCCTGACGTGGCGTCCCGGCCGGGTCACCCTCCGCCTCGACGTGGACGGCGACGCCGTCCGCCTGGTACGCACCGACCGCGACCGCAAGGAACAGACCACCTACCTCGGGCGGCCCGACTCCTTCGGCCCGCGCGGCGCGGCCGCCCTGGCCAAGCGGATCTCGCCCTACCGGATGGGCATGGGCACGGACGCCTCCGAGCCGCTGGCCACCGAGGTCGAACTGACCACCCTGCTCGGCATCCAGGACCTGTACGGCCACGACCCGCAGACCCTGTGGCAGCGCGGCACCGGCCCCGGCCGGCTGCGCGTGCCCATCGCGGTGGGCGTCGACGGCCAGCCGGTGGAGCTCGACATCAAGGAGTCCGCCCAGGGCGGCACCGGCCCGCACGGCATGCTGATCGGCGCCACCGGCTCCGGCAAGAGCGAGCTGCTGCGCACCCTGGTCCTGGCGCTGGCGCTCACCAACTCCTCCGAGACGCTCAACTTCGTCCTCGTCGACTTCAAGGGCGGCGCCACCTTCCTCGGCCTGGACGAGCTCCCGCACGTCTCGGCCGTCATCACCAACCTCGCCGACGAGGCCGCCCTGGTCTCCCGCATGCAGGACGCCCTGCACGGCGAGCTGATCCGCCGCCAGGAACTGCTGCGCGCCGCGGGCAACTACACCTCCGCCCTGGAGTACGAGAAGGCGCGCGCCGCCGGTGCCCCGCTGGCACCGCTGCCCAGCCTGTTCGTGGTCGTCGACGAGTTCAGCGAACTGCTCGCGGCGCACCGGGAGTTCATGGAGCTCTTCGTGATGATCGGCCGACTCGGCCGAAGCCTCGGCGTGCACCTCCTGCTCGCCTCGCAGCGCCTCGACGAGGGCCGCATGCACCAGCTGGAGAGCCACCTGTCCTACCGGATCGGCCTGCGCACCTTCTCCGCGATGGAGAGCCGCGGTGTCCTCGGCGTGCCGGACGCCTACGAACTCCCGTCGGCTCCGGGCAGCGGCTACCTCAAGTCGGGCGTCGAGGCCCTGACCCGGTTCCGGGCCGCCTACGTCTCCGGCGCCTACCGGCAACGCCGCGGCAGCGCCGGCCAGGCCCGCGCCGCCGGCCACACCGTGCCGTGGACGAGCGGCTACGTCGTACCGCGCGCGATGCCCGAGCTGCCGGACCCGGAGCCGGAGGCCGAGGAGACCGGGGACACGCTGCTCTCCGTCGCCGTCGACAGGATGCTGGGTGCCGGCCCGCCCGCGCACCAGGTGTGGCTGCCGCCGCTGGACCTGCCCGCCACCCTCGACCAGGTGCTGCCGCCGCTCACGCCCGACCCGGAACTGGGCCTCACCACGGTGGGCTGGCCCGGCCGCGGCCGGCTGAAGGTGCCCATCGGCATCGTGGACCGGCCGTTCGACCAGATGCGGGACCTGCTGACCGTCGACCTGTCCGGCGTCGGCGGGCACATCGCGATCGCGGGCGGCCCGCAGAGCGGCAAGAGCACCATGGTGCGGACCATCCTGACGGCCCTCGCCCTCACCCACACCCCGCGGGAGGTCCAGTTCTACTGCCTGGACTTCGGCGGCGGCACACTGGCCGCTCTCGACGGGCTCCCGCACATGAGCGGCGTCGCGGCCCGGCTGGACTCCGAGCGGGTGAGCCGGACCATCGCGGAGGTGAACGCGCTGCTCGCGGCCCGGGAGAAGTTCTTCCTGGAGCAGGGCATCGACTCCATGGCCACCTTCCGGCGGCGCCGGGCCGCCGGGGAGTTCGCCGACCTGGAGCACGGCGACGTCTTCCTCGTCATCGACGGGTGGTCCACGGTCCGCCAGGACTACGACCGGCAGATCTCCACCTTCGGGGCGATCGCGGCCCGGGGCCTGAACTACGGCGTCCACCTGATCGTCACCACGGCGCGCTGGGTGGAGCTGCCGTCGGCCGTGCGCGACCAGGCAGGCACGCACCTGGAGCTGCGCATGGGTGACCCCATGGACTCCGAGATCGACATGCGGCGGGCCGCGACGGTCCCCCGGGTCCCCGGCCGCGGCCTGACCCGGGAGGGCAAGCTGCACTACCTCACGGCGCTGCCCCGCATCGACGGCGTCGAGCAGGCCGACGACCTGGGCGAGGGCGTCGCCGGACTGGTGAGCGCGGTCGCCGAGAGCTGGACGGGCCCGTCGGCGCCCCGGGTGCGGATGCTGCCCACCGAGCTGCCGGTGTCCGAGCTGCCCGCGCCGGAGGGCGACTTCCGGGTGCCGCTGGGTCTGGAGGAGAACGAACTCACCACCGTCTGGCACGACTTCGCGGAGAGCCCGCACATGGTCGTGATCGGCGACACCGAGAGCGGCAAGACCAACCTGCTGCGGCTGACCGCCCAGGCGATCATGCGGCGGTACTCGCCGGCCGAGGCCCGCATCATGGTCGTGGACTACCGTCGCGAGCTGGTCGAGGCGGTCCCCGACGAGTACCGGCTGGGCCACGCCGTCTCCATCGACGCCCTGCGCGACCTGGTGGACGGGGCGGCACGGGCGGTGAAGGCCCGGGTGCCGGGCCCCGACATCGCCCCGGGCCGGATGCGGCTGGCCGACTGGTGGAACGGACCGCGCCTGTTCGTCCTCGTCGACGACTACGACATGCTCGGCTCCGGGCCGATGAACGCCCCCTTCGACCCGCTCCTCGACCAGCTGGCGCTGGGCTGGGAAGTCGGTCTGCACATGGTGGTCGCCCGCGCGGCCACGGGCGCGGGACGCGCCATGGGCGACCACCTGATGCGAAGGCTCCAGGAGGTCAACACCCCGACGCTGCTGCTGTCCTGCCCGCCCTCCGAGGGGTACGTCGTCGGCAACGCCAAGGGCCGCCTGCTGCCCCCGGGCCGCGCCACCCGGATCGCCCGCCGGAAGACGGTCCAGGTGCAGACGGCGTACCTGGGCGACCAGGGGAACTGACAGCACACGACGGCGCCGTGCCGCCGCCCTCGCCGGGCAACCCGCGCCGGGCGGCACGGCGTACACCTTCGTCGGGGGCTGCCGGCGGCGACCTCGCGTCGAGGCCGCCCCGGCAGCCGTTCGGCCTCTGGTGCGCCGTGCCGTGACCGGCCTGGGCGGACCCGGGGCGCTCCGGGGCGCCGCAGGGTGGCTTTCGCCGGCGGGGTCACCGCGGTGCGGAGGACGGTGGCCGGTCCGCGGGTGCCGCGCGGTGGGAGCGCGGCCCGGGCGCGGCGGGGGAGCGGCGGGGACGTGGCGGGGACGTGGGCCGCCGGCGGACGGGACGGTGCCGAGCCGGGCCCGTCAGTCCGCCGGGCGCCACCGGCGTGCCCGGCCCCGAGGGATCACCGCGGCGCCCGCCGCCACCAGCACGACCAGCCCGCCGCCGACCGACGCGACCACCACGGCACGGACCAGGGGAGTCCGCGAGGGCTCCGCGGGCAGTTCGGCGGCGGGCTGCCGCGGCACCGTGCCGGCGGTGTCGCTCAGGACGGCGGTGAGGGCGGCGTAGGCGTCCAGGCGTGGGGGAGAGGCCGGGTACGCCGTGTCGGTCAGCCGGCGCGACACCTCGGCGGCGTCCAGGTCGGGATGGCGTGCCCGCACGAGTGCCGCCGCGCCGGCCACGTGCGCGGCCGCCAGGGAGGACCCGGAACCCAGGTAGTGCCCGGTGCCCTCGGGCCCGTTGCCGACCACCGCGACACCGGGGGCCGCGAGGTCCGCCGCCAGGGCGGTGGGGGCCCCGGTGGGCCGGCCGCCACCGGAGCCGTAGTCCATCACGGCCAGGACACCCGGCGCCGAGGCCGGCCAGTACCAGAGCGGGGCGGCCTCCTCGTCCGCGTCCCTCGGCAGGGCGTCCGGGGCGAACGGGGCGACGACCAGGGCGTCGCGGCCGGTGGCGTACTCCACCGCGTCGGTCAGTTCCTCCTTGCCGGTCGGCAGCGCCCGCGCGACGTAGATCACCTTCGCGCCGGATTCGGCGGCCGTCCTGATGCCGGCGGCGAGCAGGGCGGGGGTGGTCGCGCCGCGCTCCCGGGTGGCCCGCACCGCGAGGATCCTCGCCGCGGGAGCCACGCCCACGGCACCCACACCCTCGGCCGGGGCCGCGGCGATCAGTCCGGCGGCGAAGCTGCCGTGTCCGACGCAGTCGCCGCCCCCGCCGCCGGCCGTCTCCACCCGGCCGGACAGGGCCGGGATCGAGGAGCCCACACCGGTGTCCACCACCGCCACGGTCACCCCGGCTCCCCGGGACTGCTGCCACGCCCGGGACAGACCGAGGGCACGGGTGGTCCACGGCTCGCTCCTCGCGGTCCGCCCGGACGCCTTCGCGCACGCCTCGTCCGGGGCCAGCTCCGTACGGACGACCGGCAGCTCCACCGGGCCGGAGTCGGCCGCGGCGGGTGTCGCACCGGCGGCGAACAGGAGTACGGCGGCGAGCAGGGGTACGGCGGCCGGCAGGGGTACGGCGGCCGGCGGGGCGGCCGCGGTCGCACGCCCGGAGGTGGGGTCGCGTCGCATGGCGGGCATCCTATGACGTCCGCGGGAGAGGCCCCGACGGTCCCCACGGTGCGGAACATCCAGGTGAACAGACGTCAACTCCCCGTACCCGCCTGGAAGATGCCCGCGGCCGTCACGTAGCCTGCATCCGGCGCGTCCCGCCGTCCCACAGGGCCGACCGCGGCGCCGGAACGAGGAGGATCGAGCTTGTCACGGCAGTTGCTCACCGTCTGCCCGGATCAGCCGGATAGTTTCGGGACCATCGGTGAAGCCCTGGCTCAGGCCCGCAGCGGCGCCGTCGTCAGGGTCATGCCCGGCCGCTACCCGGAGAACCTGACCGTCCGCACCCGGGCGACGATCGTCGCCGAGGGAGAGCGCGGTAGCGTCGAGATCTGTCCCCGCAGGGGCAGTGCGATCGTCCTCGTGGCCGACGCGGTCATGCTCACCGACCTGACGCTGCGCGGCGGTTCCGAGGACGTACCGGTCGTCGACGCGGCACGCGGCCAGGTCGCCATGGACGGCTGCACCGTCGTCGGATCCGGCTGGACCGCCCTGCTGGCCCGCGAGTCGGGCTCCCTGGCCGTGCGGGACTGCCGGGTCAGCAACCCGGTCGGCGCCGGCGTCGTGGACACCACGGACACCGGCAGCGTGATCTCCGACTGCGTGCTCGAGAACCTCGGCACCACCGCCGTCGTGATCAGCGACAAGGGCCGCACCACCGTGCGGGGGTGCCGCATCCGCGACGCCCGCGGCAACGGCGTGCTCACCAACGGCGAGGCCCGGGGCGTCGTCGAGGACTGCGACATCTCCGGCACGGAGAAGCCCGCCCTCGCCCTGGAGGGCAGCAGCAGCACCCGGGTGCAGCGCGTGCGCGTCCACGACGCGGCCGTCGGCGTGTACGTCACCAGCGACTCGCGTCCGGTGGTCGAGCAGGTGACGGTGTCCGACACCAGCGGTCCCGGCTTCGTCGTGGCGACCGGCGCCGACCCGGAGGTGCTGCGCTGCCGCACCTCACGCACCAAGGGCAACGGCCTGGCCGTCACCGAGCGCTCCCGCGGCACCTTCCGGGAGTGCGAGTTCGACACCGCGGGCGGACCGGCGATCCGCGTGATCGGCAGCAGCACGCCCACCCTGACCGACACCACGGTGCGCGACTGCGCGGACGCCAAGGGCGCCGTGGTGCTGGAGGAGGACTCGGCCGCCGAGTTCGACCGGCTGGAGATAGCCGACGCGGCCGGCACCGCCGTCCTCATCCGGGGCGGAGGCAACCCGCTGGTCCGCCGCGCCCGGATCACCGCCCCCGGCGGGTGCGGCGTGGAGGTCGTGGACGACGGGCGCGGCCGGCTGGAGAACTGCGAGATCGCGGACGCCGGGGCGGCCGGCGTGCGGATCGCCGACGGCGGCAACCCGCACCTGCGGGACACCACCGTGCGCGGCGCGGCCGACGCCGGCATACAGGTCGGCGCCGACGGCCGGGGAACGGTCCGCGACGGCCGGGTGCACGGCTCGGGCGCCTCCGGTGTCGCCGTGGACAAGGGCGGCGAACTCTCCGTGCTGCGCACCGAGATCAGCGACGCGGGGGCGCACGGCGTGATGGCCGTCGACGGGGCCCGGCTGTCCCTCGACGCCTGCACGATCACGGGCAGCCTCGGCGACGGCATCCGCGTCGACAGCACCGAGCCGGTCACCGTGACGGGCTGTGCCGTACGGGAGAACCGGGGCGCCGGACTGAAGCAGACCCGCGCCGGTGACCGGTGCACCGTGGAGGACCTGACCAGCGTCGGCAACGGCGCCCCCGACGTGTGGGGTGCCGAGGTCTCCGGCTCCGCGCCGGGGGGCGACGCGGGCAGCGGGGGGCGCGCCGGGAAGCCGGCCCCGTCCGGTCCGCTGGAGGAGCTGGAGTCACTGATCGGCCTGGCCGACGTCAAGCACCAGGTCCGCACCCTGGTCAACCTCAACCAGCTGGCACAGCGCCGCGCCCGGCTCGGCATGCCGGTGCCGCCGATGAGCCGCCACCTGGTCTTCTCCGGTCCGCCCGGCACCGGCAAGACCACCGTCGCCCGCCTGTACGGCGGCATCCTCACCGACCTGGGCGTGCTGCGCTCGGGGCACCTGGTGGAGGTGAGCCGGGCCGACCTCGTCGCCCAGGTCATCGGCGGTACGGCGATCAAGACGACCGAGGCGTTCAACGAGGCGCTGGGCGGCGTGCTGTTCCTGGACGAGGCGTACACGCTGCTCTCGGACAGCAAGGGCAGCGGTGCCGACTTCGGCCGCGAGGCGATCGACACCCTGCTGAAACTGATGGAGGACCACCGCGAGGACGTCGTGGTGATCGCCGCCGGCTACACCGACGAGATGGCCGACTTCCTCAACTCCAACCCGGGCCTGGCCTCCCGCTTCACCCGCACCATCGAGTTCGCCAACTACTCGGTGGAGGAGCTCGTCACCATCACCGAGCGGATGTGCGAGGCCCACCACTACGTGCTGGATCCGCGCACGCTGGACGCGCTCGCCCGGCACTACGGACAGATGGAGCGGGGCGCCACGTTCGGCAACGGCCGCGCCGCGCGCAGGGTGTTCGAGGAGATGGTGGACCGGCAGGCGTTCCGGCTCGGTTCGATGACGGACCCGGCCGAGGCGGACCTGTCGCTGCTGCTGCCCGAGGACGTCGGCGCCGACGCGGGCGACGTCGCACCGGGGACGACCAGCTCCGAGGAACTGCTCGCCCGGCTCGAGGCCATGGTCGGCCTCGGCGCGGTCAAGCGCGAGGTGACCGACCTGGTGAACCTCCTGGCCACCACCCGTCAGCGGCGTGCGGCCGGGCTGCCCACGCCGAGGATCAGTCAGCACCTGGTCTTCTCCGGCCCGCCCGGCACCGGCAAGACCACCGTCGCCCGTCTGTACGCGGAGCTGCTGCACTCCCTGGGGGTGCTGCCCAAGGGCCAGCTCGTGGAGGTGGCCCGCGCGGACCTGGTGGGCCGGTACGTCGGCCACACCGCGCAGATCACCAAGGAGGTCTTCGAACGGGCGCTGGGCGGCGTGCTGTTCATCGACGAGGCGTACACCCTCACCCCCGAGGGCGCGACGAGCGACTTCGGCCGGGAGGCGGTGGAGACGCTGCTGAAGCTGATGGAGGACCACCGGGACGAGATCGTCGTCATCGCGGCCGGCTACACCGCCGAGATGCGGCGGTTCCTGGAATCCAACCCCGGCCTGTCCTCGCGGTTCACCCGCACCGTGGAGTTCGAGAACTACACCACCGAGGAGCTCGTCGAGATCGTCACCACGCAGGCCGCGGACTCCGGCTACGACTGCCCGCCGGAGACCGTGGCGGCGATCGGCCGGTACGTCGCGGCGATCCCGCGGGACCGCCACTTCGGCAACGCCCGCACCGGGCGACGGCTGGTGGAGGCGATGATGACCCGGCAGGCCCGGCGGATCGGCACGCTGGCCGCGCCCGGCCTGGACGACCTGCGCCTGCTGCGGCCCGACGACCTCCCCGTGGAGGACCCCGCCGGCGTGCCGCGCTGAGGTGGCGCGGCCGGCGGGGGCTCCCCAGGCCGGTGAGGGACGACGTCAACGGCCCCCGGTGTTCACCACCGGGGGCCGAGGTGACGCTTTCCGGTCCCATCGTGATTGTTTCCGGCCGGAGCAAGAGCCAACTCTTGGCGATGCCGGGCTATTTCGGTCGAGAATGTTGCACAGGTGAGGCCCGAGTCACTGCGCGGTGCGACTGAGTACGCCGCTCACGTTCAGAACCTCGTGGCACTCCCGCGCCTGTCGGCCGGACGCCGGTGTCCCGGGCTTACCGCAGGTCACTTCGATGGTGACGGTTTCGTTCTCGGGGATCTTGATGGGGGTTACCCAGTGGTAGTCCTGGTTGCGGAAGGTTTCCAGCGCGATGGTGGTGATCTTCCGGTCGCCGAAGGTGATCGTGAGCAGACCCTCGTCGCCCTGGAAGTTCGCGACAACGATGTCCGTCACTCCGAAGACGCTGCCCGCCGGCACCCGGTAGGTACCGGTCTCGGTCTCCCCGCCGGCCGTCTGCACGTCGATGGTCTCGGAGATCTGCGGGCCGCCGCCGAGCGCGGCGCCGTTCTCCGCCCCGGCTCCGGCTCCGGCCCCGGCTCCGGCGGAGGCGCCCGCCCCCTGGCCCTCGGCGCCGGTGCCGGCACCCGCTCCGGGACCGGCGTCACCGGCGGCCTGCTCTCCCGCCGCCCGTTCCCCCGCGGCCGCGGGGCTCGGATCGACGGCCTCGACGGCGGCCTCCTTGGCCGCGCTGCGCACGGCCGGGCGGACCAGCGTGAACCAGGCGAGCAGCAGCGCGAGCAGCGCGGCGAGCACCACCAGCAGCCAGCGGGGGAAGACGGGGATCTGCACGAACTCGGCGTCCAGCGGCGTCCGGACGGCGGCGGTCTCCTCCGGCCGGGCCTCCTGGACACCGGACTCGGCGGCGTCGGCGGTGCCGGCGGTCTCCGTGGTGTCGACGGTGAACGGCCACACCACGGGCGCGCCGAACCACACCGGGGTGCCGGTGCGGACCCTCAGACCGACCTCCGCGGACTCGCCCGGTTCCAGCTTCTTCTCCGCCGGGGCGAAGGCGAAGGCCAGCTCCTCACCGGCCTGGCCGGCGGCGAACCCCACCTCCACCGGCGCGTTGCCACGGTTCTGCACGGCCAGCCGGTAGCGGCCGCGCAGCCAGCCGTGGCGGCGGCGCGGAGCCAGCTCGGTGTGCAGGTCCCGGAACTCCTCGACGTGCACGGTGGTCTCCAGCACTCGCACCGCTTCGGGGTGCTCGGCCGGAAGGACCCGCACGCCGAGGGGCATCTCACCGGCCCGGACCTCCGGGGAACGGGGTGGGGCCAGCCGGACGGTCACCGTCTCGGAGGTGCCGGGGTAGAGCGAGACCCGGGCCGGTTCCACCGTGGTCCAGGCGGCGCAGTCCCCGACGACCTCCAGGCCGTACGCCTCGACGATGTCGCTGTCGTTGCGGACGGTGAGGCTGGTCGTGGCGGTGTCACCCGGGACCACGGTCACTTCCGGGATGTCGAGACCGGGTGTGCCGGGACGGGAAGAGGCTGCAGAAGGCGTCACGCCGCCACGCTAGGACCGCCCCCGGACCACCGGAACGGACGCGGGGGCAGAACCCGGGCAGTCAGGGTGCCCCGGCGGTCACGCGCCGACGACGGTACCGCCGGGCCGTCACCGCGGCCCGGCGCTCCCCGGGCGCCGCCCACCGTGCCATGCCCTGCCCACCCGCCGCCGTACGGCTGCTCCCTCCGTCCCGCCGACCGGATCCCCTCCCAGACAGGTAAGCCGTTATGCCCACCGCAGAGAAGGCCGCTCCCGCCGACTCCGCCGCCGTGTCCACCGCGGCACATGTGCCCACTCAGTCCTGGACCATGCGGAGAACCTCCCGTCCCGAACGCCCCGAGCGCGTGACCGTGGCCGTCTACGCCGCCGACCCGGTGCTGCGGCTGGGCGTCGTCCAGCAGTTACGCCAGCGCCCCGAGATCGATCTGGTCGCCGACCCCGACGCCGAACGCGCCGAGGTGTCGCTCGTGGTCGTCGACCACGTCGACGACGAGGTGGCCGCCCTGCTGCACAAGCTCCGCCACAACTCCCGTACCCGCACCGGCCTGGTGGTCGCGACCCTCGGCGCCGGCTCGCTGCAGCGCGTCATCGAGTGCGGCGTGGCGGCCGTGCTGCGGCGGTCCGAGGCCGACCAGGAGCAGCTCCTGAGCCTGGTCCTGGCCGTGGCCAACGGCGAGGGCGTCCTGCCCGGCGACCTCCTCGGAACGCTGCTCACCCACGTGGGCAGCCTCCAGCGGTCGGCGCTCGACCCGCGGGCCATGTCCCTCTCCACGCTGACCGCGCGGGAGGCGGACATGCTGCGCATGGTGTCGGAGGGCCTGGACACCGCGGAGATCGCCCGCAAGACCGCCTACTCCGAACGGACCGTCAAGAACGTCCTGCACGAGGTCATCTCGCGGCTGCAGCTGCGCAACCGGGCCCACGCGGTCGGCTACGCGCTGCGCAACGGCCTGATCTGACGGCCCACCGCGAGCCCGTTCCCCGGCCCGCCGCGGCCGGCCGGGGAACGGGCACTGCCCGAAAGCGCACGACGCGCTTCCCCCGGGTATGGCCCCGCCGCCCTGCCGTGCCCGCCCGCGGTGCCGCAGGGTGGCGGGGGCACGTCCGGATGCCGCACCGACCGCTGGGGGGACCCTGATGAAGACCGCTGGCCCCGGCAGGCGGCACCGCCCGGGGCGGTTCGGCCTGGTGGCGCTGCTGCTGCTCCCGCTGCTGGGGGTGACCGCCGCGTCCCGGCAGGACGGCGCGGACCCCGCGTCGAGCGTGACCGCGGCGGAGACCCGGGACGCCGCGACCACCCGGGTCGCCTACGCCGGCACCCGGCACCGCAGCCTCGGTGGGGTGGCCACCACCACCTCCAGCACCCCGCTGCTCGGCCGGGGACCGGCCCACTTCGACACACAGCCGTCCGCCCTGGGCGACCGGCTCGTCTTCACCAGCCGCCGCGACGAGAAGAACCCGCAGGTCTACCTGCGCTCCGCCGACGGTTCCGTGCTCCGCCTCACCACCGGCATGAACGCGGCACACCCGCGGCTGACGCCGGACGGGCGGTCCGTGGTCTTCGACTCGGCCGGCCCCGGCGGCACCGACGGCGGGACGCAGCGCGACCTGTGGCTGGTGCGCGCCGACGGCACCGGCCGCACGACGCGGCTGACCAACACCCCCACCGACGAGCAGTGGCCCACCGTCTCCCCGGACGGACGGCGCCTGGCGTACTCCGGCGACGGCGGCCCCTCGGCCGGGCGGCAGATCTACGTGCGCCTCCTGACCGGCGGCGACGCCGTGCGCGTGACCGACCCCGCGAAGGGCGAGGCCACCGAGCCGGTGTGGAACCCGGTCGACGACGCCGCCCACCGCGACCTCATCGCGTACACCGCCCACCCCGCCGGCTACGGGCAGAGCGGGACCCGGCTGCGGGTGACGGACGGCACCGACGGGAGCACCGACAAGCCGCTGCTCGGCGGCGCGCAGACCGAGTGGCGGGCCCACGGTGCGGCCTGGCTGCCCGGCGGGGACGAGGTCCTGTTCCTCAGCCCGGAGATCACCTGCGAGTGCGAGGGCGACTGGGACCACGTGTTCCGGACGCCGGCCTACTCCGCCGCCACCCCCGCGCTGGTCCTCAACGAGAACCGCGAGGTCCGCTCGCCCACCTGGCTCGGCCCGCGGGACGGCGGCCGCGCGGTGGTGGAGCGCACCTCGGCGGCCGGGCCGCGGGAGGCGACGCTGCAGGACGTGCGGCTCGACGGGTCCGACCCCCGGGACCTGGGACTGAAGGTCCTCGCCGAGGACCCGGAGGCCGACACCAACACCGACCCCGCCAAGGACCCGCTCTTCAGGCCCAGAGCCGGCTACGACCCGTGGACCGAGCGGCAGAGCTACACGCCCGACGGCCGCCGGATCGTGGTCACCCGGTTCGAAGGCCCCCCCGAGCGCCGGACCCAGCGGATCTGGGTCGCGGACGCGGACGGCGCGAACGCGGCCCCCCTGCCGCTCGCGGAACGCGGCCCCGACGACTGGGACACCGACCCCGCGTTCTCCCCGGACGGCAAGCGCCTCGCCTTCACCCGGGTGTCGCCGGGCGGCGTCGGCGAGGCCGCCGGCCCCAGCCGCATCCTCGTCGCCGACGTCGCCACCGGCGAGATCACCGGCCGGATCACCCCGCCGGCCGGGGAGCTCCAGGGCCAGGACGCCCAGCCCACCTGGTCCTCCGACGGAACCACCCTGGCCTTCACCCGCAACCACGTGATCGGCGGACGCGGCGGCAGCAAGCACGTCTGGACCGCGCCCGTGAACAACCTGACGCGGCAGCACGACCTGAGCGCAGACAACTGCCCGGGCGCCTGCGAGGTCATCGACGACAGCCCCGCGTTCTCCCCGGACGGCCGGAACATCGCCTTCAACCGCAAGAACGGCGGCGGCCGCGTCGACGAGCGCAACGGCATCCTCGTGACGTCCGTGTCGGGCGACCGGTGCCGGGTCCTGCTGCCCGCCGCCGCCCGTGACCAGGCCGGCGCCTGCGGCCGGGAACTGCCGGACACCTCCGGCACCGGCCCGCACCAGCCGCGCGACGCCGCCTGGACGGCCGACGGCACGGGCCTGGTCTTCAGCGCCCGCGCCCGGGTCGCCGCCAACAGCCCCGAGAGCGTCAAGTTCCTCGACCTCGCCTCCGGCGACCTCGTCTCCCTCACCGGCTCCCTGCCGGGCCGGCAGAAGGAACCCGCCGTCCAGCAGTCCGTGGACCTCGCGGTCCGGGCGCCCGACGGCGTCGACGCGGTCACCGTCGGCCGCTCCACCACGGTCCGCGTCGACGTGGTCAACAACGGCCCCGCCGCCTCGCCCGGCACCCGGCTGACCGTCGCGCCCCCGGCCGGCGTCCAGGTCACCGCCGTCACCTGGCCCGGGGGCGCCTGCGACGCCGCCTCCCTCCAGTGCGACGTCGGCGTGGTGCCGCCCGGCACGACCGTTCCGGTGGACGTCACCCTCACCGGGCTCGTCCCCGGCGACGCGCCCGTCGACTGGTCGGTCACCGGCACCGTCCTCGACCCGCAGCCCAGCGACAACGCCGGCCGGACGGTGGTGCCGGTGCGCGAGGCCACCGTGCCGCCGACGACCCCGCCGCCCACCACCGCGCCGCCCACCACCCGGCCGCCGGCCGTCCCGCCGCCCGCGCCCGAGGCCGGGCCGGGAGTGCGGGTCACCGCGCGGCCGAACCCCGGGTACGTCGGCGGGCGCGTCGTGGTCACGTACACCGTGCGCAACGGCCGCAACGCGCTGGCGACCGGACTGCGGCTGCGCGTCGGGCTTCCCGCCGGCATCCCGGCCGCCGGTGCGCGGCCGCCCGGCTGCGACGCCTCCTGGTCGTGCGCGCTGCCGGACCTGGAGCCGGGCGCGAGCACCGTCGTCCGGGTCGTCCTGCGCCCCGACAAGGCGCTGACCGGCCAGGTCACCGGCGAACTCACCACCAGCGGGACGGACGCCGACCGCGGCGACAACACCGCCCGGCAGCGGCTGCGCATCCTCCAGCCACGCATCGTCGCGGTGCCGGACATCGGCAAGCCCGGCTTCGTCACCTCCGTGCGCGGCGAGGACTTCCCGCCGGGCGCGCCGGTGCGCTTCACCTGGAAGCCGGGGATCACCGCGGCGGCCGCGCCGACCGTGCCCGAGGCGGACGGCACGTTCATCGGCCAGCTGCTCATCCTCGCCAAGGACCAGACCGGACCGCGCGTGATCACCGCCCGCGGCCCCGGGTTCTCGCCGGTCAAGACCGACTTCCTGGTGGTCACCGGTACCGTCCAGCCGCCCGACGAGGTGACCCGCCGGTGATCCACGAGGTCGACGAAGGGCTGCGCCGGCTGCTCGGCGAAGCGGGCCTGGAGGCGTCGGGCGTCGAGGTGGTCTTCGACGCGCCCACCCGGGAATGGGCCGCCCGGCGCAGCGCGCCGACGGTCTGCGTCTTCCTCTACGACATCCGCGAGGACGCCACCCGGCGCGGCAGCGGAGCCGGGGAGGTGTACGACGCGGACGGGCACCTCGTTGCGCGGCGCACGCCGCCCCGGTGGTTCGAGCTGACCTACCTCGTCACGGCGTGGGCCGGCCGCCCGCAGGACGAGCACCGGCTGCTCTCCGAGGTGCTCACCTGCCTGACGGCCACCGACACCCTTCCCGCGCGGCTGCTCACCGGCACGCTCGCCGAACTGGGCCTCACCGTCGCCCTGTACACCGCCGGGGCGGCGGCCGACGCGCCGGCCGCCGCCGACGTGTGGTCGGCGCTCGGCGGTGAGCTGAAGGCCTCCCTCGGGGTGCGGGTCCGGGCGCCGCTCGCCGGGGCGACCACGGCCACCGCCCCGCCGGTCACCGAAGGCCTCGTCGTGCGGTCCGCCGCCCGGCGCGAGGGCGGGGAGACGGAGCCCGGACGCCGGCTGCGCTACCTGGAGACGGACGACCCGGGACCGGAGGGCTTCGCCGGTCCCCGCGAGCGAGGAGCCGCCCCCGCCCGGCGCCGCCGCCGGGGGGACCGCCAGCCATGACGGACACCGCCGAGTCACCCGTGGCCGAGCCGCCCGTGCACCACGACCCCCGGGGCGGGACGGGGCCGGAGACCGGGACCGCCGCCGGACCGGGACCCGCCCCGGCAGGCCCCGACCCGCTGTGGGCACGGCTGCGCGCCGTCGAGGAACGGGTGCGGCACGCCGTGACGGTCCGGCGCGCCGCCGACCCCGAGCCCGACGATCCGTACCGCGGGCAGTACCTCACCCCCGAGGCGGCGGCCCGCATCCTGGACGCGCCGGGCGGGCTGGACGTCCCCGGCCACGCGCCCCCGCAGCCACCGGCCGGTTCCGTCCTCGGCGTGCTCGCCGCGCGGTTCGGGCTGTCGCCGCTGGAACTCGACCTGCTCCTGGTCGCGGTGGCGCCCGACCTGGACGCCCGGTTCGAGCCGCTCTACGGCTACCTCAACGACGACCTGACGCGCCGCAGGCCCACGGTCGGGCTCGCCCTGGAACTGTGCGGGCTCTCCCCGGCGGGCCCCGGCCGGTTCCGGCTCGCCGCCGGAGCGCCGCTGGTCGACGGCGGTCTGCTGACGGTCACCGAGCCGGAACGGCCGCCGCTCTCCCGCGTCCTGGTCGTCCCCGACCGGGTCACCGCCCACCTCCTCGGCGCGGCGCGGCCCGACGCCCGGCTCGCCGGCCTGCTCGGCGCGGCGCACGAGGACCCGGCCGCCGACCCGGCGGCGGTCCACCGGGCGGCGGCCGCCGCGAGCAGCGGCAGCGGTCTCGTCCACCTGCGCAGCCGGGGCGGCGACGCGGAGGGCCTGGCCGTCGCGGCCCTGCGCGCGGCCGGGCTGCGCCCCCTCGTCCTGGACGCGGCGGCGCTCGCCCGGCGCCCCGGCGACGTGCCCGAAGTGGCGCGGCTCGCCGCGCTGGAGAGCCGTCTGACGGGGGGCGGTGTCGTCCTCGGCCCGCTGGAGGCGCTGCCCGGGGAGCCCGCAGAGCGGGCGCGGACGCTGCGGGCGGTGTGCGGCGCGCTGCGCGGCCTTCCCCTCCTGACGCACGGCTCCGGCGGCTGGGACCCGCTCTGGGCACCCGACAGCCCCGTCGTGCTGACCGTGCCGGCCCCCTCGCCCGAACGGCAGGCCGAGCGCTGGCGCCACGCCCTGGACCGGGTCGCGGCCACCGGCACCGGCACCGGCGGTGCCGTCGGCGTCGACGAGCTGGCCCGGGCGGTGGCCGCCCACCGGCTGGACTCCGCGCAGTTGCGCCGCGCGGCCGACGTCGCGGTGCGCACCGCCGCCCTGGCCGGCCGTCCGGTCGGCCCCGACGACCTGCGCGCCGCCGTGCGCGCCCAGAACGGCGCGGGACTCGACCGACTGGCCCGCCGCGTCGAACCCGGGGTCGGCTGGGACGACCTGGTCCTCCCACCGACGACCCACCGCCGCCTGCGCGAACTAGCGCTGCGCGCCCGCCACCGCGACCAGGTGCTCGGACAGTGGGGCATGCGGCCCGGCGGCGGCCGGGGGCGCGGCGTGATCGCGCTGTTCGCGGGGGAGTCGGGCACGGGCAAGACCATGTCGGCCGAGGTCGTCGCGGCGGACCTCGGCATGGACCTCTACGTGGTCGACCTGTCCACCGTGGTCGACAAGTACATCGGGGAGACCGAGAAGAACCTGGAGCGGATCTTCACCGAGGCCTCCGCGGTCAACGCCGTGCTCCTCTTCGACGAGGCCGACGCGATCTTCGGCAAGCGCTCCGAGGTGAAGGACGCGCGCGACCGGCACGCCAACATCGAGTCCGCTTACCTGCTCCAGCGCATGGAGTCCTTCGACGGCATCGCCGTGCTGACCACCAACCTGCGGGCCAACCTGGACGAGGCGTTCACCCGCCGCCTGGACGTGGTGGCCGACTTCCCGGTGCCGGACCCCGGCCAGCGCCTCGCCCTCTGGGACCGCTGCCTGGGCGACCGCCTGCCCCGGGCCGACGACCTCGACCTCGCCTTCTGCGCGGACCGCTTCGAACTGGCCGGCGGGTCCATCCGCTCCTGCGCGGTGACCGCGGCCTACCTCGCGGCGGAGACCGGCACCGCGCTGACCATGCGCCAGCTGATCACCGCTATCGCCCAGGAGTACCGCAAGCTGGGCCGCCTGATCCTGCCGAGCGAGTTCGGGCCCCACCTGGCGGCAGCCACGGAGGCCTGACGGCCCCCGTCCTCTCCGGGGTGGTCAGGCGTACTCGATGTGCCGTTCCTCCACGTGGACCGGGCCCGGCACCATGGCCTGGGGGCGGATCACGTCCTTGAGGAGGAAGAGCAGCAGGTCCCGCGCGTTCTTGGCGCGCAGCACCTGCCCCGCCTTGGGATCGACCTCGTCGATCCGGTGCACCTCGGCTAGGGCGCGTTCGACCAGACCGGGGACGATGTCCCGGCCGACCAGCAGGTTCTGGTGCAGCAGTTCGGGGCGCTCCACCTTGGCGGCCGGCTCCCTCCCGACCTTGGGGCCTGTATACACCTGCCTGCCCTTGGCCTCGTCGGCCAGCTGGCCTCGCACCTTGTTCCACTCTGTGCGGCGTTCCTGGGTCACGTCCTGCGGGGCCGGCGTCCCGCCGATCCCGTCGCGCTTGTGCTCGCGCAGTCTGGCGAAGCCCTTGTTGTTCTTGATGAAGTGGTTGATGTTCTTGGAGACGCTCCGCAGCTCGACGGCCGGTTCGCGCTTGGCCAGCAAGGTCGGGAACTCCCGTGCCGAGAAGTCGCTGAGCATGATCCAGCCCTTGCTGAGCAGGCCCGACTCCTCGAGGCCCAGGGTGATGCGGGTCTTGCGCCCCTCGTCGCCCGCCACGCCTGGTCCGGTGAAGCGGGAGTCGCGGAACCCGGCATCGGGCGCCTCGAGGTAGAAGAAGACGAAGCCCGTGTTGGCCAGGACGTGGACGTCGTAGGGGTCCGTGTTGTTCTCGCCGCCCCCGTGGTTCGCCTCCAGGCCTGCCCGGGACTGCATGCCGTCGGAGAGGAGGCCCTTGACCCTCCTCTCCGGGGTGTAGTGGCGGACGACGAAGGTGCGCAGCTCCTGCTCCAGTTCGCCACGCATCCGTCCGTACCACTCGGCGTCCACCGGGCTTGCGTTCTCCGCCTGCAGACCTTGCAGGTTCCCCGCCGAGAGCGCCTCGAAATAGGGCCGCCCGGTCCGTTCCATGACGCCCGTGTTGTAAGGGAAGCCCTCCTCCGTCCAGAGCAGCCCCTGCTGGGTCATCAGGTCGTAGGCGCCGTCCTCGCCCTGCAGGGTCGCCCGGAGGGCTTCCAGCTCGGCGGTGACGAACTGCAGCTCGCCGGCCACCGTGTCCCGCACCGGGCCGGGCGCGTTTGGGAGCAGCGCCTGGATCGCCCGCAGTTCCTGGATCTGCAGCTGCAGGTCGAAATCCTTGAGCTTGTCGTAGCGCGCCACGGCGGTGGACACGTCGGCCGGGACCGCCTCGTCACCGATCCGGTCGGCCAGCGGGGTCGCGGAACGGCGCTGGACGGCGTGACCGGCACCGGCGGTCGCCGCCCGCGTGGTCCCGTCGTGCGACGACGGGGCCTGTGGCGCCGGGCCGGCCATCACCCGGTGCGCGTTCGCCTCGGCCTCACGCTCGAAGCGGTCCGACGGGTCGGACACGGAGAGGCCCGCGCCGTTGTCCGTGCCGGACACCGGGCCCCGGCGCTGCTGGACGACGTGCGTCAGTTCGTGGGCGAGGGTGTGCTTGTCGCCGCCGCCGTCACCGATCACGACGTGGCTGCCCGAGGTGTAGGCGCGTGCGCCGATGTCCGCCGCGGACCTGCGAGCGCTCGCACCGGTGTGCAGACGGACGTCGGAGAAGTCGGCGCCGAGCCTGGCCTCCATCTCCTCGCGCACCGGCCCGGCCAGCGGCTTACCGGCCGACCGCAGCACGTCGCGCACACCGGTGGCGGGCGCGTCGGGGGCGGCCTCGGAGCGGGCTCGGCGGGCGATCATCGCGGTCGCCGCGGCATTGCCCGCACCGCGCTGGGCGGTGTGGAGGGCGCCGGCGGTGAGCGGGGGAGGTACGGCGGCGCCGTGCGGGGACGCCTTCCGGACGGCCGCGGCATCGGCGGCCGTCCGCTGGTTGCCCTCCTGCTCGGCACGCGACCTGGACGTCCGCATCCGCTGCCTCCTCGTCGACGCACCTCTGGTGCGGCCCCCAGTCGAACGTGCCGACGCGCGGGGCGTCCAGGCCCCGGGGGGCAGCGCGGGGGCAGGCCCGAGGGGTGACCGGGCGGTCGTCACGGGCGGCCGGGGGCAGCCGCGCTGCCCCCGGCCAGGTCCGCACGGCCCTGTCACCTCGTGGTTCCGCCCCGCAGACTCGGCCTGGACACAGGTGACAGCACCGCCAGGAACCGCAGGACCCGAAGGAGCGAGCATGCCGACGTACCTCACCCCGGGCGTGTACGTGGAGGAGGTGCAGTCCGGTGCCCGGCCCATCGAGGGGGTGGGCACCGCGGTCGCCGCGTTCGTGGGGTTCGCCGAGACCGGCCCGTTCCACACGCCGACGCTGGTCACCAGCTGGGACCAGTACACCCGGACCTTCGGCGGCTTCACCGAGGGCACCTACCTCGCCCACGCCCTCCACGGCTACTTCGCCAACGGCGGCGGCACCGCGTACGTCGTGCGCGTCGGCGGCTCCCCGGACGACGCCTCCGCCCCGGCGGGGCAGGCGACCGAGGCGGCCCGGCCGGCCGAACTGGGCGGCTTCCTGGTCGCGGCGCGGCCCGGCGTCACCGGCGTGTCGGTGGAGATCGCCGACGCGGACGGCGAGAACCCGCCGGAGGACCGCTTCAAGGTCCTGGTCCGCCGCGGCGACCAGGTGGCGGAGACGTACGAGGTCTCCACCCGGAAGAACGTCAAGGGCTACCTGGTCAACCAGGCCCGCGCCTCCAAGCTGGTCGAGGTCACCGAACAGCAGGGCGCCCCGCAGACCAGGCCCGCCAACCAGACCGTGGCGCTGACCGACGCGCCGGCCGCACCCGCGTCCTCCGGCTCCGGCGAGGTGGCCCGCCTCGGCGCGGCCGAGTACGTCGGCGACGCCGGTGACCGCACCGGCTTCGGCGGCCTGGAGGCCATCGACGAGATCACCATGGTCGCGGTGCCGGACCTGATGAGCGCCCACCGGCGCGGCGACATCGACGCCGAGGGCGTGCGCACCGTGCAGCTCGCCGTGATCTCGCACTGCGAGCAGATGGGCGACCGGGTGGCCGTCCTGGACACCCCGCCCGGGCTGACCGCCCAGCAGGTGCGGACCTGGCGCAACGACGAGGCGGGCTACGACTCCCGTTACGCCGCCCTCTACTACCCGTGGGTGCGGGTCTTCGACCCGGCCTCCGGCCGCAACACCACCGTCCCGCCGAGCGGTCACATCGCCGGCGTGTGGGCCCGCAGCGACGCCGAGCGCGGCGTGCACAAGGCGCCCGCCAACGAGGTGATCCGCGGCGCGGTCGACCTGGAGCTGCGGCTCAGCAAGGGCGAGCAGGACCTGCTGAACCCGATCGGCGTGAACTGCGTCCGCGCCTTCCCCGGCCGGGGCATCCGGATCTGGGGAGCCCGCACCCTCTCCTCCGACCCGGCCTGGCGCTACCTGAACGTGCGCCGGCTCTTCAACTACCTGGAGGAGTCGATCCTCCTGGGCACCCAGTGGGTGGTCTTCGAGCCGAACGACGACCGGCTCTGGTCGAGCATCCGGCGCAACGTCACGGCGTTCCTCACCGAGGAGTGGCGCCGGGGCGCGCTGTTCGGCCGCACCGCCGAAGAGGCGTTCTACGTGAAGTGCGACCGCGACAACAACCCGCAGGAGTCCATCGACCAGGGCCGCGTCGTCTGCGAGATCGGCGTCTCGCCGGTCAAGCCCGCGGAGTTCGTGGTGTTCCGGCTGGCCCAGTTCTCCGACAGCACCAGCCTCATCGACGAGTGATCCCGGGGACCGTGACAACGGCTCCGCAAGAAAGGTGACAGACAGTCATGGCAACGGGCGATGCGCTTTCCACCCACGTCTTCGGCGTGCAACTCGGTGGCTACCTGGTCGAGTCGATCCAGGAGATCAGCGGGCTGACCGTCGAGGAGGACGTCGTCGAGATCAAGCAGGTCAGCGCGGAGGGCAAGCAGATCATCCGCAAGCAGCCCGGCGGCCGGCAGGCGGGTGAGATCACGATCACCCGGGGACTCGACCAGAGCAGCGAGTTCACCAACTGGATCAAGGAAACCCTGAACAACGGCGCGGTCAACGCCGCCCGCCAGAACATCACCATCGAGATCAAGGACACCGAGGGCAGCACGGTCCGCCGCATCCAGCTGATGCAGGGCTGGGCCTCCAAGTGGGAGGGTCCGTCGCTGAAGGCCGGGGACGCCTCCCACGCCACCGAGACCGTCACCATCGTGTTCGAGGAGATCGTCGTCGAATGAGGCGCCGTACGGTGACGGCGGGCAACCTGGAGGAGATCCTCCAGGTGACGGCGCCCGCCCAGGCGGCCGGGGCCGCCGCCGAGCAGCCGGCGGCATCCCCCGCCGCCGCCCCGCCGCCGCCCCGGGAGGAACACGGGCTGCGCACCGAGTTCGAGTTCGAACTGCCGCGCGGCTACGTCGACGAGGCGGGCACCGTCCACCGCCACGGCGCGATGCGCCTGGCCACCGCCCGGGACGAACTGCGCCCCCAGATCGACCTGCGGGTCAAGGAGAACCCCGCGTACCTGAGCGTGGTGCTGCTGAGCCAGGTGATCACCCGGATCGGCTCCATCACCGATGTGCACGCCGGGATCGTGGAACGGATGTACGCCACCGACGTCGCCTTCCTCCAGGACTTCTACCGCCGCGTCAACAGCGAGGGCCACACCCGGGCGGCGGTGACCTGCCCGCACTGCGAGGGTGGCTTCGAGGTCGACCTCTCGGGCGGGCGCCTGGGGGAATCGTGACGTACGCCCTTCCCCGGCTCCGGGAGGAGATCGCGTACGTCGCCTATCACTTCCACTGGCCCCGCGAGGAGATCCTCGACCTGACCCACGACGAACGCCGTCAGTGGGTGGCCGAGATCGCCCGCATCAACACCCGCGTGAACGAAGGCGGTTGAGCACATGGCATGGCGGGACAGGCTGCGCCGCCGGGCCGCCGGACCGACCACCGCGGACGGCACGTCCGGCGCGGCGGCGGACCGGAGCGCGCCCGACGCCGGAGCCCTCTCCGCGCCTGACGCCGGGGGCTCCTCCGTGCCCGGCGCCGGGGTCTCCTCCGTGCCCGGCGACTGGGACGGCGGCTGGCGCCGCACCCCACCGCCGCGGCTCACCGTCTCCCGGGCCCCGCTCGGCGTCAGCGACGGCCTCGCCTTCCGGGCGGGCCTCGCCGCCTGGCAGAACCCGTCCTTCGACTCCGGCCTCGGTCACGCCGTGCTGCCCACGGCACCGACCGGCCTGGTGCGCGGCGTCACCCGCCCGGCCGCCCCGCAGGCCACCGGGGGCGGCGGCGGGCCCCTGCTGCTGCGGTCACTGCGGGTGGACGACGCCGAGGGACCGCAGGGCGACGGTGCGGACGCGGGGGTGGTGGACACCCGCGCGGCGGCCGCCGCTGGGCGTGACGCCGGGGCTTCCGGCGGTACGCCCCGTCCGCCGACGGCCCGGACACCGCGGGTCGCGCGGCGGACACGGCCGGGAGGGCGGGCGTCCACCACGGGTTCGTCCGGCGCGGCCTCGGCTTCGTCCGGCGCGGCCTCGGGTACGTCCGGTGCGGCACCGGGTGTGTCCCGCGCGGCCTCGGCCGGGTCCGGTGCGGGCTCGGCTGTGCCCGGTGCCGGCTCGGCTGTGCCTGGTGCGGCTTCGTCCGGTGCGGTCCCGGGCGGTGGGGAGCCCGTGGTGGGGCGTCCCGGACGTGACGGGGCCACCGGCGGCGGACGTGCGGGCGACGCTCCGCGTGAGCGTGGTCTGACGTCCGGGAGTTCACCCGCCGTGCTCTCCTCCGCGCCTCCCGCCGTCCAGCGGACGGCGGAGCCGGGCACCGGCCCGGTCGTGCCGCCCGCCGACGCCGACCGCGGGCCCACCGTGCCGGAGATCCCGCTGGTGCGGCGCGTGGCGGCGGTCCCGAGCGCGACCGCGGACGGCGCCCCGGCCCGGCCCGCGGCCGACCGTCCCGCCGCCCCACGGACACGGTCCGGAGCGCCCGGGACCGACTCCGGGCGCGCGTCCGGTGCCGGCGGACGCGCGCCGCGGAGCGCGGACGGCCCGGACTCCGGCGCGGACGCGCCCCGCCCCTCCGTCCGGCCCCGCCCGGCGGGGCCCGCCCTGACCGTCGCCCGGCGCCCGGCCGACCCGGTGCGCCGCGTCCCCGCCCTCCGGCCCGCGCACCCTCCGGCTCCCGTCACCCGCTCCGCTCCGGTCCCACCGGCCACCCCGGCGCAGGGCGCGGTCAGCCGCGCGCCGCTCGGCGCACCGCTGAGCGAGCTGCCGCCCACCGCTGTGCCGTTGGCCAGCGGCGCCGCCGTCCCGCCCGGTGGCCGGGGCGCGTCCGGTCCGGCGCTTCCCGTCGTCCAGCGCCACACGGACGACGCGAGCGGTGCCGAGGGCTCCGCCCCCCGTGCCGGTGGGGCGGACCGACCGACCCGCACGGGCGCTCGCGCACGCGGCGGCCTGGGCGCACCCCTGCCCTCGCTGCCGCCGAGCGCCGAGGTCGCGCAAGCCTCCGCACCCGCCTCCGGCCCGGTGCCGGGTGGTCGCCCTTCCCGTCCGACGGTGGACGCGCCGCTGCTGGGCAGGGGCGGCGTGCAGCGCAGCCTCGCGGCGGACGCCTCGGGCCCGAGCACGGGGCAGCCGGGCACCGGGCAGCCGGGAACCACGCAGCCCGGCACCGCACAGCCCGGCACCGCGCCGCACGTCGAGGGCCCCGCCACGCCCGTGGTGACGCCGCCTCAGCCCACCACCGTGACCGGAAGTCCAGCTCCTGCGCCCGCCGTTGCCGCACCGGGCCGCGCTCCGCGGGAACAGCGGCGACCCGGTACCGCGTCGCCGGGCGGGCAGCGTCCCGCCGCTGGGCAGTCGCCCGGAGCCGCGTCCGGCAAGGCGAGCCCCGTGCCGCTCGTCGTCGCCCGGCGTGTGGCCCAGGGCGCCGCGCCGGGTCACGGTGGCGTGGGGCACGGTCCCTCGGGCGTGATGGGGACGCGGCCGCTGCCCGTGTCGCGCAGCCTTTCCCTGCTCGCCGCCCGCCCGCTCTCCCTGAACACCATGCTCCCGGAGGGTTCCGCCCCACCTCCGGCCCGGGCCGGCAGCCGACCGGTGGTCGCGGCCCGCTGGGCCACCACCCCGGATGCCGTCGCGCGCACCGTGTCCCCCCGGCCTGCCACCGCCTCGGCCACGGG
The DNA here is from genome assembly GCF_053592575.1 of Streptomyces sp. NPDC002640. NCBI lineage: Bacteria > Bacillati > Actinomycetota > Actinomycetes > Kitasatosporales > Streptomycetaceae > Streptomyces > Streptomyces sp. NPDC002640. The sequence continues at coordinate 75,669 of NZ_JBSFVZ010000028.1, read as the reverse complement.
CGGACCCGCTCCGGTCCGTACGCCCGCCGCCGGCCCCGGCAACGCACCTGCCGTCCCGGCGGGTGTGCCAGGCCGGCGTGCCGTGACCGGCCGTCATGAAACGCCGGGCGCTGCCCCAGGGCCGACCGGCGGCCCGGCGCCCGTCCAGCGCGTCCCCGTCGTGCGGCCCGCGCCGCCCGCCTCCCGGGAGCCCGGGACCGGTGCGCCCGGGACCGGCGCACCCGCGGCATCCGCCGCCGTCCCGGCGCGGGCCCTGCCGGTGACCGCGCCGCAGGCCGCGCCGCTCGCGGACCGGCCGCCCGCCGTGGCGGGCATCCCGGCCGCGGCGGGCGAGGTGCCGGTCGTCCGCTGGAGGCGTGCCGGATCTGACGGCGGTTCGGGCGGCGCGTCCACCACCGTCCAGCGCACCGGCCCCGGGCCACGGTCCGGGACCGCCGGTGACCGCGTCCCTCCGCGCGTGCCCGCCACGGCGGCCCCGGCGGGTGGCCGGCCCCGGTCGGCGTCCTCGCCCGCCACGGCGCAGACCCCAGGCTCCGCCTCCGCCGCCGGAACGGCCCGTGGCACCGATCCGGCGCGGGACGCCGGCCTCGACCTCGACGACCTGGCGCGCCGCCTGCTCGACCCGGTCGCCCGGCTGCTCCGCGCCGAACTGCGGCGCGGCCGGGAACGCACCGGGCGCCCGCACGACGGACGCCGCTGAGACCACGGCGGCGACAGCGGCGCGGCGGACGCGGGCACGGAGAACAACCAGGAATCGGACGAGGTCAGGGAACGGATGACGGACAGCATCTTCGCGACGAGCGTGTTCTTCCGGCTCGCCATCGGCGGTGACGACCTGGGGGCCTTCCACACCTGCTCCGGCATGGGGGCCGAGGTCGAGATGGAGAGCTACGCCGAGGGCGGCAACAACGGCTTCACCTGGCAACTGCCCGGACGCGTCACCTGGTCGAACATCACGCTCACCCGGCCGGTCACCGCCGACTCGGCGAAGATCGGGCGCTGGCTCGACGAGACGCTGAAGCGGGTGGAGCCCAAGGACGGCGAGATCGTGGCCCTGAGGCCGGACCTGACCCCGATCATGAGCTGGCAGGTGTTCGGGATCGTCCCCGTGCGCTGGCAGGGCCCGTCCTTCGACCCCTCGAACCCTGCGGCGGCCGTCGAAAGCCTGGAGATCGCCCACGAAGGCCTGCGCTGGTCCTGACGCGACCACCCGCCGGCCCCGCCGCACCCCGACCCCGACCCCGACCCGCCACCCACCCACCCGCCGCACGGAAAGGAGGCACCGGATGTCCCCAGCGGTCCGCTCCAGCAGGGCCAGGGCCCAGCTGACGCTGAAGGAGCCCCCGGCCTCGGTCGGCGCCAAGCCGGGCGGCACGATCGCGCGGCTCGACCTGCAGTTCAACCCCTCCACCCTGGAGCTGCGCAAGAGCACCGAGTGGCGGCGCTCCCCGTCCCGGATGGCGGAGCAGTCGGCGCTGCCGGAGTTCGTCGGCAGCGGCCCGCGCGAGCTGAGCCTGCAGGTGTTCCTGGACGCCACCGCCACCCACGACAACTCCGTGGAGCAGGCGGTGGAGAAGCTGATGAAGGCGTGCGTGCCGACCCCGGCCAGCCTGGGCCGCAAGAAGCCCGCCAGCCCGTGGGTGCGGTTCGAGTGGGGGAGCGCGCGGACCACCTCGTTCGACGGCGTCCTCACCAGCCTCTCGGTGAGCTACACGCTGTTCGACGTGGACGGCAAACCCCTGCGGGCCACCTGCTCCCTGTCCATCGAGGAGGCGAGCGTCGACCCGCCGGGCCAGAACCCGACGTCCGGCGCGCGCACGGCCCGCAGCACCCACACCGTGGTGGCCGGCGACAGCCTGGCCCTGCTGGCCTGGCGGGAGTACGGGGACGCGACGGCCTGGCGGGTCATCGCGGAGGCGAACGGAATCGACGACCCGATGGCGCTGACGCCCGGCACCCAACTGGTGGTGCCGGGCCTGCGCGACGCGGGCGGTGAGGAGGAGCGGTGAGCGCGTCCGGAGCACAGGGCGGCCGGTCGTTCGCGGCGGATCCCGTCGTCGAGACACCCGGCGAACTTCCGCCCGTCTGGGCGGCGCAGCTGGTGAGCTGCGTGGTGGACGAGAACGTGGGGCTGCCCGACGCGGCGCAGCTCACCTTCCGCGACCCCGACCACGAGTTCCTCAGGGCCACCGGCATCACCATCGGCACCCCGCTCAGGGTGTCGGTGGTGACCGTGTCCGGCCAGGCCCGGGAACGGCTCTTCGACGGCGAGGTGACCGCCCTCGAGGTGGACCGGGACCGCTCGGGCTCCTTCACGGTGGTGCGCGCCTTCTCCAAGGCCCACCGACTCCAGCGGGGCCGCAAGGTGGTCGCCTACCGGAACATGACGGCGGCGGCGATCGTCCGCAAGGTGGCCGCCGGGGCCGGGCTGGCCTGCGGCACCGTGGAGGCGGCGCCGGTCACCTACCGGCAGCTCTCCCAGGCCAACGTGTCCGACTGGGACTTCCTCCAGCACCTGGCGGCCGAGAGCGGCGCGCAGGTCCGCGTCGACGAGAAGGGCCTGCTCCAGTTCACCAAGCCGCGCAAGGCGTCCGCTGCGCCCGCGCCGGCGACCTCGGCCGCCCGCAACCCGATGGTGCTGGAGTACGGCCGCAACCTGCTGGCGCTGCGCGCCTCGCTGTCGGCCGCGGACGGCGCCTCCCAGGTGGAGGTGCGCGGCTGGGACGTGACCACCAAGCGGCCGCTGGTGGCCCGGCAGCCGTCGGTGGACAGCGACACGGTGGTGCCGGGCCTGAGCCCGGCGTTCGCGGCCCGGTTCGGCAGGTCGGCGAAGCTGACGGTCACCGACACCCCGTACCGCACCCAGGCGGAGACGACGGCGGCGGCTGCCGCAACGGCCGCCCAGGTCAGCGCCGGTTTCGGCGAGCTGGAGGCGGTGGCCGAGGGCAACCCGCGGCTGCGGGCCGGCAAGCCGGTGGCGCTCGGCAACGTCGGACAGGCGTTCTCCGGCCGGTACACGGCCACGGCCGTGCAGCACGTCCTGGAACCGCACGGCGGATACCGGACGACGGTGTGGGTGAGCGCCAGCCCCGACCGCTCCCTGACCGGCCTGGTCACCGGCGCCAACGCACCGGGCCGGGGGCCGCGCATGCCGGGACTGGCGATCGGCGTGGTGACGGACGTCCGCGAGCCCGGCGGCGCCGAGACCGGCGCCGTGAAGCTGCGCTTCCCCTGGCTGGACGACACGTACACCACCGACTGGGTCCGCACCGTGCAGTGGGGCGGCAAGGGCGGCGGGGGAGTGGTGAGCCCCGAGGTCAACGACGAGGTGCTGGTGGGCTTCGAACAGGGCCTGCTGGACAGCCCCTACGTCATCGGGGGGCTCTACAACGGCGTCGACAAGCCGTCGCCGCACGACGTCCCCCTGATCGACGGGACCACCGGCAAGGTCAACCGCCGTTCCGTCGTGTCGCGTTCGGGGCACCGGGTGGAGTTGCTGGACGCCAGGGCGCCGGGCCCGTCGGGCGTCCGGCTCACCACCGGGGACGAGCGCCTCGAGGTCTTCCTGGACGACCGGCGCGACCGGATCGAGCTCACGGTCTTCGCCAAGGGCCGGCAGCCCCTCACCTCCGTCCTGCTCGACAAGCAGGGCATCACCCTGGACGCGGGGCGCGGCAACGTGAGCGTGTCGGGCCGGAACGTGGACATCCAGGGCCGGGTCGGCGTGAAGGTCGGCGGCCGCTCGGTGAGCGTCAGCGGCATCCAGGACGTCACCGTCGACGGCGGCCTGCTGGGCGTCCTGAAGGCGAAGCTCATCCGCATCAACTGACCACACCACGCCACTCGTCGACCCGTTCCCGCCCACACCGTCGACCCCGAGTCCCCGACCCGAGTCCCCGACCCCGAATCCCCGACCCGAGTTCCCGATGCCGACGCCCCGAGGAGCAACGCATGCCGGCCGCAGCCCGAACCGGTGACCCCACCGCCCACGGCGGGGTGATCGCCACGCCGCCGCCCGCCGCCGCCGCGACCGTGGCCCGCGTGCTGATCGGCGGCCGGCCCGCCGCCGTCGTGGGCAGCCTCCACACCTGCCCGATACCGCCGCACGCGGCCACCGGACCGGCCAACGTGATCCTGCCCAACCCGGTCGCCGCCACGGTGCTGATCGGCGGACTGCCCGCCGCGCGGGCGCGCGACCGGACCGTGTGCGGCGCGGTGATCCTGACCGGCGCCCCGAACGTCCTGATCGGGGGAGTGTGATGAGCGAACGGTTCATCGGGCGCGGCTGGGCCTTCCCGCTGCGGGTCGGGCCGACCGGCGGCATCGCCCTGGTCGACCGGGAACGGGAGATCGAGGAGGCGATCCGCCTGGTGCTCGGCACCGCGCCGGGCGAGCGCCCCATGCGCCCCGAGTTCGGCTGCGGCATCCACGACTACGTCTTCGCCCCCGGCGACGGCGCCACCGCCGGACGCGTCGCCCAGCAGGTGCGCGAGGCCCTTGAACGGTGGGAGCCGCGCATCACCGTGGACGACGTCGTCGTCGCCTTCGACGCCGTCGAGGACGGCACGCTCTACATCGACGTGCGCTACACCGTGCGGTCCACCAACGACCGCCGCAACCTGGTCTTTCCCTTCTACACGATCCCCTCCGAGGAGGGGGCCGAGGAATTGGTCGCCGACTGATGGCCCTGCCCTCCCCGAACCTGGACGACCGCCGCTTCCAGCAACTCGTCGACGAGGCGAAGCGGTACGTGCAGCAACGCGCCCCGGAATGGACCGACCACAACGTCTCGGACCCGGGCGTCACCCTGATCGAGACCTTCGCGTACCTCGTGGACCAGCTGCTGTACCGGCTGAACCGGGTGCCGGACAAGAACTACATCGCCTTCCTCGACCTGCTCGGCATCCGCCTCTTCCCGCCGGCCGCGGCCGTGGCCGACGTCGACTTCTGGCTCTCGGCGCCGCAGCCCGACACGGTGACGCTGCCCGCGGGCACCGAGGTGACCACCGCGCCCGGCGAGGCGGAGGAGTCGGTGGTCTTCACGACCACGGCGGACCTGCACATCCTGCCCAGCGAGTTGACCCGCCTGGTGACCGCCCACCACGGAGGCGAGCAGACCGACCGCACCGGGACGCTCGCCGAAGGACGCGACATCCCCTGCTTCCAGGCCGCGCCCCAGCCGGGCGACGCCCTGCTGTTCGGACTGCCGACGGCCGTGCCCGGCTGCATCGTGGCGGTGCGCCTGGACAGCCGGGTGGAGGGCGTCGGCGTGGACCCGCGTCAGCCACCGCTCGCCTGGGAGGCGTGGGACGGCGGCGGCTGGCGGGTCTGCGAGACCGGCCCGGACACCACCGGAGGGCTCAACAGGCCCGGCGAGGTCGTGGTGTACGTGCCGGCCGGCCACACGGCGTCGGTGATCGGCGGCACCCGGGCCGGCTGGCTGCGCTGCCGCGTCACCGAGGCCGAGCCGGGCCAGCCGTTCTACTCGGAGTCCCCGACGGTGCGCGAGGCGGCGGTGTTCACCGTGGGCGGCACCATGTCCGTCGAACACGCCGAGACCGTGACCGACGTGCCGCTCGGCACCTCCGAAGGGGTCGCGGGACAGTCGTTCCGGCTCGGCCGCCCGCCCGTCCTGCTCGACGGTGAGCCGCCCGTGGTGGAGGTGTCCACGGACGAGGGCTGGCAACGCTGGGACGTGGTCGAGCACTTCGGCCGCTCCGGCCCCGACGACCGGCACGTGCGTGTGGACGCCACCACCGGCGAGTTCGGCTTCCCGCCGGTGCTGCGCGAGCCGGACGGCACGCTGCGGCAGTGCGGCGCCGTCCCGCCCAAGGGCGCCCAGGTGCGGGTGGCCCGCTACCGCACCGGCGGCGGCCCGGAGGGCAACGTCGCCCGCGGCGCCATCTCCGTGCTGCGCTCCTCCGTCCCGTACGTCGCCCGGGTCGTCAACCGGGAGGCGGCGCGCGGCGGCGTCGCGGGGGAGACCGTGGAGAACGCCGGACTGCGCGCGCCGCGGGCGCTGCGGACGCAGGAACGGGCGGTGACCGCCGAGGACCACGAGATCATCGCCCGTCAGGCGGCGCCCTCCGCCCGCCGCGTCCGCTGCCTGCCAGCCGAGGACGGCGCGGGCGCGGTCCGGGTCCTGGTGGTGCCGGACGCGGTGGCCGACGAGGGCGACGACCGGCTCCGCTTCGAGCAGCTGATCCCCTCCGACCAGGTCCTGCGGGCGATCACCGAGAGCCTCGACGAGCGCCGCCTGATCGGCACCCGCCTGGTGGTCGAACCGCCGGTCTACCAGGGCGTCACCGTGGTCGCCCGGCTCACCGCGGCACCGGGCGACGTCGACCGGGTGCGCGAGGCGTCGCTCGACGCCCTGTTCCGGCACCTCAACCCCCTGCACGGCGGGCTGGACGGCACCGGGTGGCCGTTCGGGCGGCCGGTGCAGTACGGCGAGGTGTTCGGCGTGCTGCAGCGCGCCGCGGGCGACGCCCTCGTGGAGGACATCCGCCTCTTCCCCGCCGACCCGATCACCGGCCGGCGCGGCGCGCCGACCGACCGCATCGACGTCGCCGAGGGCGCGCTGGTCTTCTCCTACCAGCACCAGGTGGTCGTCACCTCCTCCCGGCCGGAGGCGGGAGCATGAGCCGCGCCGCCGTCCCCGGCCTGCCGAGCCGGTACCCGATCGGCGCCCAACTGCCCGCCCTGTACGCCGACGACGACTTCGCGCAGCGGTTCACGGCCGGCCTCGACACCGTCCTCGCCCCGGTCTTCGCGACCCTGGACAACCTGGCCGCCTACCTCGACCCGCGGGTGGCCCCGGACGACTTCGTGGCCTGGCTGGCGTCCTGGGTCGGTGTCGTCGACGACCCGCGGCGGCCGCCGGCACTGCGCCGCGAGGCGGTCTTCCGCGCCGTGGAACTGCACCGGTGGCGCGGCACGGCGCGCGGGCTGGTCGAGGGCCTGCGGCTCGCGCTGGGCGCGGACGCCGAGGTCACCGGCGACGGCGGCGCGGTGTGGTCCGCCACCCCCGGCGCCGCCCTGCCGGCCACCGACCCCGCCGGGCCCCTGGTCCGCGTCCGGCCGGGCCGCGACGGGGCCCCGATCGACCCGGACCGGGTCCACGCCGTCGTCCGGGCCATGTGCCCGGTGCACACCGCCTGCCGGGTGGAGATCCTCCCCGGCCCGTCCAGCGACGAAGAGAGGTGACGCCCATGCGCGCGTGTCCTTCGTGCGGGGTGCTCAACGGCCCCACCGACGACTTCTGCGGCAACTGCGGCGCCTACCTGGGCTGGTCGGAGCCCACGCCTGCCCCGCCCCCGGCACCCGAGGCACCGGAAGCCCCGGCCGCACCGGACGCGGCGCCGACCGCCGCGTGCCCGGGCGCGCCCGCGCCCCCGGGCACGCGGGGGCCCTCGGCGGCCTCAGCACGTGAAGCGGCCTCTGCGGCGGCGCCCTCGGCGCCCGAGGCGGCCTCCGCCGCTGCTGCGCAGCCCGAGCCGTCGGCGGCGCCCGAGGAGTCCGCCGCCCCGGCGGGCGAGACCGCGCCGCCTGCCCCGCCGTCACGCGGCTTGTCACCGCGGGCCCGTCGTGCGGGGCGGAACCGGGGCGAGTCTGCGGAGGCGGGCACCCCACCGGCCCCGCGCGCGACCGGAGCGGCCGAGGCGGAACCGCGCACCGGTACCGGCGCCGGCTCCGGCTCGGCCGCCAGTGCCGCGTCCGGCACCGCTCCCGCCCCCGAGCCCACCTCCCGCCCCGCCACCCGCCCCGCCCCGCGGCCCGCCGCGGGCGCCCCCTCCCTGGCGGCCTCGGCCGAGCGTCCGACCCCTCCCACCAGTCCCTCGCGCGTGACTCCCGCCGACGCGCGGACCCCCCGGCCCGGTACGACCCCCTCCGCCGTCGGACCCGTCCGTCCCGCCAAGGCGGTGGCCCCGCGCCCCGTCGTACGGCCGGCCGCGGCTACGCCGCAGGAGGAGGACGGCACGCCCTGCCCCGCCTGCGGCGCGCTCAACGCGCCGGGCCGCCGGTTCTGCCGCCGCTGCGCGACGCTGTTGCACGCTGCCGAGAAGCCCGAGCCGCTGCCGTGGTGGCGGACGACATGGCCGTTCCGCCGCCGCGTGCGCGCCGGTTCGGGCAGGGCGACGCGGCTCCTGGTCGTCCTGGTCGTCGTGGCGGCCCTGTGCGCGGGCGGCGTCCTGTTGCTGCCGGCCGGACGCGCCTTCGTCGAGGACACCCGGGACAAGCTCGGCAAGTCCAAGTCCGTGACACCGGTGACCGTCGAGGCGAGCGCCGAGACGTCCGGGCATCCGGCGACCCACACCACCGACGGGCTCAGCAACCGCTACTGGGGAGCACCGGCTCCGGGAGCCTCGGTGACGTACACCTTCCGCAAACCGTTCCGCTTCGTCGACCTGATCGTCACCAACGGCCCGTCCAAGAACCCGCAGTCCTACCCCCGGCAGGCCCGCGCTCTCCGGCTGGACCTCGAGGTGACGACCAAGGACGGTGAGCGGCGGCACAAGGAACTCACCCTCAGCGACAAGCCGGGCCCGCAGACCTTCCCCGTCCGCGTCAGCGACGCCAAGACGGTCCGCATCACGCTGCGTTCACCGGCGGGCCTGACCGAAGGGCGCCATCTGGCCCTGGCGGAGGTGGAGTTCTTCGCCCGGAGCTGACCCGGAGGCGTCTCGCGGTCGGCTCCGGGCGAACCCCCGCCCGGGTCACCGCTTGTCGATCACCGTGAAGGCGAAGAGGAGCCGGCGGTCCAGCCGGTCGGCGCGGACCCGGAACTTCCAGGAGCCGCGCGAGGTGGCCACGGTCCTGCGGCCGGTCCGCCAGATCAACTTCGGCGGATCGTCGGGCAGTTCGACGTCTCCGGAGTCCAGGGCGAACGAGAAGACGATCATCACCGCCCCCCAGAGCCCACCGATCAGCTTCCACACCACCCGCAGCGGGTTCCAGGTCAGCCAGTCGGAGCGGCCGGTGATCCCCGGCCGGCCGGGCTGCTCGATGCGCCAGGACCGCGGACGCCGCCGGAAGGGTCCGGGTACCTCGCGTACGGCACCGATCTCGCGGCCCCCGGTGTCGCGGACCACCCAGTGGCGCTCGCGGCCCAGCCGCACCGGCCGGTCCACCGTGCAGATCGGCCGGTTCCGGCCGGCGTCCGCGTAGACCGCGGCGACCGCCCCCGGCCCGCCGGTCGCACCCGCGGCCGCCACGGGCCCGTCCGCCGCACCCGCGGCCGGCGGCGGGCCGGGGAAGGCGCAGGGCGGGAACACGCGGTTCCGGCCGGTGCCCTGCCGCACCCGCAGCGCGAGCGGACCCCTGACCGCCCGGCCGAACCAGCGGCGGGCCGGCCGCTCCGCGGTGCCGAGCCGGAAGGCGACGACGTCCTCCCAGGGCACCGGCGCGGGCGACACGTCCCCCACGACCCCTGCGACCTGCCCGTACGGCCCTCCGACCGCCATGGCGTACCCCTTCCGTGATCGGATCCGGTCACAGGGACGCCTTCGGGGACCCGCCCGGTTTCAGCCGAGAGGCTCCTCCTGCCGGCGCACGCGGATCTTCGACTGCCCGTGCGGCAGGCGCTCCCAGTCGTCCATGAAGCAGGCCTTCAGACCGTGCCGCTCCGCGAGGGCGAGCAGGGTCTCCGCGCGGTAGTAGAAGTCCTCCCGGAGCACGTGGTGCTCCTCCCCCTCGGTGCGGTCGAAGGTGAAGTCGAACCAGCCGCCGGGAGCGAGCACCCGGCCGACGTTGGCCAGGCACTGCTCGACGACCGGCAGCGGTGAGTGGGAGAAGACGCTGTGCGCGTGCACCACGTCGAAGTGCGCCTCGGGCAGGAAGCGGAGCGTGAGGTCCTGGACGGGGGTGAGGACGGGGAGCCGCGCCTGGAGCCCCATCCGGACGACCGTGTCCTGGGCGGCGAAGAGGATGTCCGGCGAGATGTCGATGCCGTAGTAGTGTCCCGGCTCGAGGTGCCCGATGAAGCGCCAGCCGCCCCGGAGGTTGCCGCAGCCGATGTCCAGCATCCGGTGCCCCGGCCGCAGACCGTGGCCGACCAGGTAGTCGAACTGCATCGCCCCCAGCGCCATCCAGCGTTCCCTGCTGCGGCTGCCGACCGCCGCGTCCGGATCGGCCTTGGTGTCGGACCGCATGACGGCGCGGTAGTAGGACACGTGGTCCGACGACGTGTGGCGGAACCACATGTCGCGGGCGGCGCGCACCAGGTGACGCGGCACCCGGTCCGGGTGCCGCAGGGTGTAGCCGATGCGGTGGCCGAGGGCGGCACGGTTGACGCTGAGCTTCTTGGTCGGCATGCCCCCTCTCTACCGGGGGCCGCCCCCACCCGCCGCGCGGCCCACGGCGGTGTCCCCTGATCGGCCTCCGCCTCTCGCCGGGACGGCGGGTCCGCCCCCGCCGTCCACGGCCAGGTACGGGCGGGGCCCCGGCCGACGGCCGGGGCCCCGTGTGGTGTCCGCCAGGGGCGTCAGTCGGCGGGCAGGGTGACGCGCTCCGGGATGGAGTCGTAGACGCCCTCGTCGAGACGGTCCACCGAGCCGTCCGCGACCGCGTCGACCAGTCCGCCGAGGCCGGTCTCGACCTGCTTGGCGAGCATGCCGTTGCGCTTCATGCCGTCGTACTGGGTCTGCGACGAGGTCTCGAACAGGACGACCGCCGACCCCCGGAGCTGGTAGGAGCCGAGCGCCGTGCCCGGGAGGTTGGTGTCCTGCGGGTACAGGGTGAGGTGCCCGAAGCCCGACTCGCCCTGGTTCTGCAGCGCCTCGTACACGGCGACGTTCGCCCGCTTGGAGGCCTCCAGGTCGAACTTGGGCCAGTCGCCGAACTCCGCCGGGTTGTCGATGAACTTGGCGGAGATGGACAGCGGCGACATGTGCTCCAGGTCCTCGGTGGCGTAGCAGGACCACTGGTTGTGCAGGTCGACGAAGTAGTCGACGGTGCCGAACTCGGCCTCCAGCGACCGGTAGACGTCACGGGAGGTCTGGGCCTCCGGGGTGACGTACCAGCCGGTGTCCGCGCTGTTGCCCGGGAAGTCCTGCGGCGCGGGCACGTAGTCCAGGTCGGGGTTGAAGTCCCGGTTGACGTCGAAGCCGCCCACGCGGGAGTTGTAGTTCCACGCCGGGGAGACGCCGGCGAGCTGCGGGAAGTCGGCGACGACCTCGTCCCAGGTCATGGCGTTCTGTCGGCGGTCGAGTTCGCCGCCGTCCGCGTTCAGACGCGGGATGACCACGACGGTGACCTGCTCCCGCAGCTCCCGCGCGGCGGGGGTGTCCGCGCCCCACCGCTTGAGCAGCTCCAGCACCGCCTCGGTGCCGTGCATCTCGTTGCCGTGGATCTGGGTCTGGATGAGGACGACCTGGTCGCCCTCGCCGACCCGCGCGGTGTGGATGGCTCTGCCCTGCTGCGAGTGGCCGGCCACCTCGACGTCGACGGTGCCGCCGGTGCTCGCCTCCACCTGCTGGAGCGCGCGGGTGAGCTGGGCGTGGTCGACGAACCCGTTGCTGCCGGAGCCGGAGGCCTCGGTGCCGCAGTGCGAGGTCGGCGGGATCGCCGCCGCGGACGTGGCGGTCATGGTGACGGCGGCGGTGCCCAGTCCGGCGGTCAGCGCCATGCCGGCCAGCCCCGCGATCCAACGGCGCACAGTCATTCCCTACTCCTCAGTGGTTGCGGACAACTCTCCGGGGGGTCGTGCGTGATCACCTTAGAAGCCGGGACCCGCTGTGAACATGGCCGATACACCGGTTTTTTCGCCGCCCTCCACCTGCCCTCGCGCGTTGCCGCCTGACCCCAGCCGACTGCCGCACGCCGCACGGGAGTTCGCGCCCGGCGTCAGTCGTCGAGCCGGGCGAGCTCGTAGAGATCCACGGAGTCCGGGTCGCCGATGTACGAGTACAGCGTGGGCCGTTCCGGGGTGCCCATCAGCTGCCAGTCGTCCTGCGCGCACTCGGCAATCGCGATCTCGATCGACTGGTCCCAGGTGCCGGCGCCGGGGTCGAAGGACCAGGTGCCCTCCCCGCTGCACGGGGCCACCCGCTCCTCGAAGTCGAACTGGGCGAGCCCGGTGGCCCTCGCGGTGCCGTCCGGGCGCAGGACCAGGAAGCCCTCCTCACCGTCGGACCAGGTGCCGGTGAGGACCTCGCGGGAGACGCGCGGCGGCTCGTAGGACTCCACCACGCCGGTGGCCAGCGCCACCCCGCCGAACAGGCCGGTTCCGACCACCGCGCCGAGGCCCCAGAGCGCCACCACACCGATCGGCGCCCAGCCGCGCCCCGGCCCGCGGAGCCGGCACAGGAGGGCCGGCGGCACCGCGACCGCGGCCACCAGGGCCCACCGGGCGAGGGTCGCCCACCCCAGGCCGTGGCCGTTCCGCCACTCCACCAGCGCCACCACCGGCAGCGGGACGGCCACCGCCGCGAGGAGCACCCACCACCACGCCGGCGACCGGCCGAGCAGCCGCGCCAGCGCGTCGCCCAGCCAGACGGCCGGCAGCACCACCACGTGCGACAGCACGGCGGCGGCCAGGGCCCCCACCAGGGCGGCGACCGGCAGGAACACCACCAGGCCCACCAGCCCCAGGCCGCTGGGGCCGACGTCGGCCGTCTCCAGGGTGGCCCCCCACACCATCACGGCCACCAGCCCCAGCAGTGCCTCGAACCCCAGCACCAGCAGGGACATCGTCAGCATCCAGGCGTAGTTCCGGCCTCGACCGGCCATGCTCCCTCCCCCTTCACGGCATGCCGCGGAAAGCGGTCCGCACGGGCGCGGCCGCCGGCACCATCCTGCCACGCTTTTGAACGTGTTCAACTCGAAGGGGGGTGGAGGCCGGGCAACGAGAAGGGCCGCTCCCGCGTCACCCTCGGGTGACGCGGGAGCGGCCCATGGCCGGTCGGTGACGGTTCAGGCGCTCTGCCCGCCGCCGGGCCCCGCCTGCTGGACGACCTCGAACGACCACAGCGTGGACCCGCTCGCCGCCGGCTTCGGGCGCTCACCCTCCGCCTGGCCGCCGTTCTGGTGGGCGGACTTCATCGGACCCTCCATCCACGCCTGGAAGGACTCCTCGTCACGCCAGCGCGTGTAGACGAGGTAGGTGTCGGTGCCCTCGACCGGACGGAGCAGTTCGAACCATTCGAACCCGTCGGAGTTCTCCACGGCGTGCGCCCGCGAGGCGAAGCGCTTCTCCAGCACCTCCCGCTGTTCGGCAGGCACGTTCAGGACGTTGATCTTCACGACGCTCATGCCCTCATCCTGCCGTACCGCCGCGGGGCTCCTCCAGGCGGCTCGCACGCCAGGCGTCCTCGACGCCCTCCGCCGCCCGCGCGAGGGCGCGCCCGAGCGCCCGGCGGCCCGCCCGGGACTCCCTCAGGCCGCTGGCGCGGACGGCCTGGTCCACCGCGTTCCCGGCCGCCTCGCGGGCACGCTGCAACTCGGCGCCCGCGGCCCGGGTTCTGGTGTCCCACCCGGCGACCGGGCCGTGGACCCGGAAGTGCTCGCCGAGTTCCAGGTCGGCGACGACGGCCGTGCGGTGCGCGGCGAGGACCTCGTCGGGGACCACCGGGTCCGGATCCGCCTCCGCCCTCACCGGAGGATGCCCGTCCGGGGCCAGCCGGTGCAGCTGTGTCAGCGTCAACTCCCGCAGCTCCGCTTCCGGTTCCTCCTCGGCGACCCTTTCCAGCAGCGGTACGGCGGCGGCCGGTACGGCGTCCACCGGCCACTCGCCGAGAGCGTTCAGGGCCATCCGGCGATTGCGGGTGGTCCGGTTGCGCAGGGCGGTGGCCAGGAGATTCCAGCCGTGGCCCGGGTGGGTGCCCAGGCGGCTGACGATCATGTCCAGGACCTGGTCGGTCCTGAACTCCCGGCCGAGGCCGACATCGGTCGACGGTCCCGTCCGCAGCTCGGCCAGGGGCAGCAGGCGTTCCGCGGCGGCCACGACGCGGGCGATGTCGTCCGCCGGACAGCCGTCGACCAGGAGGTACCAGAAGCCGGAGTCGAGCGGTGTGCGTTCCACCCGCGCCAGCAGGGCGGAATGTGCGCGGACGCCCATCCGCCGGGCGGCCCACGCGGCCGGGCGGAAGACGCGGTCCTCGTCCGACTCCAGTCCGTCCACGACGAGCCGCCGCGCCGCGGGGCCGGTCGCCAGGGCCTTCACCTCCGCACGCACACGCGGAACCCGCGGGTCGGTCCACAGGTGCGCCGAGAGACGGGAGTCCAGGAACGCGTCCAGCGTCAGCAGCGTCGAGAGCCGCCGCAGGGAGGCACCTTCGGTCCGGCAGTGGCGCAGGAACCCCTCCAGGGCGGTGACCGCCTCCGGGTAGGCGCCCAGGGCGGCGCCCGGGCCGCCGAGGTCGGTGAGCGCTTCGATGAGCAGGGAGGCGCCGTCCAGGGCCGACGCGTCCAGCACCTCGCGGGCGAGGAAGCCCGCCAGGTCGCCGGTGCGGGCGGCGGTCAGGGCGAAGTAGCTGTCGAGGACGTCACCGGTGCAGGAGTCCCGCACGAGCCACTCCTTGATTGCCGGGTCCGTGGCCCCCTCCAGGCGTCCCACCGCGTCCACACGGGCCCACCCCTCGGAACGCCGCGCGACCTCGAAGCGGGCACGCCACGCATCGCGGGAGCACCGCTCCAGAGCCGGCGCGATCTGCCGGGAGAAGGCGCCCAGGGCGCCCAGGGTGATGAGGACCTCGCTGTCGCGGTCGTCCTCGGTGCCGACCAGAGCGAGGAGCTGGATGCCGAGGCGCACGGCGTTGGAGTGCGTGGAGTGCCGGACCAGCCACCGGGCGAGGGCGCGCAGGCGGTCGGGGCAGAGCGCCCGCTGCCGGATCAGCGCCTGGAGCCGGCGCTCCTGGACGTCCCACCGGATCCGCCTCAGCCGCCGGTCCAGCACCGCCAGCAGGTCCCGCGGCGGAGGTGAGGACGAGACGACCCGGGCGACGGTGGCCACGAGGCGGGGCGCGGCACGGTCGCCGCGGTCCGATGCGCTGGGGCACGGGTCCCGGGGGAGGGACGGTTTCGGCGTTCGGGCCAGGTCGAGGAGCGAGGGGCCGTCGGAGAGGGGACCGCCGAGGTCCCACGAGTCTGTGCGGGTCACCGGACGAGGGCCCGGATGTCCTTTCGTTCTGTCATGCGGGGAGGCTCGCAGACGAACGCCGTTTCGGGCAAGGTGAATTCCAGGGACGGACCGACGGGCCCTCCCTGGCGGGAGGGAACATGGCCGAGCCGGTCAGCGGCTGGATATGGAGCCAGAACCTGCTGCCCTTCCTCCAGTTGCTCTCCCACTACGTCGGCTACGCCTTCGACGGCACGGACTGGCGGACGGTGGCGGCGGGCATCGAGGACACCGACGACGAGCGCGCGGACGGCTGGTACGCCTACCCCCTGGTGGGAACCCGCGCCGAGGTGGAGGTGTCGCTGGCCCGCGCCGCCGGCGGCGACGTCCTGATGGTCACCGTCACCGGCCTCCCGAACCGCGAACTCCGCCTCCGGGCCGACACGTTGATCTCCGCCTTCGCGAGCGTGTGACGGGCCGGCACCGATACCGGAAACGGCGGGTGCCAGGTCCGGGCCCCTCGCGTGCTCGGCGATCCGACCGGTCGGTCCAGGTCGACCCCGCCACTAGGCTCGCGGCATGCTGACGATGGGCGAGGGGGCCGGCGACACGGACGCGCGGGTGGCGGTCGTCGCGGCGCGGGCCGGGGCGGTGGTGGTGCGCGAGATGTTCGGCGGTGCGCCGGAACGGTTCGACAAGGAAGGCGGGGACTTCGCCACCGCGGCGGACCTCGCCGCCGAGAAGGCCGTCCTGGACGTGCTGCGCGCCCTGCGGCCGGGCGACGCGGTGACCGGGGAGGAGAGCGGGGCGACCGGGGAGGCAGGGGCCCGCCGCCGGTGGCTGGTCGATCCGCTCTGCGGCACGCTCAACTACGCGGTGCACTCCATGCTGGTGGGCGTCAACGTCGCCCTGCGCGCCGGTGACCGCGTGGTGGCCGCCGCCACCGCGGACCCGTTCAGCGAGGAGGTGTACTGGACCGACGGCGACCGCGCCCGCCTCCTCGCCGGCAGCGGTGCCGAGACGGACCTGACCCCCTCGGCCGGGTCCGCCCTGGTCGACCTCAACCTCGACCCGCCGTTCCCGAACGCCCCCAGCTTCCTCGCCGCCCGCCTCCTGTCCGACCCCGCGTTCACCAGGCGCTTCCGGCCCCGCGTCGTCTCCACCACGCTGGCCGTCGCCTGGGTCGCGGCGGGCCGCCGCGCCGCCTACGTCACCGACGGCGACCTGCGCGACAGTGTGCACTTCCCCGCCGGAACCGCCCTCTGCGAGGCCGCGGGGTGCGTGGTCACCGGGCTCGACGGGCGGGCCCCGTACACCGGGCGCAACGGTCTGATCGCGGCGGCCGACCGGCAGACCCACGAGGCGCTGCTGGAGGCGGTCCGGGCGCAGACCGGGCGGTGACGGCGGAGCCGAGCATGACGGTGCTGTCCGTTCAGGCGGGCCACGGGTGGACGGGCGGACCTGGTGCTCGCCGCATACACCCCAGCTCTGCCTCGGGTGTCGCGGATCCGCCGGACGGAGGACGTCCGCCGAGGGCCCGCGCGCGAACGGTGACAGACTCGGTGTCCCGGACGGAGGGAGGCGCGGGTGGACTTCGAGGAGGTCGCCGACGAGCTCTACGGGGCGCGCCCCGACGCGTTCACCGGCCTGCGTGACGAGCGCGCGGCGCAGGCCCGCACGGAGGGCGACCGGAAGCTGGCCGCGAGCATCAAGGCCCTGCGGAAGCCGACCCTTTCCGCATGGGCCTGCAACCTGCTGGTCCGGGAGCGCCAGGAGGAGATCGAGCCGCTGCTCGCCCTGGGCGAGGCCCTGCGGCAGGCACACCTCGACCTGGACGGCGGATCGCTGCGCGAACTGTCCCGGCAGCAGAACCTTCTCGTCGCCGCACTCGCCCGGCAGGCCGTCGAGCTGACCGCGGCTGCTGGCCACCGGGTCGGGGAAGGAGCGCGGGAGGAGGTCGAGGGAACCCTCCGCGCCGTACTGGCCGACCCCGAGGCCGCCAGGGCCTGGGCGGAGGGACGGCTGGCGAAACCGCTCACCGCGGCCCCCGGCTTCGCCGCCGCACTGGGCGGCGCCGCCCCGCCCGACCTCCGGCTGGTGCCGCCGCCGGACCGGGCGGAGGGCCAAGAGCCGCCGTCACATGGACGCGCCGCCCCGCGCGGCGGGGCCCGCACGGCGGCGAAGGGCCGGCGCGCCCGCGGGGACGCGGCAGAGCAGGAACCCGGCGCCCGGGAGCGCGAAGCGGCCGAACGTGAGGCCGCCGAACGCGAGGCGGCACAACGCAGGGCTGCCGAGCGGGAGGCGGCCGAGCGGGAACGCCGTCGCGAACGGGAGGCCGCCCGGCGGGAGGCCGAGGAGGCCGCCCGTGCCCTCGCGGCGGCGGAGGAGGAGACCGCCGACGCCGACCGGGAGGCCCAGGAGGCGTCCGACCGCGTCGGGGACCTGAAACGACGCGTGACCGAACTGGAACAGGAACTGCGCGCCGCCCGCGCCGGGGCCCGCGCCGCCGAGGCGGAGCAGCGTGCCTCCCGCGACCGCGCCCGCGAGGCCGCCCGCCGCCTCGGGGAGACGCGCCGCAGGGCGGCGACCGCCGAGACCCGCGCCGAACGCCTCGCCGCCCGCGAGGCCTGACACGGCCCGGCCCCGCGCCGGCACACCGACCGCCCGCGCCACCCGCGACGCACCCCCGGTGCCCACCGACCGCGCCGATCCGCCCGCCCCGCGGCTCAGGCCGCCCCGAAGGCGGTGAACGCCCACCCGGTCGCCTGGTGCACCGCGTCCCCCGGCAGCGCCGCGCGGGCGTCCCGCAGCGCCTCGGCCAGGGAAAGACCGCAGGCCAGCGCCTTGTGCAGCGCCAGCATCAACGGCACCACCGCCGCGTCGTTCACCGGCGCGCTGCTCGCCACGACACCGGCCGTGCCCAGCGGCAGCAGCGCCGTGACCAGGCCCAGCAGCTCGTCGGAGCCGACCGGCGCCAGCCGGGCCGTGTCGCAGCTCGAGAGGATCAGCCGGTACGGGCTCCGCCGCAGCCGCTCGAAGTCGTGCACGATCAGCGGACCGTCGGCCAGCCGCAGCGAGGAGAACAGCGGGTTGTCGGCACGGAACACCCCGTGCGCGGCGATGTGCGCCAGCGACGCCCCGTCCAGGGCCCGCAACACCTCCCCGGCCCGTGCGCCGCCACCCTCGAGCAGCGTCAACCGCCCGTAGTGGTCCGCGAGTTCCGGCACCTCGGCACCGCCCGTCGCCAGCCCGGGCCCGCGCACCAGGACGTGCCGCCCCGCCACCGGCGCCGTGGTCTCCCGCGCACGCAGCCACGCACCCGCCGACGGGGACACGCTCACCACCCGCTCCCGCAGCGCCGGCAGCAGCGCCCACGGCACCCGGTGCAGCCGCCCCGGCGGAACCACCACCACCGGCCCCGGCCCGAGGGCCGACGCAGCGTCGCCCAGCAGCAGCTCCTCCAGCCGCCGCCCGGCCGCCTCCAGCAGCGGCAGCCGCGCCGCGCCGCCGGGATGGGCGAGCCGCCGCAGACCGGCCTGCACCATCTCGGCCTCCGCCACCGCACGCGACAGCAACCCGCCGGTGAACCGCCGCACCCGGCCACCCTCGCACAGCAGCACCCGCACCCGGTCGTCCAGCACCACCAGCTCGACCAGCTGCGCCCCGTCGCCGTCCAGCCGCCCCAGCAGCGCCACCGGGTCGAACCGCCGGCCGTCCCCCTCGCGCCCGCCCCGGGCCCGCAGGGTCCGCGCCCGGATGTCCCGCTCCAGCCGCCGCTGCTCACGCTCCAGCGCGGGCACCGGACGGCCGTCCCGGCGCGCCTCCTCGGCCCGCGACGCGATCTCACGGAACGACGCCAGCGCGCCCACCAGCTCCGGCTCCGCCGGAGGCCGGGCCACCGGCGCGGCCAGCGCCGCCGCCCGCCACCGCTCGCTCCACTCCAGCAACCGCCGCGACCCGCCCGAGGCCAGCGCCGCCTCCTGCGCCAACGCGGCCAGTTCGGCGCCCTGCTCGGTGACCCGGGCCCGCAGCTCGGGGGCGCCCAGCGTGGTGCGGTGCTCGTCCAGCACGTCCAGCCCACGCCGGCAGGCCTGGAGCACCCCGCGGCGCGAACCGGCCGCCCGCGCCCGCAGGGCCTGCGCCACCCAGCCCGTCACCCGGGCCTGCGGCGCCCCGCTCCGGCGGGCCCGGGCGGCGAGCGCGAGCTGCCGCTCGGCCTCCGCCGGCCGGTCCAGGGCCAGCGCGATCCGGCCCGCCAGCAGCGAGGCCTCCGGCGCCGACGGCGAACCGAAGGAGGCCAGCCGCTCCGCCAGGGCGGCGGTCTGGGCGACCATGCGGCCCGTACGCCGCCCGGCCGCGAACCGGGCCTCCGCCAGCACCAGACGCGCGTGCGCCTCCCACCACGGCCGCCGCTGCCGGGAGAACAGCCGCACCGCCGCGGCCGCCCGGTCCACCGCCGTCTCCGGGGCACCCGCCGGACCGGCGGCCCGCGCCGCCGCCAGCAGCAGCTCCGCCTTGCGGGTGCGCTGCCCGCCCACCCGGTCCAGGGCGGCGACCGCGGCGTCCGCCTCGGCCAGCGCCTCCGCCGCCAGACCGGCGGCCCGCAGCACCTCGCAGCGGCGGATGCTCAGCATGAACGTGGGGGTGCCCAGCGCCGTGTACCGCTCGGCCGCCTCGTCGAAGAGCCGCAGCGCCGCCGGGATGTCGCCGGCGCGGAACGCCGTCATCGCCCGCCACTCGACCACGTCCGCCTTGTCGTGGTCCTGGCCGGTCGTGCCCCACAGCCGCTCCGCCGCCGCGAAGTCCGCCGCCGCCCGGTCCACCGCGCCCAGCGCCAGGTGGACCGTCGCCCGCAGGGTCAGCGACCGCGCCACCCAGATCACGTCCTCGGCCTGCCGCAGCACCGGCACGGCCCGCCGCACGTCGTCCAGCGCCGCACGGTGACGGCCCAGCACCCAGAACGAGTACGCCCTGCGGTACAGCACCCGCGCCCGGGTGTGCGCCGAACCCCGGCGCACCCCCCGCTCGAACGCCGCCAGCCCCTGCCGGGTCCGGCCCGCGTGCACCAGCGCCACCCCGAGGGTGGCCAGCACGTCGGCCTCCCGGTCCTCGGACCCGGCCCGCGCCGCCAGGTCCCGGGCACGCCGCAGATGGCGCAGCGCCACGTCCAGATCACCGAAGTCCCGCTGCCAGATGCCGATCACCTGGTGGGCCACCGACGCGTCCTCGGGCGCCGGACCGGACTCGAGGAGCCGCTCCGCCCTGCGCAGGGCCACGGCCGGACTGGCGAAGACCATCGGCAGCAGTTCGAGGACGGTTCCGCTTCCCGCTGTCACCCGACGCATCGTAGTGGCCCTGGCCAGGGCATTCACCCGGTGCGATGTGAAGGCGGTGTATCAGAATGGGTGAGGCAGACTCTCCCTGACGACACGGCAGTCGACTCGACACCGAAGTCACCGAGACATCAGCAGTCCACGGGGGAGGAAACCCTATGCCGGCACGGCGGTTCAGCGAGCAGTGCGAGCAGGTCCGACGTTCCATGCCCGACGTGCCACTGGCCGTGGACGAGCGGGCCGGGTACCTCTACGAGCGCGGGCACCTGCTGGTGCGCGACGGGGAGGACGCGCGCCTGGTCGCCGACACCGTGCGCGGCGGTCTCGCGGACATACCCGGTGCCGCCCGCCGCGAACGGATAGGCCTCGCCGGACCCGGCAACCGCTCCGGCGTGGTGCGGATCCGGGTCGCCGAACCGACCGCCGCCGCCGAGGACGCCGACCCCGCCGTCGCCGGGGCGCTGCGCGCGGTCCGCGCCGTCGAGGCCCGCGCCGGACGCCGGCTGGCCTCCCGCAACCACGTCATCTCCGTGACCCCCAACGCCTGCCCGGGCGACGAGCCGGTCCCGGCCGAGCCGGGCGAGGCGCCCAACCCCGCCCCCGCGGCCGCCGTCCACCACCCCGGCCCGGCCGTCGGCGTGCTCGTGGTGGACACCGGCCTCACCAGCGACCACGCCCGCTGCGCCCAACTCGGCGGCGTCCACGGCGACCTGGAGAAGTCCGAGCGGGACTCCGAGGGCCTGCTGCGGCAGTACGCCGGACACGGCACCTTCATCGCGGGCGTCCTGGCCGCCGTCGCCCCGCACACCGACATCACCGTCACCAACGCCCTCAACGACGCCGGGGCCGTCCTGGAGTCCGAGTTCGGCGACCTCCTCCTCGACGCCGCCGAACAGGCTGGCTGGCCCGCCCTGATCAGCCTCTCCGCCGGCACCTCCACCGCCGACGACGCGGGACTCATCGGGCTCGAGCGCTTCATGGCCGAACTGCTCGACCACCCCGGCACCCTGCTGGTCGCCGCGGCCGGCAACAACGGCAACGACATCCCGTTCTTCCCCGCCGCCTACGCGGCCAAGGGCAAGTACGCCAAGGCGGTGCTTTCCGTCGGAGCCCTGCGCGGCGACGGCGAGGGCCCCGCCTGCTTCAGCAACCACGGCCCCTGGGTGGACGTCTACGCCCCCGGCGAGCGCCTCACCGGCCCCCTCACCGGCTTCGACACCCCCGTCCCGTACGTCTACCAGCACTCCAGCTACGACGAGTGCCGGCACGGCGGCGACTACTCCTGCACCTGCCGCCACCCCGTCCGTCACGGCGTGCTCAGCGCCGACGGCGACGAGTCCCCGGGGGAGCCGGAGCGCGTCGAGTTCACCGGCTACGCCCGCTGGAGCGGCACCTCCTTCGCCACCCCGGTGGCCGCCGCCATGATCGCCGCGCACATGGCCGCCCACAAGGAGACCGACCCGCGCCGCGCCCGCCGCGACCTGCTCGGCCAGCTCAGAAGCACCGCCGCCGTCCGCGGCACCAAGGCGCCCGTGCTGCGCCCGCCCACCTGGCGTCCCGTCGAGTCCCCCGCGGACCAGGCATGACGGCCGCTGCCTTGATCCACTTCCGTACGGCGTACCATGACGTGCCGTACACGAGGGGTGGGGGAGTGGAACGAGCGACAGTCGCCGCGTTGGTGAAGTCCGCGGTCGAGGGCGACCAGGACGCCTGGCGAGGACTGGTGGACGGGCTGAGCCCGCTGGTGTGGTCCGTGGTCCGGGGGCACCGGCTCTCCGAGGCCGACGCCCACGAGGTCTACCAGATCGCCTGGTTCCGGTTCGCCCAGCACCTGGGACGGATCCGGGAGCCGGAGAAGGCGGGCTCCTGGCTCGCCGCCACCGCGCGGCACGAATGCCTGAAGGTGCTGCGGTCCATGCGCCGCTGGACGCCCACCGACGACCCGCAGGTGCTGGACCGGCCCTGCGACAGCTGCTCGCCCGAGCAGAAGGTGCTGGACTCCGAGGCGGAGGCCGAACAGGCCGACCGGCACCGGACGGTGTGGGAGGAGTTCGACGCGCTCGGCGACCGCTGCCGGCAGTTGCTGCGCCTGATCATCGCCCAGCCGCCGCCCAGCTACCGCGAGGTGTCGGCGTCGCTGGGGATCGCGGTGGGGTCCATCGGACCGATTCGACAGAGGTGCCTGCGCAGACTGCGCAAGCGCCTGAGCGACCGGGGGGTTCTGTGAACGGCGAGACCACCTTCGACGAGGCCGACGAGCCCTTCGACGAGGCCCAACTGGCGGAGGTGGAGGCCCTCCTGAGGGAGGCGGCCCTGGTCTGCGACCCGGTGCCGTACGCGCTGCGGGACGCGGCGCTGGCCGCCTTCGCCCTCCACGACCTGGACGCCCGGCTCGCCGAGCTCACCTTCGACTCGCTGCTCGACGCCGCGCCGGTGCGCGGCGCCGAGGACGGCCCGCGGATGCTCACCTTCGCGGCCGGCGACCTCACCGTGGACGTCGAGGTCGGCGAGGACGGACTGCTCGGCCAGCTCCTGCCGCCCCGCGAGGCGGCCGTCGAGGTCCTCACCCGGCCCTCCCCGGAGGCGGCCGCGTCCTGCGCGGCGGACGAGACCGGCGGGTTCTCCTGCCCGGTCGAGGTCACCGGCCCGTTCGCCCTCAGGGTGCGGACCGGCGACGAGGTCGTCGTCACCGAGTGGCTGCGGGTCTGACCGCGACCCCCGGGGCCGCGGCCGGGCGGCCCGGCCCCGGGGCGCCGGCCGTCACCAGGCGACCGGCAGCGCCTTCGGCCCGCGGATCATCGTGCGCCGCCGCCACGGCACCTGCTCCGCCGGCACCGCGAGCCTGAGCTCCGGCAGCCGCTCCAGCAGGGTGGTGACCAGCAGGTCGGTCTGCAGCCGGGCCAGGACGGCGCCCGTGCAGAAGTGCGGGCCGTTGCCGAAGGCCAGATGCGGATTGGGGTCCCGGGTCAGGTCGATCCCGTCCGGGTCCGGGAAGATCTCCGGGTCGCGGTTGGCCGCCAGGTACGAGACGTATACCGGCTCGCCGGCGGCGATCGTCCGGCCCGCCAGCTCCACGTCCTCCAGCGCGATCCGCGCCAGCCCCACGGTGCTGCGGTGCGAGATCCAGCGCAGCAGCTCCTCCAGGGCGGCGTCCCGCCGGGCCGGGCGGTCCAGCACGCCCCGCAGATGGGCCATCAGCTCCGGGCGGGTGAGCAGCAGGAACAGCATCTGGCCGCAGTTGTGGGTCACCGCCTCGCCGCCGATCTGCAGCGGACCGGCCACCCCGATCGCCTCCTCCTCGGAGAGCTCGCCCCGGCCGACGGCCGCGCCCAGCATCGCCAGCACGCCGCCCCGCGCGCCGTCCCCGGCGTCCGCCGCGTCCGCCGCGTCCCCGGCGTCCGTCGCGTCCGCGCGCCCGGCCCGGATCCGTTCCGTGATCCACCCGTAGAGCCCGGCCTTGGCGCGCTCGGCGGCCTCGGCGCCGCCCGAGGTGGAGATGATCTGCCGGGTCCAGGCGTGCACCCGCTCACGGTCCGCCTCCGGGACCCCCATCACCTCGCTCACCAGGGCCAGCGGGAACGGCTCCAGCACCGTGGCGATCAGATCGGCGGGCGGTCCCTGCGCGACCAGCCCGTCCACCAGCGGGCCGAGCAGCTCCTGGGCGCGGGGGCGCAGCCGCTTCATCGCCCCGACGGTGAACGCGCCCGCGAAGGCGCGGCGCAGCCGGTTGTGGTCGGGCTGGTCGGCGAAGGCCAGGGAGCCGGGCCGCGGCTTGAAGTGCGGCGCGAGGCGGGTGACCTGGCGGCGCGTCACCTCGGCCCGCCCGAAACGGGGGTCGTTGGTGACGGCGCGGACGTCCTCGTAACGGGTGGCCAGCCAGGCCCAGCCCTCGCCGTGCGGCAGCCGGATCCTGGTCAGCGGGGCCTCGCGCATCAGCTCCGCCAGCAGCGGGTCGAAGCCGGGGCCGTCGATCTCGGGCGGCACCCAGTCCCGGACGGGCGGCGGCGGGGTCGGGGCGGTGATCTCCTGGGTCATGGCACCACCCTGGGCCGGTCGGGGGCCGGTGTCGCGTCCGGTTGCTCCGTGCGGCCCCACAAGGACCCGCCCGGGCCACCCCGCGGCGAAACGGGCACCGCCCCGCCCGGTGTCCGGGCGGGGCGGTGCGACGCTGCGAGCCGATCAGGCGTTCAGGGACGCCAGCGCCTCGTTCCAGGTGGCGGAGGGACGCATGACGGCGGCGGCCTTCTCCGGGTCGGGCTGGTAGTAGCCGCCGATCTCGGCCGGCTGCCCCTGCACCGCGTTCAGCTCCTCGACGATCTTCGCCTCGTCGGCGGAGAGCTTCTTGGCCAGCGGCGCGAAGGCGGCGGCCAGCTCGGCGTCGTCCTTCTGCGCGGCCAGCTCCTGCGCCCAGTACAGGGACAGGTAGAAGTGCGAGCCGCGGTTGTCGATGCCGCCGACACGACGGGTCGGGGACTTGTCCTCGTTGAGGAAGGTCGCCGTGGCGCGGTCGAGGGCGTCGGCCAGGACCTTGGCCTTGGCGTTGCCGGTGACCTCGGCGAACTGCTCGAGGGAGGGGACCAGGGCGAAGAACTCGCCGAGCGAGTCCCAGCGCAGGTAGTTCTCCTTGACCAGCTGCTGGACGTGCTTGGGGGCCGAACCGCCCGCGCCCGTCTCGAAGAGGCCGCCGCCCGCCATCAGCGGGACGACCGACAGCATCTTGGCGCTGGTGCCCAGCTCCAGGATCGGGAACAGGTCGGTGAGGTAGTCGCGCAGCACGTTGCCGGTGACCGAGATGGTGTTCAGGCCCTTGCGGATGCGCTCCAGGGAGAACTTGGTCGCCTCGACCGGCGCCATGATCTCGATCTGCAGGCCCTCGGTGTCGTGCTCCGGCAGGTACGCCTCGACCTTCTCGATCAGCTTGGCGTCGTGGGCGCGCTCGGCGTCCAGCCAGAACACGGCCGGGTCGCCGGTGGCGCGGGCGCGGGTGACGGCCAGCTTGACCCAGTCGCGGATCGGGTCGTCCTTGGTCTGGCAGGCGCGGAAGATGTCGCCCGGCTCGACCGGCTGCTCCAGGACGACGTCGCCCTTGGCGTCGACCAGGCGGACCGTGCCCGCCTCGGCGATCTCGAAGGTCTTGTCGTGGGAGCCGTACTCCTCCGCCTTCTGCGCCATCAGGCCGACGTTCGGGACGGAACCCATGGTCGACGGGTCGAAGGCGCCGTTGGCGCGGCAGTCGTCGATGACGGCCTGGTAGACGCCGGAGTAGCTGGAGTCCGGCAGGACGGCCAGCGTGTCGGCCTCCTGGCCGTCCGGGCCCCACATGTGGCCGGAGGTGCGGATCATGGCCGGCATCGACGCGTCGACGATGACGTCGGACGGGACGTGCAGGTTGGTGATGCCCTTGTCGGAGTCGACCATCGCCAGGGCCGGGCCCTCGGCGAGCTCCGCGTCGAAGGACGCCTTGATCGCGTCACCCTCGGGGAGGGACTCCAGGCCCTTCCAGATGCCGCCCAGACCGTCGTTGGGAGAGAGACCGGCGGCGGCCAGCTTCTCGCCGTACTCGGCGAAGGTCTTCGGGAAGAAGGCGCGGACCACGTGGCCGAAGACGATGGGGTCGGAGACCTTCATCATCGTCGCCTTGAGGTGCACGGAGAAGAGGACGCCCTCCTCCTTGGCGCGGGCGACCTGCGCGGTCAGGAACTCGCGCAGGGCGGCGGCGCGCATCACGGAGGCGTCGACGACCTCGTCCTTCAGGACCGGCACCGACTCGCGCAGCACCTTGGTCTCGCCGGAGGCGGTGACCAGCTCGATGCGCAGCGAGCCCTCCTCCGCGATCACGGCGGACTTCTCGGTGGAGCGGAAGTCGTTCTCGCCCATGGTGGCGACGTCGGTCTTCGAGTCGGAGGACCAGGCGCCCATGCGGTGCGGGTGGTTCTTGGCGTAGTTCTTCACCGAGGCGGGGGCACGGCGGTCGGAGTTGCCCTCGCGCAGGACCGGGTTGACCGCGGAGCCCTTGACCTTGTCGTAACGGGCGCGGACCTCGCGCTCCTCGTCGGTCTTCGGGTCGTCCGGGTAGTTCGGCAGCGCGTAGCCCTGCGCCTGCAGCTCCGCCACGGCGGCCTTCAGCTGCGGGATCGACGCCGAGATGTTCGGCAGCTTGATGATGTTGGCCTCGGGCTTCTTGGCCAGCTCGCCGAGCTCCGCCAGGGCGTCCGGGATGCGCTGGTCCTCCGTGAGGTACTCCGGGAACACGGCGAGGATCCGGCCCGCCAGGGAGATGTCACGGGTCTCCACCGGGACACCGGCCTGGGCCGCGTACGCCCGGACGACCGGCAGGAACGAGTACGTCGCCAGCGCCGGCGCCTCGTCGGTGTGCGTATAGATGATGGTCGAGTCAGTCACCGGGTGCTCCGCTCCACGTCTGCAACATTGCTCGACATCAAGATATCTCGTGATCGCGGTGGCGCGACCCCCGGCCCGCCCCTTCCGGACACGGAGGGCCGCGCGGACGCGCGGACGGCCGCGCACCCCGGTTCCCCCGGGGCCGCGGCCGTCCGTCCCGCGCCCGCTCAGCCCGGCAGGCCCGGCGCCGCCTGGGCCGCCCGCTGGTGCGGCATCGCCGGGTCCTGCTGCCGCACGGTGACGTCGTGGATCGGCGGGGGCACGCTGATGCCCTCCGCCCGGAACCGGCGGTGCAGGCGCTTGATGAACTCGTGCTTGATCCGGTACTGGTCGCTGAACTCGCCCACGCCCAGGATGACCGTGAAGCCGATCCGCGAGTCCGCGAAGGTGTGGAAGCGGATCGCCGGCTCGTGCTCCGGCACCGCGCCCTCGACCTCCTTCATCACCTCGGTGACGACCTCGGCGGTCACCCGCTCCACGTGCTCCAGGTCGCTGTCGTAGCCGACGCCCGCCTGGACCATGATCGTCATGTCCTCGCCGGGACGGCTGAAGTTGGTCATGTTGGTCCCGGCGAGCTTCCCGTTGGGGATGATCACGAGGTTCTGCGACAGGTTGCGGATGGTGGTCTGCCGCCAGTTGATGTCGACGACGTACCCCTCCTCGCCGCTGGTCAGCCGGATGTAGTCACCGGTGCGGACGGTCTTCGAGGCGAGGATGTGGATGCCGGCGAACAGGTTGGCCAGCGTGTCCTGCAGCGCCAGGGCCACCGCCAGACCGCCGACCCCCAGGGCGGTCAGCAGCGGGGCGATGGAGATGCCGAGCGACTGGAGGATCACCAGGAACCCCAGCGCCACCACCGACACCCGGGTGATGTTGGCGAAGATCGAGGCCGAGGAGGCCACCCCGGACCGCGCCTGGGTGATCGTGCCGATCATGCCGCCGACCCCGCGGGCCACGGTCAGCGTCACCACGGTGATCATGACGACCGTCAGGGACCGGCCGACCGTCCGGTCCACCGCGGCGGTCAGCGGCAGCAGGGCCGAGGCCGTCGCCAGACCGCCGAGCACGGCCGCCCACGGCACCACCGTGCGCAGCATGCCCACGATCACGTCGTCGCCCTGCCAGCGGGTGCGTTCCGCGTGCCGGCCGAGCCAGCGCATCAGCGTCCGCGCGAGGAAGGCCAGCACCAGGCCGGCGCCCACCGCGACGCCCGCGCGGATCAGGTCCTGCAGCTCCAGCGCTCGGTTCACCGGGCGCCTCCGGAGCTCGCCGTCGGACGGAGGGGGAGTCTCGTCACCTTGTCACCTGTTCGGTTCTTCGGGGGATCTGCCGCTCACCGCCCGGACAGGCGTGCGATCCGGGCGGGCGGACACATCCTGCCCCACCCGGCCGACGCACCGTCATCCGGCCCGCGCCGCACCGGCCTTGACGGCCCGGCCCGACGCCCGCGACGGCCCGACGCCCACCATGCCGCAGGAACCGGGCCGCGACGGCGTTGACCTCCAGTGAACTTGAGGTTCTACGGTTCCCGGCATGAGTATGGAGACCACCGCCTGGACGCAGCTCCACAGCCTGGTGAACGCCGACGACCAGGTCCGCCGCCCCCTGGCGCGCGCCACGCTCCGCCGCGTCGCCGCCTTCGCCCGCCCGCACCGCCGCCGGATCGCGCTGTTCCTCGCCCTGGGGGTGGTCACCGCCCTGCTCGCGGTGGCGGCCCCCGTCCTCGCCGGGCGGGTGGTCGACGCCGTCGTCTCCGGCGGCGACGAGGGCCGGGTGGTGCGGCTGGCCCTGCTGATCGCGCTGATCGCCGTGGCCGAGGCGGTGGTCGGCGTCGTCGCCCGCAGGCTCTCCGCCACCCTCGGCGAAGGCCTCATCCTGGACCTCAGGACGGCCGTCTTCGACCACGTCCAGCGGATGCCGGTCGCCTTCTTCACCCGCACCCGCACCGGAGCGCTGGTCAGCCGCCTCAACAACGACGTCATCGGCGCCCAGCGCGCCTTCAGCAACACCCTCTCCGGCGTGGTCAGCAACCTGGTCACCCTCGTGCTCACCCTCGTCGTGATGCTCACCCTGTCCTGGCGGATCACCCTGCTCGCCCTGGTGCTGCTGCCGGTTTTCGTGGTTCCCGCGCGCCGGATGGGCTCGATGATGGCCCGCCTCCAGCGGGAGGCCGCCCACCACAACGCCGCCATGGGCACCCGGATGACCGAACGCTTCTCCGCCCCCGGCGCCACCCTGGTCAAGCTCTTCGGCCGCCCCGAGGAGGAGTCCGCCGAGTTCGCCGAACGCGCCCGGCGGGTCCGCGACATCGGCATCCGCACCGCCACCGCCCAGTCGGTCTTCATGACCGCCCTCACCCTGGTCTCCGCCCTGGCGCTCGCCCTCGTCTACGGCCTCGGCGGCTGGTTCGCGCTCCGCGGCAGCCTCGAACCCGGCGCCGTGGTGGCCCTCGCCCTGCTGCTCACCCGGCTCTACGCCCCGCTCACCTCGCTGGCCGGCGCCCGCGTCGAGGTGATGACCGCGCTGGTCAGCTTCGAGCGGGTCTTCGAGGTCCTCGACCTCGAGCCGCTGGTCCGCGAACGCCCGGACGCCCGCGACCTGCCCGACGGCCCGCTCTCCGTGGAGTTCGACGACGTGCGGTTCGCCTACCCGTCCGCCGACAAGGTCTCGCTGGCCTCCCTGGAGGAGGTCGCCGCCCTCGACACCCGCGGCGGCGCGGAGGTCCTGCACGGCATCTCCTTCCGCGCCGAGCCCGGGCAGACCGTCGCCCTGGTGGGCTCCTCCGGCGCCGGCAAGTCCACCGTCGCCCAGCTGCTCCCGCGCCTGTACGACGTCGACTCCGGCACGGTCCGCGTCGGCGGCGTCGACGTCCGCGAGGTGGGCGCGGCCTCGCTGCGCGGGGCGGTCGGCATGGTCACCCAGGACGGGCACCTCTTCCACGACACGGTCCGGGCCAACCTGCTGCTCGCCCGCCCCGGGGCCGGCGAGGACGAGCTGTGGGACGTGCTGCGCCGCGCGCGCCTCGAGGAGCTGGTCCGGTCCCTGCCGGACGGCCTGGACACGGTGGTGGGGGAGCGCGGCTACCGGCTCTCCGGCGGCGAACGCCAGCGGATGACCATCGCCCGGCTGCTCCTGGCCCGCCAGCGGGTCGTCCTGCTCGACGAGGCCACCGCCCACCTCGACAACCCCTCCGAGGCCGCCGTCCAGGAGGCGCTCGCCGAGGCGCTCGAGGGCCGGACCGCGCTGGTCGTCGCCCACCGGCTCTCCACGATCCGAGGCGCGGACCTGATCCTGGTCGTGGAGGCCGGCCGCGTGGTGGAGCGCGGCACCCACGACGAGCTGCTCGCCCTCGGCGGCCGCTACGCCGAACTGCACCGGGCGCGTACCGGAGCGGTGCCGGAGGCGGTGGCCTGACCGGGCGCGGTCCCGCCGGCCCGAACACGGGCGGACCCGTTTTCCGCGGCCGGTACCCCGTCGGGGTGAGTGAGACCGCCCGGAGCGGGCAGGCGTGGAACAGGTCCAGAAGCCGGCGCGGCGCCGCCGGAGCCGACCGGATGGGAGACGAAGCCATGACCGAGCCGTTCCCGGAGCCCGGCCCGACCCCCGCGCCGGGGCCCGGACCGGACCCGTTCCCGGATCCCGTGCCCGAGCCCGGCCCCAACCCGGTCCCGAGTCCGGAACCCCCCGGCCCGCCCCCGCCCGGACCGACGCCGCCGGGTCCTACCCCGCCGGCCCCCGGGCCCGTGCCGCCGGAGCCCTCGCCGTCGCCGATCCCGCGGCCGCCGGGTCCGGAGCCCGTGCCCGACCCGGAACCCGGGCCGCCGCGCTCCGGCGACCCGGCGCTGTGAGCTGAACCTCAGGGGCGTCCGACGCTTTCGCGCCAGACGCCCCGCACCGCGTTCACCCCGGCATATTCGTCCGGCGATATCCGTCAACTGCGGGTTTACCGGCTTCCTGTCGCGCGCAGCCGTCCGAATTCCTGCTTGTGACCCTCTGTCACTGCGCTTACGTTCTGTGTCTCCTGACCTGTGTCGAGGAGGCACCAATGGCCGCACGCGGTCGGCACCGCCGGTACCAGCCCAACAGACTCAACCGCGCATCGCTCACCGTCACCGCCAGTGGCGCGGGCATCGCGCTTCCGCTGGTGGGGACCGGCACCGCCGAGGCGGCCGAGGCCTCCACCTGGGACCGGGTCGCCGCCTGCGAGGCGAGCGGCGACTGGGACATCAACACCGGCAACGGCTACTACGGCGGGCTCCAGTTCAGCCAGGCGACCTGGGAGGGCTTCGGCGGCCGCGTCTACGCGCCCCGCGCCGACCAGGCCTCCCGCGAGGAGCAGATCGCCGTCGCCGAGAAGGTCCTCGACGTCCAGGGACCCGGCGCCTGGCCGGTCTGCTCGGGTCGCGCCGGCCTCACCCGCGGCGGCCCCGCGCCCGACCTGGGCGACGGCTCCGGCGGCGCCGCCGCGAAGGCCTCGGACCGCAAGGCCCCCGGCAGCGGGACCGGCGGCAAGGCGGCGGCACGGACGGGGACGAAGGACAGCGGCAAGGACGTCCGGCCGCAGACCACGCCGCAGTCCCGCGCCGGGCAGACCGACCTGTACACCGTGGTCCGCGGCGACTCCCTCTCCGCCATCGCGGACACCCGTGACGTGGACGGCGGGTGGCAGTCCCTCTACGCGGTCAACCGCTCCACGGTGGGCTCCGACCCCGACCTGATCATGCCCGGCCAGCGCCTGCGGATGCCCGACGGCTCGACCCCCCCCGCCCCGCGGCCCGACTCGTCCGCGAAGGAGAAGTCCCGCGGCCAGGACAAGGCCGACGGACAGAAGAAGACGGAGAAGGCCGAGAAGGCCGAGAAGAGCGAGAAGGCCGCGAAGGCCGGCGGCGGCGAGGCCGGGAAGAAGGCCGAGCAGCGCAAGACGCAGCCGAAGAAGACCGAATCCCGGAAGAACGAGGAACGCACCGCGGACCGGCGCGGGAACGACTCCCGTCCCGCCGCGACCCGCACCCGGGTCGCCCCGGTGAACGCCGCCCTCGGCACGGCCTACCGCAAGCACGGCTCCTCCTGGTCGAAGGGCTACCACACCGGCATCGACTTCCCCGTGCCCACCGGCACCGCCGTGAAGTCGATCGGCGCCGGACAGGTCGTCACGGCCGGCTGGGGCGGGTCGTTCGGCTACCAGGTGGTCGTCCGTCACCAGGACGGGCGGTACTCGCAGTACGCCCACCTGTCGGCGATCTCCGTGAAGGCGGGGCAGTCGGTCACCGCGGGACAG
This sequence comes from Streptomyces sp. NPDC002640, assembly GCF_053592575.1. NCBI lineage: Bacteria > Bacillati > Actinomycetota > Actinomycetes > Kitasatosporales > Streptomycetaceae > Streptomyces > Streptomyces sp. NPDC002640. The sequence continues at coordinate 43,601 of NZ_JBSFVZ010000028.1, read as the reverse complement.
CGGCTCGGGCGCTCCGGCTCCACCGGCAACAGCTCCGGCCCGCACCTGCACTTCGAGGTCCGCACGGGCCCCGGCTTCGGCAGCGACATCGATCCGGTTGCCTACCTGCGGGCCGGCGGCGTCGCCATGTGAGCGTCCTTCCCCTCCCGGTCGTCGTGCCCGGCGCCGTCCCGGTCGTGGTCCGGGGTCCCCTGTGCCGGCACCGCCGCGGCGTGGGCGCGCCCCGCGGACAGCAGGGCCAGCCCCGCCACCGCGACCAGGCCGCAGCCCACCGCCAGGACGGCCCCTAGGGCTCCCATGCGGAACGACTCGCCGAACAGCACCAGGCCCACCACCGTGGCGGCCACCGGGTTGACCACGGTCAGCGTCGCCAGCGGCGCGTGCAGTCCGCCCACGTGGTACGCGGACTGGGACAGCACCAGGCCCGCCGCCGACAGGGCCAGCACCGCCCCGACCGAGGGCAGGCCGGCCAGGACGAAACCGTCCGACTGGTCGGCGGCCACCGCCTTGGTGAAGACCGAGGCCAGGCCGTGGGCGACGCCCGCCCCGGTGGCCAGCACGGCGGCCCTCACCGCGTCGGGCGTGCGCGGCATGCGGGACACCGCAAGCAGCAGCGCCAGCACGCCCGCCGTCACCGCGAGCAGCGCGATCCGCTCCCCGCCCGAGGGCGTCCGGGTGCCCGAGCCGGAGACCAGCGCCAGCAGTCCCGCCAGCCCGGCCGTGGCCAGCAGCGCCCCCCGCCAGGCGTTCCGGTCGCCGGCCGCGCGGCCCACGAACAGGGCCGCCATCGGCAGCGCGAACACGATGGTCAGCGCCCCCATCGGCTGCACCACGCTGAGCGGCCCCAGCGCCAGCGCCGCCACGTGCAGCGCCGCCCCCAGGCCGTTGAGCAGCACCGCCGACCACCACACCGGGTCGCCCAGCGGGACGGAAGCGCCCCGGACCGACGCCACCCGCTCCTGGACGATCGCCCCGCCGGCGTACGCCACGGCGGACACGAGCGACAGGACGACGGACCACATCAGGGCGCTCATCGGCGGCACTCCGGCACGCGCTCATCTCGCACGGAACTCACGATGCCGGTCACGCCCTCTTTCGTCGTCGTTCCGGAGGCGTCCTTCCGTCCTTCACGGATCCTCCTGACGGTGGAGTACCCGGAAAGGCGCGATCCTCCCCCGGACGGGTGACACGGGCCTCCTCAGGGGGCAGGCTTAGCAGGTCGGGGCAGGGGGCACTCGGTTCAGGACCAAGGGGGCGGGTGAACCGGTGAGAGGAGCGGCGATGCGTCGTGGTGGGCCTTCCGTACTCGGCATTGTGCTGGCGGGCGGTGAGGGAAAGCGGCTGATGCCGCTGACGGCGGACCGCGCGAAGCCTGCCGTCACCTTCGGCGGTACCTACCGGCTCGTCGACTTCGTGCTGTCCAACCTGGTCAACGGGGACATCCGGCACATCGCCGTGCTGACCCAGTACAAGTCGCACTCGCTGGACCGCCACATCACCACCACCTGGCGGATGTCCAGCCTGCTCGGCAACTACGTCACCCCGGTGCCCGCCCAGCAGCGGCTCGGCAAGCAGTGGTACCTGGGCAGCGCCGACGCGATCCACCAGTCGCTCAACCTGATCCGCGACGAGCAGCCCGACTACGTGGCCGTCTTCGGCGCCGACCACGTCTACCGCATGGACCCCCGCGAGATGCTGCGCCAGCACATCGAGAGCGGGGCCGGGGCCACCGTCGCCGGCATCCGGGTACCGCGGTCGGAGTCCTCGCAGTTCGGCGTGATCACGCCGGCCGCCGACGGCCGGACCGTGGAGCGCTTCCTGGAGAAGCCGGCCGACCCGCCGGGGCTCGCCGACGACCCCGACATGATCCTCGCCTCCATGGGCAACTACATCTTCACCACCGACGTGCTGGTGGAGGCCCTGCACCGGGACGCCGAGAACGACGACTCCGACCACGACATGGGCGGCGACATCCTGCCCATGCTCACCGAGAGCGGCGACGCCGCCGTCTACGACTTCAGCACCAACCACGTCCCCGGCGAGACCAAGCGCGACCAGGGCTACTGGCGTGACGTCGGCACCATCGACGCCTACTACGACGCCCACATGGACCTGCTCGCCGACCGGCCGGTGTTCAACCTCTACAACCGCGACTGGCCGATCTACACCCACCACCCGATGCTCTCCCCGGCACGCTTCAACGCCGGGGGCAACGCGACCGAGTCCATCGTGAGCGCCGGCTGCCTGATCCGCGGGCAGGTCACCCGCTCCGTGCTCTCCCCGGGCGTGGTGATCGAGCAGGACGCCGTGGTGCAGAACTCCGTGCTCCACGACAAGGTCCGGGTCGGCCGCGGCGCCGTCGTGCGCAACGCCATCCTGGACAAGAACATCGACGTCCCGCCCGGGGCCACCATCGGCGTCAACCCCGAACGCGACGCCGAGCTGTACACCGTCTCCGACAACGGCGTCGTCGTCCTCGGCAAGGCGCAGCCCGTCCCGGCCCCCATGTGAGACGTGACGCCCGGGCCGCCGTTCATTTGGCGGAGCCTCCCGGGCGTCAGTATCCTCCCCACCTGGTGGGACAGAACCGGACGGCGATCCGCGACACGGCTCCCACCGCTTTTCATGTGGGAGCCGCGCGGTCACTCGATCGAGCTACGCGGCTGGGCGAGTGACACGAGGAACACAGCGGCGATGACGGTGACGGACGACGGCCAGGGCACTGCCACGCGCGCCCAGGAGACGAACGGCCCCGCGCGGATCCCCGCGCAGGGCGAGGCGCGGACGCCGGAGCGGGACACGCTCCGGGCGGAGGACGCCGGGCGGGGCGCCGCCGAGGCCGGGGAGACCGAGGGCACCGGGGAGACCGGCGAGTGGGGCCCCGGCATCGACCCCGAGCGCCTGGCGGTCTGCCTGAGCGTCCTGGAGGAGCTCGACCGGATCGAGCTCGACCACCCCGACGCCGTCCAGGTGCGGCGCGCCACCTCGCACATCTACCGGACGGTCAAGCAGCGCCGCCGCCAGGAACGCCGCGCCGCCAAGACCGCGCACGACCGCGCCGTCACCGAGGCCACCGCCACCGGCTCCGCCCAGCGCATCGACGACGAGACGGCGGGCATCCTGCCGTCCTCCTCCGTGGACGACGGCCGCCGGATCGCCGGCATACTCCAGCGCCCGCGCTCCTGCTACACCTGCAAAGGCCGGTACGTCGAGGTCGACTACTTCTACCACCAGCTCTGCCCGGACTGCGCCGACGAGAACCGGGCCCGCCGCGACGCCCGCACCGACCTGACCGGCCGGCGGGCGCTGCTCACCGGCGGCCGCGCCAAGATCGGCATGTACATCGCGCTGCGCCTGCTGCGCGACGGCGCCCACACCACCATCACCACCCGCTTCCCCAACGACGCCATCCGCCGCTTCAAGGCGATGCCGGACAGCGACGAGTGGATCGACCGGCTCGACATCGTCGGCATCGACCTGCGCGACCCCGCCCAGGTCGTCGCGCTGGCCGACTCGGTGACCGCGCAGGGGCACCTCGACATCCTGATCAACAACGCCGCCCAGACGGTGCGCCGTTCCCCGCAGGCCTACAGCGAACTGGTCGCCGCCGAGTCCGCGCCGCTGCCCCAGGGCGAGCTGCCGTCCGCCCGGGTGATCGGCGCGTTCGGCTCCGGTGCCGTCGCCGCGCTGCCGGTGGCCGGCGGCGGGGCCGTCAGCGCCCAGGAGGTCACCGACCTCGCGCTGGTCTCCGGCTCCGCCTCCCTGGAGCGGATCGCGGCCGGCACCGCCATCGACGCCGGCGGACTCGTCCCCGACCTGCACGACACCAACAGCTGGGTGCAGTCCGTCGAGCAGGTCACCCCGGTGGAGCTGCTGGAGGTCCAGCTCTGCAACTCCACCGCCCCGTTCATCCTCATCAGCCGGCTGCGCCAGGCGATGTCCGCCTCGCCGAACCGGCGCACGTACATCGTCAACGTGTCGGCGATGGAAGGGGTCTTCGGGCGCGGGTACAAGGGCGCCGGCCACCCCCACACCAACATGGCCAAGGCCGCGCTCAACATGCTGACGCGCACCAGCGCCGAGGAGATGTTCGAGAAGGACCGCATCCTGATGACGGCGGTCGACACCGGCTGGATCACCGACGAGCGCCCGCACCCGGACAAGGTGCGTCTCGCCGAGGCGGGGTTCCACGCCCCGCTGGACCTGGTCGACGGTGCGGCCCGGGTCTACGACCCCATCGTGCGCGGCGAGGCCGGCGAGGACCTGTACGGGGTGTTCCTGAAGGACTACGCGCCCGGCAAGTGGTGACTCGGTGACTCGGTGACCGTGCGGACGGGGCGACCCGTGCGGATGCGGTGACCCCGGGCGGGGTGTCCGCCCGGGCGTGGTGACCGGGGCGTGGTGACCGGGGCGTCGTGAGACGGTAACGCAAAGTTTTCGGCGCTATCGAGCGGGAGCCCGCTCATTTGGTTACTCTGGGGTGGACGGAGAGCGTGGCGGGCCGTACCGGCCCCTCACCGCCGTCGCCGGACAAGCCGGACACACCGGCCTGCCCACATCGAGGTACCGGCGCCACCGCGCCCGAAAGGCCTCCCGACCGACCCGCACCCGGGAGGCGCCCGGGCGTCGAGCACCACCACGACGCCGCGCCTCGAGGGTGACCCAACATGAGGAGTGCGCGGTGACACCGGAGAAGACGACGTCCATGACGGCGATCGCGAGCGAGGCGCCCGCCGGCCGGAGCGCGGCCGACGGCGACGGACCACTCGGCAGCCTGGAGGTGTGGGCGCGTTCCGCCCCCATCAGGCTCGCCGGCTACGAGGACGACCTCGCCGAACCGCACATCCTGCCCAGCGTCGACTGACGCGTCGCCGACGGCGACCGGCGGTCCGGGCGCGCGCAGGCGCGGCACGGCACGCGACGACGGCGGGGCGGCGGGGGGGCCTGGGCGCCCGACACGCCGCCCCCGTA
>NZ_JBSFVZ010000028.1:0-38621 GCF_053592575.1 Streptomyces sp. NPDC002640 | reverse complement strand
TGGGCCGGGGGGGGGGGGGGGGGGGGGGGGCCCCCCCGCCCCCGGCCGGGGGGGGGGGGGCGGGCCGCCCGGGGCCCCCCCCCCCGCCCCGCCGTCGTCGTATGTGTCCGGGGTCCGCCGTGCCCGGCCGCACCGGGAGACCGTCGCGCCGGGAGGTCGTCGCGTCAGGACAGGCGGGTCGGAGGGAGGAAGTCGCGGACGTACTCGCGGACCCAGTACGCCCCGGTCCCGCGGCGCTCGGCGCGGGTGGCGAAGCGGTAGCGGAACAGCCGGGCGCGGATCCAGCGAGGGGGCGCCTCGGGTGGGAACGGGGCCCGGCGCAGCAGCCTCAGGGTGGGCCGGTCGCCCTCGAGGAGCTTCTCCACCAGCGCCGTGAACCAGCGGGCCGGCACGGGGGACAGGGCCAGGAACCACATCAGCCAGTCGAGCCGCAGGTGGTACGGCGCGAACTGCCGCGGGCGCCGCCGCACGTCCCCCGGCTTGCCCTTGAACTCGTAGGCGCGCCAGTCGGAGTCCTCGCGCGGCCGCTCGTCGGACGTGCCCTCGACCACCACCTCGTGCCGGACCCGGGTCACGCTGCCGAACGCCCCGTAGGTGTTGACCAGGTGGAGCGGATCGAAGGAACGGTTCATCGCCTGGCGGCGCGACAGCAGGTTGCGCGCGGGCCTGCGGCTCAGCCACAGCAGCAGCGCGGCCACGGTGAGAACGGTGATCACATACCAGAGCGGTGCTCCGGACGGAGGCCGGGCCGGCGGTCCGGTGTCCCACGGCCACCGGACCGCCGGCAGCGCAATCACCACCGTCAGCCAGTTCAGCCAGGAGAAGTTCCCCGAGGCGATCAGCCAGAGCTGGGTGACCACCATCAGCGCGGCCGCCCAGGAGGCCACCGGCTGCGGCGTGAACAGCAGGAAGGGCACGACCAGCTGGGTGACGTGGTTGGCGGCCGCCTCGGCCCGGTGCAGCGGCTTCGGCAGGAGGTGGAACAACCGGCTGAGCGGCCCGGGCATCGGCTGGGTCTCGTGGTGGTGGTACAGGCAGGTGAGATCACGCCAGCACGCGTCGCCGCGCATCTTGATCAGCCCGGCGCCGAACTCCAGGCGGAACAGCAGCCAGCGCAGCAGGAGCAGCACCACCAGCGGGGGCGCCACCTCGTCGTTGCCCAGGAACACCGCGAGGAACCCGGTCTCCAGCAGCAGCGACTCCCAGCCGAAGCCGTACCAGGTCTGCCCGACGTTCACGACCGACAGGTACAGCACCCACGGCACCAGCCACAGCAGCAGCGACGCCCACAGCGGCACCAGGTCCGCCACCCCCGCGAGCAGCGCCGCGGACACCGCGCAGCCCGCCCAGGAGCAGGCGGCGAAGAGGCGGTCGGAGAAGACGGGGCGGCCGGAGAGGCGGAGGCGGAACAGCGTGGGCGCCTGCCGCCACGTCGTCCGCTCCAGGAACCGCGGGGCCGGCGTCAGCCCCCGCTCCCCGATCAGCGGCCGGAACTGCAGGGCGGCGCAGAGGAAGGCGACCAGGTAGACGGCGGCCAGACCCCGCTGGAAGACCAGCCGGCCCGTCCAGTACTCGGGTGCGGTGAACCACTCCACGACCTCGGCACTCCTCCCCGGCGACCCCGCGCGGCCGCCGACCGTGACGCCCGTCTCCGTTTGCGTGACCGCCCGGAACCCGGCAGACAATGGTGACGAAGTGCCCCGAACCGCGTGGGAGGACACCGTGCGCGCACCGATCAGAGTCGCCGTCGTCGCCTGCGCCGTCCCCCTCGCCCTGCTGGGGGCGTCGCCGGCCGGGGAGCGCCCCGGCCCCACGGGCACGCGGGAGGATGCGCGGACGGTCGACGGGATCGTCGAGGGCGGCACCGTGTCGGAGGTGACGCCAGGCCGGGTCGCCGTCCTCGACGCAGACGGCGCGGACAGCGTCTTCGGCAGTCCCACCGACGTCTTCGGTGACTGAGGAGGACCGCCGCCGCAGCCCCCGAGAGGCGGACGACGAGTCGAGCAAACCGGCAAATGCTGGCAAAGTGGACTCCATGGCTGATGGGGACACCGCGGGCACCTCACTCCCGGAGGGGTGGCCCGACAGTCCGTATCCCATCCTGGCGCTCAACCGCATGGGCACCTTCGACTGGGACCTGGAGACCAGCCGGTTCTACATGGACGCCCAGGCCCACGAGATCTTCGACATCCTCCCCGAGGAGTTCGACGGCACCACCGGCAGCCTGGCCTCCCGGGTGCCCCCGGGGGAGGGGGTCCGCCTCGACGAGGCCGTCAACCGCGCCGTCAAGGAGGGCTCCGAGAACTACGGTGCCTACTTCCGCGTCCGCCGCCGGGACGGCACCCTGCGCTGGACCCACACCCAGGGATACCTGCGGCGCGACGAGAACGGGGTGCCCCGGCGCGTCGTCGGCATCGTCCGCGACGCCACCCAGGAGCTGCGCGAGAGCGAGGCCCGGCTCGAGCAGGCGGTCGAGGACGAGGCACGGCGCCGCCAGACCGACGTCGTCCAGTCCCTGACCGCCGCCCTGTCCGCGGCCAGGACCGTGCGCGACGTCTCCCGGGTCCTCGGCGAGGCCCACCAGCGCACGCCACTGGGCGTCTCCCTCGTCGTCCTGGGCCTGGTCGAGGGCGACCGCATCGTCCTGGTCACCGAGGAGCCCCAGGACGCCGTCCCCGGCACCCGCATCACCCGGCTGGACGAGCCGTACCCGATGAGCGACGTGGTCCGCACCCTCAGACCCCGCTACATCGAGTCGGCCAAGGAGTTCGCGGTCCACTACCCGATGCTCTGGAGCCAGTTGGTGCACCTGCAGATCACCTCGGCCGCCTACCTCCCGCTGATCGCCGAGGGCAAGGCGATCGGCGCCGCGGGCCTGCTCTACAGCGGCCGCCGCGGCTTCACCCCCGGGGACCGCGCGCTGCTCGGCGCGCTCGCCGGCAGCCTCGCCCAGAGCCTGCAGCGCGCCATGTTCTACGAGCAGCAGATGGACCTCGCACAGGGCCTCCAGCAGGCCATGCTGCCCCGCACCATCCCCAGCGTGCCCGGCGCCGACATCGCCGTCCGCTACCGATCGCCCGCCGCCGGACGCGACATCGGCGGCGACTGGTACGACCTGATCCCGCTCCCCGGCGGCCGGGTCGGCGCCGTGATCGGCGACGTCCAGGGCCACGACACCCACGCCGCCGCCGTCATGGGCCAGCTGCGCATCGTGCTGCGCGCCTACGCCACCGAGGGGCACACACCGGGCACCGTGATGGCCCGCGCCTCGGTCTTCCTCCACGAACTCGACACCGACCGGTTCGCCACCTGCCTGTACGCCGAGATCGACCCCACCACCGGCGTGGTCCGGATCGTGCGCGCCGGCCACCTCGACCCGATCCTGCGCGGCGGCGACGGCACCTGCCGCCGGCTCCCCGTCGAGGGCGGCCTGCCGCTGGGCCTGTCCGCCGAGTTCGGCGCCCTCACCTACCCCGTCACCACCTTCGAGCTCACCACCCTCCAGACCCTGGTCCTGTGCACCGACGGCCTGGTCGAGATGCCGGGGGACGACCTCTCCGAAGGCATGCGGGAACTGATGGACTACATCGCCCAGTGCCCGGACGACGTCCGCGGCCTCGCCGACGCCCTGATCGAGAGGGCCGACAGCCGGGGCGGCGACGACGACGTGGCCCTGCTGCTGCTGCGCCGCAGGGGCCCCGGCCGCCTCAGGACCGGCGGCCAGCTCAGGCAGCAGGTCGTCCCCGGCGACCCGGACGCGCTGGCCGAGACCCGCCACATGATCCGCGCCGCGGTCCGGGCCTGGGGCACCGTCGAGCGGGCCGACGAGATCGAACTCGCGGCGGACGAACTGATCACCAACGCCCTGATGCACACCGAGGGGTGCGCCACGGTCACCCTGCGGGTGCTGCTCGGGCCGCAGCGGCTGCTGCGCATCGAGGTGGAGGACAGCTCGAGCGCCCTCCCGCACCTCAGGGATCCCGACCCGGTGGGCATGCACGGACGAGGGCTGATGCTGGTCGACCTGCTCGCCGACAGCTGGGGCGTCGAGGCCCGCGGCGGCGGCAAGTGTGTCTGGTGCGAGTTCACCATGGTGCCCTCCGCCCCCGGGTCCGACGACGGCCCGGACCCCGGCGGGGCGTGACCCGGCGGGGCGTGACGGGGCAGCGAGTGACCGGGCGGGGAAAGACCCGGCGGGGAGGGACCCGCGGCCGCCGCGGGCGGCCGTGCCCGCGCCGTGGCAGGCTGGGGGTATGCCCGAACTGCCGGAGGTCGAGGCCCTCAGGGGCTTCCTGCAGGAGCATCTGGTCGGGCGGGAGTTCGCCCGCGTCCTCCCCCTCGCCGTCAGCGTCCTGAAGACGTACGATCCGTCGCCCACCGCCCTGGAGGGGCGCACGGTGACCGCCGTGCACCGGCACGGCAAGTTCCTGGACGTCGCCACGGCCGACGACGGGCCGCGTCTGGTGATGCACCTGGCGCGGGCCGGCTGGCTCCGCTGGCTCGACGGCGTCCCCGCCACCCCGCCGCGCCCCGGCAAGGGCCCGCTCGCCCTGCGCGCGGTGCTGGACGACGGGCAGGGCTTCGACCTCACCGAGGCGGGCACCCAGAAGCGCCTCGCCGTCTACGTCGTCCACGACCCCGGCCAGGTGCCCGGCGTCGCCCGTCTGGGCCCCGATCCGCTGGCCGACGACTTCGACGAGGCCCGGTTCACGGAGTTGCTGCGGGGCGAGCGGCGGCAGCTCAAGGGGGCCCTGCGCGACCAGGGCCTGATCGCCGGGGTGGGCAACGCCTACAGCGACGAGATCCTGCACGCGGCCAGGATGTCGCCGTTCAAGCTCACCGACACGCTGACGCCCGAGGACACCCACCGGCTCTACGAGGCGCTGCGCACCACGCTCCTCGAGGCCGTGGAACGCTCCCGCGGGGTCGCCGCCGGGCGGCTGAAGGCGGAGAAGAAGAGCGGGATGCGGGTCCACGGACGGACCGGCCAACCCTGCCCGGTGTGCGGCGACACCGTCCGCGAGGTGGCGTTCAGCGACTCCTCGCTGCAGTACTGCCCCACCTGCCAGACCGGGGGCCGCCCGCTGGCCGACCGCCGCCTGTCACGGCTCCTCAAGTAGCGGGGCGGCAGGCGCCCCCCGCCTCGCGCCCCCCTCGCGCCCAGGGCGGGCGCCCCGCCGGCTCGCGCCGTGGCGTCCCGCCCCGGCCTCGCTCCCGGCCTCGCGCCCCGCTCAGAACAGGTGGATGGCCAGGTGCCCCAGGGGCAGCCCGAGCTGCCAGGCCGGGGTCCAGCGCTGCGGACCGTCCTCCCCGGGCACCGGACCGCCGCCCGGCACCGCGTCCAGGTCGGGGGCGAGCAGTTCCGTCTCCTCCAGCCAGCGCCAGGCCGCCAGCGCCAGCCGCAGGTCCGGGCCCGGCCGGGCCCCGTTCGCCCGCGCCTCGGCGGTGAGCCGGTCCAGCCGCTCGCGGACCCAGTCCTGCCACGGCTGGTCGTAGGCGGTCAGCGAACGCCAGGTCTCCAGCCGGGTGACCACCTGGACGCCGTTCAGCTCGTCCTCCAGGTCGGAGAGGAACACCGTCAGCGCCAGCGCGTCCCGCCCCGCCCGGTACTCGAACGAGGTCGGCGGCATCAGGTCCCCGGACCGCAGCAGCTCGTCGGCGATGTACTCGGCGTACAGCCACGCCATCGGAACCGTCAGCCGATCCGGCTCCGGGCGGTCGTGTCCTCTGTCCAGCATGCCTGCCTGCCTTCCCTCCGGTGGGCGCGCGCCCGCCCGACCCCGCTCCCTCCGTCCGGAACGAGCCGATGGGGACAGCCGATTACTCAACCATGGTCATCGGCAAGGCGCTTTAAGAAGGCTTGACCCGCCCCCGAGTTTCAGCGCAGGTCCGGCGCGTACCCCGGCAGGATCCTGCGCAGGGCCCGCAGCCCGTAGTAGGCACGGGACTTGACGGTCCCCGGCGGTATGCCGAGGGCGGTCGCGGCCTCCGCGACGCTCGCCCCCCGGAAGTACACCAGCACCAGGACGTCGCGGTGCTCGGGGGACAGCCGCCGCACGGCCTCCCGGACGTCCAGCGTCGCCGCCGAACGCTCCGCGTGGTCGGCGCAGACCCGCGCGTTCTCCAGCACGGCGTCGCCCACCTCGGCGGGGCGCGCCTGCCGGGCCCGCCGCGCGTCGATGGCGAGCCGTCGGGCCACCGTCATCAGCCAGGGGCGCACGGAGTCGAAGGCGTCGTCGTGCAGCGCCTCGGGGTTCTGCCAGGCCCGTACCAGGGTCTCCTGGACCAGGTCCTCGGCACGCTGCCGGTCGCCCTCGCAGAGCCTGAGCAGCAGGGCGAACAGGGGCCGCCCGTGCTCGCGCTGGAGACGGGCCAGCTCGTGCTCGGCGGTCGTCGCTCGGGTGATGGTGGTTCCGGCCGTCATGGCTCGTATGCCACCCCAGGACGCGGCGGTGAAACAGTCCGCGCGCGCGGATCTGCGGCGGACGGTCGAACGCGTCGGCGAGCGGTGCGACGAACGGTCGCCCGGCGGTCCAGGACGACACGCCGGTCCCGTGCTCCGCAAGGGTGCAATCACGCCACTCGGTGCCCACCCGGGATGCGGCGACCGTTGCGCCGCGCGACTGATTAATCATGAAAATGGACCGATTGCTGACCCGGAGGGGCGCGTTGATCGCCGGAGCCTCCGCCTTCGCGGCGGCGGGCACGGCGGGCCTCACGTCCCTCCTCTCCACCGAGTCCCCCTCCGCCGAGGCCGCCGGCGGCGCGTCCGGCCGGGCCGCGGGCGCGCCGGGCGCCCCCGGCGGAGCACGTTCGTCCGTGTCCACCTCCTACCGCCTCAGCCCGGTGGCCGGCTTCGCCCCGCCCGCCACCCGGCCCGCCCGCACGCCCGTGCGCGACGAACCGTTCCTGCGGGTCGGCGGCCTCGGCCGCACCGTCGTCCTCACCTTCGACGACGGCCCCGACCCCCGCTACACCCCGCAGGTCCTCAAGACCCTGCGCGAGCACCGGATCCACGCCATGTTCTTCGTCTGCGGCAACATGGCCAAGGCCAACCCGGACCTGGTCAGGCAGATGACCGACGAGGGCCACGTGATCGGCAACCACACCTGGTCGCACCCGCTGCTCACCCGCCTCTCCCGTTCCGCGGTCCGCAGCGAGATGGAGCGCACCAGCGAGGTCGTCGAGAAGACCTGCGGCGCCCGTCCCGCCTGGTTCCGCGCCCCCTACGGCGCCTGGAACCGGGACGCCTACCGCTTCGGCGCGGAACTGGGCATGGAACCGATGGCCTGGACCGTCGACACCCTCGACTGGCGCGCCCCGGGCGTCGGCGCCATCACCGCCACGGTGGAGAAGCAGGCCTCGCCCGGCGCGGTGGTGCTCTCCCACGACGCCGGCGGCAACCGCACCCAGAGCGTCCAGGCCCTGCGGCGCTACCTGCCGCGCCTCCTCGACGAGGGCTACCACATCGCGGTACCGCGACGCCGGGCCGTCTGAGAGGAAAGGCGTCGCGAAAAGGCGGTGGGCCCGTACGAGTCGGAACTCGTACGGGCCCACCGATTTCGGGGTGCGGGGAATTGTCAATGGGTCTCGATCATGCGGGCGAACACCACCACGTTGCCCGCGTAACCGTCCTGCGGGGAATAGCCGCCGCCGCAGGTGATGACCCGCAGTTCGGGTGTCCCCGTGGAGCCGTAGACGCGTTCCCCGGGGAAGTTGTTCTTGTCGTAGACCTCGATGCCGTAGACCTCGAAGACCGCGAGCTTTCCGTCCTTGCGCAGGACCTCGACCTTGTTGCCCTGCTTGAGGGCGCCCAGGCCGTAGAAGACCGCCGGGCCCTGCGCGTTGTCGACGTGACCCACCATCACGGCGGTGCCCTTCTCGCCGGGCGTCACCGCGCCGGTGAACCAGCCGGCCAGGTTGGGGTCCTCCGGGGGCGGGGCGGCGACCCAGCCGTCGGGGTCCAGGCCCACCGGGACGACGGGGGCGTCCACCTGGATCGCCTGGATCCGCACCCGGTCCACCTCGGAGGCCGGCAGCGGGGCGGCCGCTCCGGGGAAGGCCTGCGGCCGGACCTGGGCGTCGGCTGCGGCCACCGAGGTGGGCTGCGGAGGACCGGTGTCGAACTCCCCGGACCCGTTCCTGATGAGCGCGAGGCCGGTGAGGAGCACCAGCGCTATCACGCCCCAGGGCGCGCGCCGCCTCGGCCTCTCCTCCTCTTCCGCCAGTTCGGACGCAGACATCTTCGCCATTCCCCTCTCGACGCGGCCGTCGCCGTGTCTGTCGCGATGGCAGAACGCTAAGGGCCGTGCGCGGAACCGGCATCGGGGCGGAGGCGAACGGGTGGCGCGGTATCGCGCCGGTGCGCCATCCGAGTCGGTGGTGGAGAAAATATCCGGCCCACCGTGACCTGCGACGATGAGGCATTCGGTGTTTCTCCCCGGCGTGTCGGCTCACCAGGACGGCGGAAGGCCGAAATGCGGCGGGAGACCGGTCGTCCGAGGGTCTGACTGGGAGGCGCTTTCTCGCCGATCGACCGGGGACGGGTCCCGGGGCGTCTTCCGCGGAGGAACTCATGCGTACTCGTGCCCTGGCGGTCTCGGCCGCCGCGTTCGCCGCCATCGGGCTCGCTGCCCCGACGGCCGGCGCATGGTCCGACCCCACCAGTATCCAGGTCAGCCCCAGCACCATCGCCCCCGGCGGGCAGCTGACCGTCACCGTGGAGGGGAGCTCCTGCCGGATGCCGGGGTCCACCGTGTCCTCGCCGGTCTTCCCGTCCACGCCGCTCAGCCCGGTCAGCGGCAGCAGCAGCAAGTCCAAGGCCACCGTGCGGGTCAACAGCAACGCCACCGCCGGGTCGCACAGCATCACCGCGCACTGCGGCGAGGGCAAGACCCTCACCCGCTCCAACGCGTTCACCGTCCTCGGCGGTGTCCGCGGTGGTCTCGGCGGCAGCTCCCTGACCGGCGCGACGCCCACCGACATCGCCATCGGCGGCGGGCTGGTCGCCGCCGCGGCCCTCGGCGGCGGGTTCTTCTGGATGCGCCGTCGCGCGGAGAGCCGTATCTGATTCCGTCCAGCGTTCCGGGGAGCGTCGCACGCGTCGGCGTCCCGTCCCACGCCCCCTCGGGGCCCGGGGCGGGACGCCGTTCCCGTGTCCGCCGGCCCGCGGCGCCCCGAGCTCATGCCCGGGGTGCGCCACCGGAGGCGGAGTCGCCGCCGGAGCCCGTGTCCGCCGCGGTGGCGGGCCGGGTCAGACGGTAGGCGGCGCCCAGCGCGCCGGTCACCAGCAGCGCGCCCAGCCCCAGGTCGCCCAGGTCGAAGCCGGCGACCGTCCCGCCGTCGCCGGCGTGCGAACCGTGCTCCGGAGGACCCGGCGGGACGTGCGCCGCGGGGGGCGGGGGAGTGGTGGCCGGCGACGCGCTCGCCTCGGGGCGGGCCGTGCGGTCCGTGCGGTCCGTGCGGTCCGGGACCGGCGCCGGACGGGTCGGCCGGACGGTCGGCCCGGGCGGGGCCGAGCGCACCCTGAGCTCCGTCACCCCCGTCTCCCGCCCGCAGCGGAACGAGACCTGGTGGACCGTGCCGGGACGCGCGTCCGCGTCCACCCGGGCACGGGCCGTCGTCGTGCCCCGGGGCAGGGTGACGGTGGGGAAGAGACCCGAGGAGACCTGCGCCGCGTGCCGGCAGCCGTCCACCGAGACGGTGACCCGGCCGCCCGGCGCCACCGCCTCCGGGGCCACGGCGAACGAGAACGAGGTGCCGCCGTCCTCCCGGTCCTCCCCGGCCGCGAACACGACGACGGGCGTGACCGCGGTGGCGGTCACGCCCAGGAGCACGGCCGATGCGACGCGTATGACGCCCGTGACGCTCATGACGCCCTCCGGTTCTGCGCTGCGGGCCGCGGACCTGCTCCACGGCCCTGCCTGCGCAGCACGCTAGGAACGGCGCGCCGCCGCCGCGATCCCGCTCGGGCGAACGGGTGACACCGCTGGGCCGGACGGGTGTTCCCGCGCCCCCACGGGTGTGGGAACGGGAACACCGGACGGCCGTGCGACGCCTCGCCCAGGCAGCTGGACCTCCTGGACGAGTACTGGGTCGGGTGCGAGATCCCGTGCGCGAACGAAGGCGCGGAGGGTCCCCTGCCGGCCGACGTATGGCGGGACGGTGCTGGGCGCCACCAAGCCGGTGACGCTCCCGCCCACCACCCTCGCCGCAGACGGCACCTTCGCCCTCACCGACCGCGCCACCATCCGCGGCTCCACCACCCGCACCGCGTCGTTCGCCGGTGACGACCTCCACCTGCCGGCCAGTACCAGCATCGGGGTCCACCTCCGCCGACGCCCGCTCCCCGGGGGCCCGGGACCGCTCGAGGTCGCCGGCCTATGCCGCTGCCCGGTCTCGCACCAGGTCGTGGATGATCGCGGCGAGGTCGGCGGGCCGGGTCATGGGGACGTTGTGGTTCGAGCTGACGTCGGTCAGCCGGCGGCCAGGGGCGGCATCGACGACGGCACGCACGTCGTCGCGCCGCGAGGCGTAGAAACCATGCTCGGCCAGCACCATCGTCATCGGACAAGTGACGCGGTCGTACACCTCGATGCTCGGGAAGACATCCGCGTCGGGCTCCACGGCGGTGACAGCCGCGATCTCCTCGACGGCCGGACGCCGTACCCACCGGTGGCCGCGGCGCAGGAAGGAGCGCCGCGTGACCTCCTCGACCAGTTCGTGCCGTGCTCCGGCGTTGAGCCAGTCCGTCGTGGCCTCCCGCACGCACTGCTCCACGTAGGCGTGCATCTGGTCGTCGTTCGCTTCCCAGCCGTAGCGGAACATCGTCCGCAAGCGGTCCGTCGCCTCGGTGGTCCGGGCAGCGGCGTGCTCGGAGAGTGACGCGGTACGGTCGTCGAGCACCATGCCGTCCACGACGCAGAGGGCAGCCGGTTCCACGAGGCCACTGGCAGCGGCGGCCGTCACCGCGTACCCGCCGGTGGAATGGCCCACCAGTACGGGGCGGTCCCAGCCCAGCGAGGCGACGACGCCCGCGATGTCTCGCCAGTACTGCTCGGGGCCGCTGGAGCCGAGCCGGGTCTGTCCATGGCCACGCAGGTCGATGGCGATCGGACGACACTCGCTCACCAGACGGGATGCCACGTCCGCCCAGGCGGCGGCGTTGTGTCCGGTGCCGTGGACGAGCAGCACCCCCTCACCCTGACCACCGAAGTCCACACCTGCGAGGACGCCGTCCACGACGGGGAGTTCGATCTCCGTTCCGATGACCACTGACCACTGCACCTACCCTGACGACCGGGGACCGGGGGACCGGGCGCGACATTACGCGCTCCGCAATCGGTCACCTTTCCGCGGTGCGGGACGTCAGGGAAGTGATGCCGTCGTCCGAAGGGTCTGTGGTCGTGAATGCACCTGAGTTTCTTGCCATGCGGTTCGAGGAGCACCGGCCGCACCTTCGGGCGGTGGCGTATCGCATGCTCGGCTCCCTGGCCGAGGCGGACGACGCGATCCAGGAGACCTGGCTGCGCCTGACGGGCTCGGACGACCGCCGGATCGACAACCTCGGGGGCTGGCTGACGACGGTGGTCGGCCGCATCTGCCTGGACATGCTGCGGGCCCGCAAGCGGCGCGGCGAGGAGCCGCTGGAGGAACGGCTGCCCGATCCGGTGATCAGCCGGGAGGACGGGGCCGATCCCGAGCAGGAGGCGCTGCTGGCGGACTCGGTGGGGCTGGCTCTGCTGGTGGTGCTGGAGTCGCTCAGTCCGGCCGAGCGGCTGGCGTTCGTGTTGCACGACCTGTTCGGGCTGTCGTTCGAGGAGATCGCACCGGTCGTCGACCGCACGCCCGCGACGGCGAAGAAGCTGGCCAGCCGGGCGCGGCTGCGGGTTCGCGGCACGACGCCGCCCCCGGATCCGGACCGTGCCGACCAGCGCCGGGTGGTGGACGCCTTCCTGACCGCGGCCCGTGGCGGCGACTTCGACGCGCTCCTCGCCCTTCTCGATCCGGACGTCGTGCTGCGCGCGGACGGCGGGGCTCTCACCGGTGGTCTGCGGACGATCAGGGGCGCTGCCGCGGTGGCGGGCCGGCTGGACACCTTCCGGCGGATGGCCACGTCCGCCACCATCCGACCGGCACTCGTCAACGGCATGGCCGGACTGGTCAACACCCTGGACGGGCAGCCGCTGTCCGTCATGAGCTTCACCGTCGCCGGCGGCAGGATCGCCGCCATCGACATCCTGTCCGACCCCGCACGCCTGACCGACCTCGACCTCACGTCCGCCGAGGACTGACCTAGGGCCTGTCCGGCGGATCATGCACGTGGGTCGCGGGGCCTGGCACGCGCTCCCCCAAGCTCTCGGCTTCGCTCGAGCAGGGCGGGGCGCCCATGGCCCCGCTCAAGCGGCGTGTGAAGCGAACCCGGCGGCGAGAACGGCATGATCCGCCGGACAGGCCCTAACCCGCTGCCGGCCCCCGTCCCGAAGACCGCGCGTCTTCGGGACGGGGGTCCGT
The DNA here is from genome assembly GCF_053592575.1 of Streptomyces sp. NPDC002640. Lineage (NCBI taxonomy): Bacteria > Bacillati > Actinomycetota > Actinomycetes > Kitasatosporales > Streptomycetaceae > Streptomyces > Streptomyces sp. NPDC002640. The sequence continues at coordinate 26,108 of NZ_JBSFVZ010000028.1, read as the reverse complement.
GTCGTCGGCGGGTGTGCGGGACAGCGCCTTCCGGTGCCGTCGCCGCCGAAGCCATGGAACGCCGGGGCGCCGGGGCGGCCGGCTCGACAGCCCGGCGGTCCGCCGTGCGGCACGGGTCCCGCCACCGGCCGAAAAACTCCGCGCAGGCCGGTCACCTTCACGCCGCGGGCGTCGTCAGGACAGTGAAGGCAGCCGATGAAACGGGCCCGGACGACAGCCCGCACCGACGAAGGGACACCGACCATGACCACGACGACCAACAGCCTCGACACCCTCACCTCCCGCTTCTCCGACCCGCAGCAGATGGTCCCCGAACTCGGGGACGTCAGCACCGCCCTCTTCAAGATCATCGGAAACGGGGCGGTGCCCCGGAGCACGGTCACCCTCGTCCACCTGCGGGCCGGGCAGCTCGCCGAGAACACCTACCTGACCGTGATGCACACCGCGAACGCCCGCCGCGCGGGCGTCGCGGAGGAGAAGATCGCCGCCGTCGCCTCCTGGAAGGACGCCCCCTACTTCACCCCGGCCGAGCGGGTGGCGCTGGAACTGGTGGAAGCCGTCCTCACGCCCGGCGGGCACGGCGAGCGGGTCCCCGACGAGCTGTACGCGCGCGCGGTCGAGCACTACGACGACAGGGCGATGGCCACCCTCGCCATGGTGATCGGGCAGGTCAACTTCTTCATCCCCCTCGCGCTGATCGGCAAGCCCCTGCCCGGCGTCTCCATGGTCGAGCAGTGGCGCACCGCCACGACCGACTGACTCACGCACCATGCCGACGCGGGCCCGGTACGCCACCCAGGGCGAGCAGGGCCCGCGTGGGCACCGCCTCCCGACATCACACGATCACACGCCGCACGAAGGAGCAGGTCCCGTCATGAGCGCACCCGAAACCAGCCCGCCCCCGCTCACCCACGTCGTATCGCCCCGTCCCGCCCCCGCCACCGGCCCCATGTCCCCAGCCGCCGGTCGCGCGCTCTGGCACGGCGCCTGGACCGCCTCCGTGATGCGCCCCTCCGCCGCGCCGTGGTTCGAGACCTGGGCCGAGCAGGGCTTCACCGACCAGTCGCTCCGTCAGACCGTCCGCGTCCACACCGGCGGCACCCAGGTCAGGATCCGCCTCTCGAACGCCTACGGCCGCACACCCCTGAGGCTCACCGGCGCCGGCATCGGCCGCACCGCCGGCCCGGCGGCCGTGCAGCCGAACACCGTGCGCACCCTGCGCTTCGACGGCTCCACCTCCACGGTGATCCCCGCCGGCGGGCGGGCCGTCAGCGACCCGGTCACGCTGCCCACCGAACCGTTCGACGAGCTCACCGTCACCCTGTACTTCAAGGAGGCCACCGGGCCGGCCACCTACCACCAGCTGTCCATGACCACCACCTACCGCGCCGCGGGCGACCACCACCGCGACCCGGCCGCCACCGCCTACACCGAAGCCGTCCAGCCCGCCTACGGATCCTGGTACTACCTCGAAGGCATCGAGACCGCCGGCCCACATCCCCTGCCCCGCGCAGTCGTCACCTTCGGTGACTCCATCACCGACGGATTCGGCGCCATCATCGACGGCCACGACCGCTACCCCGACCTCCTCGCCGAACGCCTGCTCACCACCGGCCGCCCCCGCCCGGTCCTCAACGCCGGCATCGGCTCCAACAAGCTCCTCACCGACTCCCCGCTCGGCGGCGACGCCGGCCTCGCACGGTTCACCCGGGACGTCCTCGACCAGCCCCGCGTCGGCACGGTCCTCGTACTCATCGGCATCAACGACATCCAGCGGTCCGACGACCCGGCGGCGAGCAGCACCGACACCCACACACCCCCGGTCACCGCCCGGCAGCTGATCGACGGGCACCGCGCACTGATCCGCGCCGCCCGTACCCGCGGCGTCCGGGCCGTCGGTGCCACCCTCACTCCCTATCGGGGCGCGGCAGGCTGGACGCTCGCAGGCGAAGCGATCCGCGGCCAGGTCAACCAGTGGATCAGCAACAGCGCCGCCTACGACGCCGTCGTCGACTTCGCCCGCGCGCTGGACCCGGACGACACCGGCCGCATCCGCGACGACCTGCACATCGGCGACCACCTCCACCCCAACCCGGCCGGATACCGCGCCATGGCCGACGCCATCGACCTCGCCGTCCTGGAACAGTGAACCGGCGCCCCACCGGCCGACCGGCAGCGGAAGCAGGAGCTGCGGTCACCGAGGCTCTGTCCGGGGCGAACAGCCCCCGGGTGCCTCCCGCGGCCAGGCCGGCGGACTTCGGGTACCGGCTCGGGCATGGGCCGGTGGACTGGACGCTCCGCATGGCCGCTTGGCTCGTCGACTCGACAGACCGGAGCCGCGGGAGTCGGCTGCGGCCTACCTGAGCGGGCTGACAGCCCTGCTGCAGCGGAAGAACGGCTGAACATGGCGACGGACCATCGCTCCAGAGCGGTTCGTCGGGCATCAGTCACCGACAACGGTGGAAACACCGGAGCCGGACGACTCATGCCCGACCGACGACGAAACTCCGACTCAGGTCATGAGGCGGCGACGCCCGGGAACAAGGCCGTGAAGGCCCCCGCGTCCACGTCCATGCCCCGGCTGAACGGCGCGTCGAAGTCCCACACCAGGAACAGCAGGAACGCGATCAGCGCCGAGAACAGCCCGGCCAGCACCAACTCCCGTGCCGTGCGCCGGATCTGCAGGGCGAAGACCATGCCGATGGTGACCATGGCCCCGGTGATCAGCCCGAACCACACCACGCCCGGCATCGTCGCCTCGGTGGCGTCCTCGCGGGCCCCCCGCGCCTGGTCCACCAGGGTCACCTGGTCCAGCAGCGGCTGGTAGGCCTGCGCCTCGAAGTCCGAGCCGGGCTGGTAGTCGGTCAGGTCGTGCCGGAGCCGCGCCAGCAGGCGGGCGCCCTGCTCGGTGAGCTCACCCTGGTCGGCCATCACCTTCCACTCGGTGTTCACCACGTGCCCGACGTAGGCGTGCACGTCCTCCCGGATCAGCTCGCGGACCTCGACGGGGTACGGCCGGACCCGCTCGGAGATCTCGTGCAGGGCCATCGCCTCCGCCCGCACATGGTCCTGCGCGGCGCTGCGCGCCTCCCAGACACCGGCGATCGCCAGGCCCAGGACGATCGCGTAGACCACGCCGATCATCATCGTCATGTACTCGATCACGTCCGGGGTGTCGTCCGGGTCGTCGTCCTCGCGCGCGGTGCGCTCCCGGATGACGGCCACCACGACGACCACGGCGCACGCCGCGGCCATCGCGAGGGCGAGTACGAGCCAGCTCGGCAAGAAGTCCTCCTGAGAATGGGGGTCGCGGCGGCCTGACGGCGCGTCACCGCGGACGGAGCGCGGCCACGGCGATCACCGCGGGCGCCGTGATCAGCAGCGCGAGGGACACCAGCGACCGGCGGGGCCGCGGTGGCAGCGAGGGAGCGGCCGCCCGGCGGACCGGATAGGCGACGGGCTCGGCCGAGGGGGCCACGGACCGCTCGGGCTCCGGCCGCGGCGCCGGCTCCGGCGGCGCGGGCCGGACCGGGGCGGGAGCGGGCGGGGGAGTGCGGACCGGAGCCGGCCTGGGCGGGGCGGGCGCCGCCGGGGCGGCCGCGGGCGGATCCGGTACGGGCGGCGGAGGCGGGGGCTCGGGCGCCGGCTCCGGCGGAGGGGGAGGCGGGGGAGGCGGGGGAGGCGTCGGGGTGGGCGTCGGGGTGGGGCACCGCCCGGCCTGCGCCCACGCACCGTCGCCGTCGAGGCGGGCCACCGCGTCCCCGGCCGCGGCCGTCATGCCGTCGGGTCCCATGACGGCGACCGGCGCGCCCGACGGCAGGGCGAAGGACTCCGTCGGCGGCACCGGGCCGACGCCCACCACCCCCGAGCCGGTGACGACGCCCGCCGCGAGCCCGCCCGGGCCGGACGACGCGTAGGCGCAGCCGTCCGCGGCGGCGGCCGTCGGCCACCCCGGGCCGGCGAGCCAGACGACCGCGGCGGCGGTCAACGCCCGTGTGGCGCGGACGAGATGATTCCGTGTAGGTCTCTCCACGGGAGTGATCATCGTCACGTCTGTCCGGCGCTACGCCGGAAGTGTCACCGGTTGCTTCGATCGGGTGGATATGGCGGCGCGAAGTTGCCGACATGTCCGTCGAATCCACCAGCGCGAGTATCCAGGCCTGATCGCTATCGGATGGTCAATTTCCGTTTCTGCTCGCATGGTTGGGTGGTTGATCAGTAGCCTCACCTCGACCCTCGGCCGTCTACTCCCGGAGTCCCAGATGAACTGTCCTGCCCGTGCGTCGCGGAGCGTCGACGGGGGCCGGCCGGCATGACGGGCGTCCCGGACACGCCGACGGAGAAGCTGGACCGGTTCACCGCCGCGTGGAGCCGTGCCCTGCTGTCCGAGGCCCCACCCGAGGCCCGCCCCGAGGCCCCGCCCGAGGCGGTGCGCGTGCTGAGAGCCGGACTGCTGCCGGCCGCCCGCGGACTGCGGGAGGCGTTGCACGCCCGCACGCCCGACGCGTCGGCGGGACGGGCGGCGGGTGCCGCTCTGGTCGCCGCGGGCCGGGTGGACCCGGAGGCGGTGGGCCGCACCCTGGAGTGCCTGGACTCCCACGCGGTGTGCTGCCTCGGCCACGACGGCGCCGACCCGGCCGTGCTGCGGGCCCGCGCCGTACGGGTGGGCGCCGCGCTGGCCACCGGGTTCGCCGAGGCCCTGCGCGACCGCACGAGGACCGAGCAGCGGGCCGTGGCGCGGGCGGCGCTGGGCGCCCAGGCCCAGCTCAACGAGGCGGCCACCCAGGCGCTGCACGAGAGCGAGGCGCGGTTCCGCGCCGTCTTCGAGGGCGCGGCCACCGGCATCTGGATCGCTGGCCCCGACTCCACGATCCTCCAGGTCAACGCCGCCATGACCCGCATGTTCGGCGGCGCCGGGGACGCCCTGCTGGGCCGCCGGTTCACCGAGCTGACGCACCCGGAGGACGGCGCCCAGATCTGGCGGCTGCACGGCGACCTGGTCGACGGGTCGCGCGAGCACTACCGCGTGGAGAAGGCCTTCACCCGCCCCGACGGCACCGTGCTGTGGACCAACCTCACCGTCTCCCTGCTGCGGGACGCCGACGGCCGCCCCCAGTACCAGCTCGCGCTGATGGAGGACACCACCGAGCGCCGCCTGCTCAACCTCCGCCTGCGCTACGAGGCCACCCACGACGCCCTCACCGGCCTGCCCAACCGGACCCTGTTCTTCGAACGGCTGGAGAAGGCCGTGGCGGCGGGGGACGGCCAGCGCTTCGGGCTCTGCTACCTGGACCTCGACGGCTTCAAGACGGTCAACGACAGCCTCGGCCACCAGGCCGGTGACCGGCTCCTGGTCGAGGTCGCGGACCGGCTGCAGGCCTGCGCCACCGCGCCCGGCGAGATGGTGGCCCGCCTCGGCGGCGACGAGTTCGTCGCCCTCACCACCGGCCCCGACACCCGGCGCGGCGTCGACGAGCTGGCCGAGCGGATCATGAACGCGCTGGCCACCCCGGTGCGCATCGACGGCCGGGAGCTGGCCGTGCGCGGCTCCATCGGCATCGTCGAGGGCCCGGCCGGGGAGCGAGGCGCGGCCGAGGTGCTGCGCAGCGCCGACATCACCATGTACCGGGCGAAGTCCGCCGGCGGCAACCGGTACGAGGTCGCCGATCCCGAGGCCGACGCCCGCGCCATCTGCCGCCACGGACTCACCACCGCGCTGCCCGCCGCCCTGGAGAACGGCGAGTTCTTCATCGAGTACCAGCCCCTGGTGCGCCTACAGGACGGCAGCGTGGGCGGCGCCGAGGCGCTGGTGCGCTGGCTGCACCCCCGGCAGGGCGTGGTGGGGCCCGACCGGTTCATCCCGCTCGCCGAGCGGACCGGGCTGATCGTCCCGCTGGGCCGCTGGGTGCTGGAGCAGGCCGTGCGGCAGGCCCGTGAGTGGAGCGGCGCCCTGCGCGTCAACGTCAACCTCTCGCCCTGCCAGCTCACCGACCCCGGCCTGGTGCGGGACACCGCCCGGATCCTGGAGGACGCCGGGCTGCCGCCCGAGGCGCTCTGCCTGGAGATCACCGAGTCGGCGCTGGTCGGCGCGGAGGACGAGGTCCTGCGGCCCCTGCGCATGCTGAGCGAGATGGGTGTGGAGATCGCCCTCGACGACTTCGGCACCGGGTACTCCAACCTGGCCGGCCTGCGACGGCTGCCGGTGAGCGTGCTGAAGCTGGACCGGTCCTTCACCCGCGGCATCCGCACCTCGCCGGCCGACCCGGTGGACGTCAAGATCGTCGAGGGGGTGGTGCGGCTGGCCCGGAACCTCGGGCTGTCCGTCACCGTCGAGGGCGTGGAGACGGCGGCCCAGGCCGACCGGCTGCGCAAGCTGGGCTGCGACACCGCCCAGGGCTGGTACTACGCCCGCCCGGGCCCGCCCGAGCGGCTCCACGACCTCGCCCTGGCCGACGCCTGCTGAGGCGGGGCGGCGCACGGCGCCCGCGGCACCTGCTGCGTCGTGCGCGCATCGGGCGCACCCTGGAAGGAGGACATCCAGGAGGTGAGACACCATGCTGCACACCGCAGTGGGATGGCACGTCGAGCTGGAATTCAAGGAGGACGACACCCGCACCCGGGCCGCCGCGCTGGTCCGGCTGCCCGACGGCAGTGAGATCCGGGGCCACGGCCACGCCAGCCGGCACGACTCCGACGCCAATCAGCCGAGAGTGGGCGAGGAGGTCGCCGGCGCCAGGGCGCTGAACGACATCGCCCTGCAGCTCCTCGACAAGGCGCACCGGGAGATCGACGCCGCGGCCGGCCGCCCCTCCCACCCGATCTCGGTCTGACCCGCGCCGCCGCCCGCCCGCCGCCCCGGGGCGGTGCCGTGTCATCGCCCGGCGCCCGCCGCGACACCGCGCACCAGCAGCGGGCGGCGGCGTGTCACGGCACCGGGCACCGGCAGCGGGCCGCGGGCGGCGGCGTGTCACAGCACCGCGGCGCGCGGCGCACGGAGCCCCGCCGCCCGGCCCGGCACGAGCGGCGTCACCGCTCCACCAGCATGCGCTGCAGCTCCCGCGCGGCCCGCGGCGGCGCCACGTCGCTGCGGTGCGCCAGCGCCACGGCCCGCGACAGCCCGGGCGCCGCCAGCGGGGTCACCCGCAGCCCGGCCCGCGCCGCCACCATCCGCGGAACCACCGCCACCCCGAGCCCGGCACGGACGAAGCCGAGCACGGCGTCCATCTCGCCCCCCTCGACCGCGAACTCCGGCTCGAACCCCTCCGCCCGGCACGCCGCCACCGTCAGCTCGCGCAGGTCATACCCGTGGCGGAACATCACCAGCCGCTCCCCCTCCAGATCGGCGATCCGCACCCGCCGCGTCCGGCCCCGCCCGTGTCCCGGCGCCGGGGTCTCCGGCGAGGACACCACCACCAGCTCCTCCCGCAGCAGCTCCACCGTGGTCAGCGCCGGCGACGGGGTCCGCAGCGGCAGCACCACCAGCGCCAGGTCCAGCGCGCCGCGCGCCAGCTCCCGCACCAGGTCGTGCGAACCGCCCTCCTCGATCACCAGCTGCACCCCCGGGTAGCGGTCGTGGAAGGCACGCAGCACGTCCGGCAGCAGTCCCGTGCAGAGGCTGGGCGTGGCCCCCAGCCGCACCCGACCGCGCCGCAGCTGCGCCACCTCCTGCACCTCCTGGCGGGCCGTCTCGGCGTCCGCCAGGATCCGCCGCGCCAGCGGGAGCAGCGTCTCCCCGGCGTCCGTCAGGGTGATGTTCCCGCGCGCCCTGGAGAACAGATCGGCCCCCAACTCCCGCTCCAGCGACTTGATCTGCTGGGAGAGCGAGGGCTGGGCGACATGGACCAGTTCCGCCGCACGGGTGAAGTGACGGGTCTCGGCGACCGCCACGAAATAGCGCAGTTGCTGCAGGTGCATGCCGCGATGATAGGTCCGGATAGGTGCTGACTATGGAAACCAGGCGCATCATGTCTTGGACCGATCGACCCAGGCGGTCGTACCTTCACTGCATGGCTCTGGCAACGCGGACGGGCCGACGGCCGTCCAGGACACAAGCGGTGTGGCGGTCGACCGTCGGCAAGAAGGCCGTGATGGCGGTCAGCGGCCTGATCATGCTGCTGTACCTGGTCGCCCACATGATCGGCAACCTGAAGGTCTTCTTCGGCCCCACGGAGTTCAACGAGTACGGCCACTGGATCCGTACCGTCGGCGAGCCCTTCATGCACTACGAGTGGACCCTGTGGATCATCCGGGTTGTGCTGGTGGTCGCGGTCGTCGCCCACGCCACGGCCGCCTACCAGCTGAGCCGCCGCGACATCAAGGCGCGCCCGGCCAGGTACGTCCACACCAAACGCCGCGCGAGCTACGCCACCCGGACCATGCGCTGGGGCGGCGTCATCCTCGGCCTCTTCATCGTCTGGCACATCCTGGACCTCACCACCGGCCACGTCCACGCCGGCGGCTTCCAGGAGGGCCACCCGTACCAGAACGTGGTGGACTCCTTCTCCACCTGGTACGGCAACGTGATCTACATCGTCGCCATGCTGGCCCTCGGCCTGCACATCCGGCACGGATTCTGGAGCGCCGCCCAGACCCTCGGCGCCGGCGCCCGCGGCCGCAGCCGGATCTTCAAGGCGGCCGCCAACGTTCTCGCACTGCTGCTCACGGCCGGTTTCATCGCCGTCCCCGTGGGCGTCATGACCGGACTGGTGAGCTGACATGTCCTACATCCGCCACACCACCGGCGAGCCCCTCGCCGACACCAAGGCGCCCGCCGGCCCGGTGAACGAGCGCTGGGACCGCCGCCGCTTCGAGGCCAAGCTGGTCAACCCGGCCAACCGGCGCAAGCACACCGTGATCGTCGTCGGCACCGGCCTGGCCGGCGGCTCGGCCGGCGCCACCCTCGCCGAACAGGGCTACAAGGTCGTCCAGTTCTGCTTCCAGGACTCCCCGCGCCGCGCCCACTCGGTGGCCGCCCAGGGCGGCATCAACGCCGCCAAGAACTACCGCAACGACGGCGACTCGATCCACCGCCTCTTCTACGACACGGTCAAGGGCGGCGACTTCCGCGCCCGCGAGTCCAACGTCCATCGCCTCGCCCAGATCTCCGTGGAGATCATCGACCAGTGCGTCGCCCAGGGCGTGCCCTTCGCCCGCGAGTACGGCGGCCTGCTCGACAACCGCTCCTTCGGCGGCGTCCAGGTCTCCCGCACCTTCTACGCCCGCGGACAGACCGGCCAGCAGCTCCTGCTCGGCGCCTACCAGGCGCTCTCCCGGCAGGTCGCCGCGGGCAACATCGAGCTCCACCCGCGCACCGAGATGCTCGACCTGATCGTGGTCGACGGCCGCGCCCGCGGCATCGTCGCCCGCGACCTCGTCACCGGCCGGATCGACACCTACTTCGCGGACGCGGTCGTCCTCGCCACCGGCGGCTACGGCAACGTCTTCTACCTGTCGACCAACGCCATGAACTCCAACGCGACCGCGATCTGGCGGGCGCACCGGCGCGGCGCCTGGTTCGCCAACCCCTGCTTCACCCAGATCCACCCCACCTGCATCCCGCGCACCGGCGACCACCAGTCCAAGCTCACCCTGATGAGCGAGTCGCTGCGCAACGACGGCCGCATCTGGGTGCCCAGGGCCCAGGGCGACGACCGGCCGCCGAACGAGATCCCCGAGGACGAGCGCGACTACTACCTGGAGCGCATCTACCCCTCCTTCGGCAACCTCGTCCCCCGTGACATCGCCTCCCGCGCCGCCAAGAACGTCTGCGACGAGGGCAGGGGAGTGGGCCCCGGCGGCCAGGGCGTCTACCTCGACTTCGCCGACGCCATCCGCCGGATGGGGCGCAAGAAGGTCGAGGAGAAGTACGGCAACCTCTTCGAGATGTACGAGCGGATCACCGCGGAGAACCCCTACGAGGTCCCCATGCGGATCTACCCCGCCGTGCACTACACGATGGGCGGCCTGTGGGTCGACTACGACCTGCAGACCACCGTGCCCGGCCTCTTCGCCATCGGCGAGGCCAACTTCTCCGACCACGGTGCCAACCGCCTCGGCGCCTCCGCCCTGATGCAGGGCCTGGCCGACGGCTACTTCGTGCTGCCGGCCACCATCAACGACTACCTGGCCCGCAACCCCCACACCGGCGACGTCACCGCGGACCACCCCGCCGCCCGCGAGGTGGTCGCGGAGACCGAGGACCGCCTGCGGCGGCTGCTCGCCGTCGACGGGGACCGCACCCCGGACTCCTTCCACCGCGAACTCGGCGAACTCATGTGGGAGTTCTGCGGCATGGCGCGCACCGAGAGCGGACTGCTCAAGGCGCTCGAGCGGATCCCGCAGATCCGCGAGGAGTTCTGGCGGCGGATCAAGGTCCCCGGCACCGGCGAGGAGTTCAACCAGTCCCTGGAGAAGGCGAACCGCATCGTCGACTACCTGGAACTGGCCGAGCTGATGTGCCTGGACGCCCTGCACCGCGCCGAGTCCTGCGGCGGCCACTTCCGGGAGGAGTCCCAGACCCCCGACGGCGAGGCCGCCCGCAGGGACGACGAGTTCTCCTACGCCGCCGCCTGGGAGTTCACCGGCACCGGCACGGCGCCCGTGCTGCACAAGGAAGACCTGGTCTTCGAGTACGTCCACCCCACCCAGCGGAGCTACGCATGAGGCTCACCCTGCGCGTCTGGCGGCAGCGGAACGCCGCCGACCGAGGCGCCATGTCCACGTACCAGGTGGACGGCATCTCCCCGGACATGTCCTTCCTGGAGATGCTCGACACCCTCAACGAGAAGCTGATCACCGAGGGCGAGGACCCGGTCGCCTTCGACCACGACTGCCGCGAAGGCATCTGCGGCGCCTGCTCGCTGGTCATCAACGGCGACGCCCACGGGCCGGAACGCACCACCACCTGCCAGCTCCACATGAGGTCCTTCCGGGACGGCGACGTCATCGACATCGAGCCCTGGCGCGCCGCGGCCTTCCCGGTGATCAAGGACCTGGTGGTCGACCGCTCGGCCTTCGACCGGATCGTCCAGTCCGGCGGCTACATCACCGCCCCGACCGGCGCCGCCCCCGAGGCGCACGCCACGCCGGTGCCCAAGCCGGACGCCGACTACGCCTTCGAGCACGCCGAGTGCATCGGCTGCGGGGCGTGCGTCGCGGCCTGCCCCAACGGCGCGGCCATGCTGTTCACCTCTGCCAAGGTCAACCACCTGAACGTGCTCCCGCAGGGCGCCCCCGAGCGGGAGACCCGGGTGCTGGACATGGTGGAGCAGATGGACGCCGAAGGCTTCGGCGGCTGCACCCTCGCGGGGGAGTGCGCCACGGTCTGCCCCAAGGGCATCCCCCTGTCCTCCATCACCGACATGAACCGCGAGTGGCTGCGGGCCACGGCGAAGGGGTCGCGGCGGTAGGCCGCACAAGGACGTTCGCCGACGAGGTGCGGACGGGCGGGGCCGGTGTGGTGCTCATTCCGGCCCCGCCAAGCATGCCGCCCGGTCACACCAGGCACTCCCGGTCACACCAGGCACTCCCGGTCACGCCGGGTCACGGGGCCATCCCGTCCGCGGCCGCCAGCGGGGCGGCGTCGCGGGCGGCTCGGCCGGGATCCGCACCGCGAGCAGCGCCACGTCGTCCTCGTAGTGCGGCGGGCGGGACCGCTCGAGGAGCCGGTCGGTGAAGTCGTCCAGACCGTGGTGGACCAGGGACGCGGCGTTCACGCGCAGCCGCTCCAGGCCCTCGTCGATGGCGTCGCGCGGGGACTCCACCAGACCGTCGGTGTAGAGGACCAGGGTCGAGCCGGGAGGCAGGAGCATCGTCCCGTCGGGCCGTGTGGGGCTGGTGCCGAGGCCGAGCAGCGGGCCGTGGCCCCCGGTGAGGTAGCGGGCCTCGCCGTCACCGGTCACCAGGAGGGGCGGCGGATGCCCCGCGTTGGTCCACCGCAGACGGTACTGCCCGTCCTGGGTGGCGGTGAGTCGACCGCAGACCAGCGTGGCCATGGAGACCTCCGCGATGTGCAGGCACGCCTGGTCCAGCCACTCGACGATCTTGCTCGGCGGCCGCTGCTCGGACCAGCTGTAGGCGCGGAGCATGTTGCGCAGCTGCGCCATCCCCGCCGCCGCCTCCAGATCGTGCCCGACCACGTCCCCGATCACCAGCACCAGGGCCCCGTCGCCCAGCACGAACGCGTCGTACCAGTCGCCGCCCACCTCGGACGCCTCCTGCGCCGGGCGGTACCGGGCGGTCATGCCGATTCCGGGCAACCGCGGGAGCTGGGGCAGCAGGTGCCGCTGCATCGTCTGGCCCACGGCCCGCTGCTGCTCGTAGAGGCGCGCGTTGTCCAGGGCGAGCCCGGCACGGCGGGTGATGTCCTCCAGCAGCGGCAGATGGGCGGGAACGTACGGCTCGGGGCGCTCGCTGCGTCCCAGGGTGAGCGCGCCGATCACGTCCCGCAGACCGCGGATGGGCGCGATGACCGCCGAGTGCATGCCGGTGGCCTCGAACAGCTTCCGCTGGGCGACGGCGATGTCCGCGTCGGGCGGACCCTGGTAGGTCTCCGGGCCTGCGATCGACGAGGCCGCGCCCCGCAGGGCCCGCGAGAGCGGCATCGTGGACTCCGGAGGGATCGGGGGCATCGGCCCCTCGAGGTCGGGCCGGCGCACCACCTGCCCGTCCTCCTGGTGCGCGACGGAGAGCCGGACCACCTCGTCGCGCTGGGTGATCAGGTCGACGACGGCCCAGTCCGCGAGCCGCGGAACCATGAGGTGCGTCAGCCTGCGCAGCGCCTCCTCCAGGTCGAGGGTGCTGGTCAGCCGCGTCGTGGTCTCGGCGAGCAGGGCCAGCCGCTCCAGCTCGGAGAGGATTCCGTGGTCCGGCTCGGCGGCCTCGGTGTCCACCGGGTCCGCGCCCTCCTCGCTCTCCGCCGCGTCGGAGCACCGGGTGAAGACCACCAGCATCAGCGGGTCCAGACCCGGCACCTCGTACCCGGCGGCCAGCCATCCCACCTGTGCCAGCGAGCCGTCCGCCCGGGCGATCCACATGCTCCCGCCCTGGGTGGGCCGCCCGGTGAGGGCCGCCTTGCGGATCCCGCACCGCGAGCGGGCCACCGTCTCCCCGTGCTCGTTGCGGTGCAGCAGCTCGTGGCCGTCGTGCCCCACCATGGCGTCGGCGTCCCGGCCCACCAGGTCTTCGAGCGCCGGGGTCACGGCCAGGACGGCACCGGACTCGTCGGCGATGTACGCCGGTGCGGAGAGCGCGGCGAGCGTTCCGCCGATCGACGCCAGTGCCCGGGTCTCCGGCGGTACGCCGTCCTGGTGCTCCGCCATCGGTGTCGCCGCCTCCCGGGGAACTCGGTCGGGCCGATCGGTCACGGTCCGGTCCGGTGCACGGGTGCCCCTGTGGGGCGGGTGTGACGCCTGCGGGACTCCAGGATCAGCCGGACGCGCCGCGGGAGCCCTCCGCCTGGACCGGAACCGGCCGTCGTCACCCGGCGGCCGGCCTCGACCCCCGGCCGTCGGCCCGGATCCGCGGCGGCCGGACAGGACCTAGGCTGGGGACGTGAAGGAGACCTCCCGACGCCCCCTCGCCGTGTTCGACCTGGACAACACGCTCGCGGACACCGCGCACCGCCAGCGCTTCCTGGAGACCAGGCCCAAGGACTGGGACGGCTTCTTCGCCGCCGCGCCCGAGGACCCGCCGCTGGCCAAGGGCATCGCCCTGGCGCTGGAGGCCGCCGAGGAGTGCGAGGTCGTCTACCTGACCGGCCGCCCGGAACGCTGCCGGCGCGACACCCTGGCCTGGCTGGCCGCCCACGGCCTGCCCGAGGGGCGGATCCGGATGCGGAAGAACCACGACCGGCGTCCGGCCCGCCGCACCAAGCTGGAGATCCTGCGGGACCTCGCCCGTGACCGGGAGATCAGCATGCTGGTCGACGACGACGAACTGGTCTGCGACGACGCGCAGCGTGCCGGCTTCCGCGTGGTGAGGGCCCGCTGGGCCGCCGAGGCGTCCGAGGGCCTGCGGGAGGCGCAGGAGCGCGAGGGCCGCACCTGAGCGGACGACAGCGGGCGGGGGGCGCCCACGCCCGCACACCCTTGCGCCGCCGCGGCTCCTACTCGGGTTCCTCGATGCGGAAACCGACCTTCAGTCCCACCTGGTAGTGGGCGATCTCCCCGTTCTCGATGTGCCCGCGCACCTGGGTGACCTCGAACCAGTCCAGATTGCGCACCGTCCTCGACGCGCGCGAGACGGCGTTCCGGATCGCCTGGTCGACGCCCTCGGCGGAGCTGCCGACGATCTCGGTGACCCGGTAGACGTTGTCCGACATGGAGACGACTCCTCTCCGGGGCGTCGCGGGGACGGTGACGCCCGACACCCCTCCACCGTGCCCCATGCCGGGACGGACCGCGAGACGTCACGCTCCGGACGGCAGGCCCTTGACGCGGACATTGGTCCATACCAAAATCCAGGCACCCCCCGAGCGCCCCGCGCTCGTCCCCCCACGGGTCTTTCTGCGCATCACAGAACAGGACCACCGTGAGACGTCGTCTGCTCGCCCTGATGGGCGCCTCCGTCGCGTTGATGACCACCGCCGCCTGCGGCATGCTCCCCGGCGAGTCGACACGGAGCACGGTCACCGTGTGGCTGATGAAGGGCACCGCCTCCGAGGCGTTCCTGAAGAGGTTCACCACCGAGTTCGAGGCCGGCCATCCGGACATCCGGCTGGACATCCGCATCCAGGAGTGGACGGGCATCGGCCCCAAGGTCCAGGCCGCCATGGAGCCCGAGGAGGCCCCCGACGGGCCGGACGTCATCGAGGTCGGCAACACCCAGGTGCCGCAGTACGTCGAGGGGCAGCTGCTCGACCTCACCCTGGAAGCGGTCCGGGACTGGGGCGTCGACGACTGCCTCCCCGGCCTCACCGACCCCGGCCGGGACCGCAACCACCAGTACGGGATCCCCTGGTACGCGGCCAACCGTGTGGTCGTCTACCGCAAGGACCTCTTCGAACAGGCCGGGATCACCGCCCCGCCGAAGACCCGTCAGGAGTGGCTGGAGGCCACCCGCAAGCTGGACGCCGGCGGCAACCAGGGGATCTACCTGGCCGGCCAGGACTGGTACACCCTCTCCGGGTTCATCTGGGACGAGGGCGGCGATCTCGCCGTCGAGCGCAGCAACGCCTGGGAGGGCTCTCTGCACTCCGAAGAGGCCCTGCGCGGGATGGAGTTCTACCGGCAGCTGCAGGCGCTGGGCGACGGGCCCGTCGACGCCGACGAGGAACACCCGCCGCAGGCAGGGGTGTTCGCCAAGGGGAAGGTCGCCCAGATCGTCGCCGTGCCGGGCGTGGTCCAGACGGTCCTCGCCGAGAACCCCGAACTCGAGGGGAAGATCGGCTACTTCCCCGTCCCGGGCAAGAGCGCGGACAAGCCCGGCGCGGTCTTCACCGGCGGATCGGACCTCATCATCCCCCGCAACACCGACCAGCAGAGCGGGGCGATCGACGTCATCGGCGCGCTGGTGAGCGAGAAGTGGGTCACCGACCTGGCCCGCACCATGAACTACGTGCCCAACAAGGAGAAACTGGCCGGAGCCGTCGCCGACAACGAGGGCGTGGCCGCCATGGCCGCGGGCGCCGCCCAGGGCCGCGCCACACCGTCCACGCCCGAGTGGGCCGAGGTGGAGGCCGACAACCCGATCAAGCGGTACATGACGGCCGTCCTCGAGGGCGGCGACCCCCGGCGCGAGGCCGAGAAGGCGTCCGCCCTCGTCACCGAGGCGCTGAACCCCGTCTTCGGCTGACCCACGCGGCGGACGCCCACGACGACGCGGGGGGCGCCCACGACGGCGCGGGGGCGCCCACGACGGCGCGGGGGCCGTACCGGACGACGGCGCGGGGGCCGTACCGGGAGCGCCGGTACGGCCCGTCAGCGCACCACCCCGAGCGACAGGGCGAACCGCCCCTCGCGGTCGGTCCACCAGTGGGTGACCTCCATGCCGACGGCGCCCAGTTCCTCCCGCACCCGCTCCGGGCGGAACTTCGCCGAGACCTCCGTCCGCACCTCCTCGCCCTCGGCCAGCTCGACCACCAGGTCCACGGCGGGGATCTTCACCGTCTGCGCCTCCCGCGACCGGAGCCGCATCTCGATCCACTCCGCGGCGGGATCCCACACCGCGACGTGGTCGAAGAGCTCCGGCCGGAAGTCCGCCGACAGCTCCCGGTTCACCACCCGCAGCACGTTGCGGTTGAACTCCGCGGTCACCCCGGCCGCGTCGTCGTACGCCCGGACCAGCACCCCTTCGTCCTTGACCAGGTCGGTCCCCAGCAGCAGCGCGTCGCCGGGCGACAGCAACTCCCGTACCGACCGCAGGAACCGCTCCCGCTCCGCGGGCTCCAGGTTGCCGATCGTCCCGCCCAGGAAGGCCACCAGCCGCGGCCCCGGCCCCTCGGGGAGCTCCAGCCGCCCCGTGAAGTCGGCCACCACGGCGTGCACGTCCAGCTCCGGCCGCCGCCCGGAGAGCTCCCGCCCCGCGCCCCGCAGCGCGCTCCCGCTCACGTCCACCGGCACGTACAGCGCGAGGTCCGGCATCGCGTCCAGCAGGTGGTGCGTCTTCTCCGAGGAACCCGAACCCAGCTCGACCAGGGTGCGGGCCCCGCTCGCCCGGGCGATCTCCACGGCGCGGTCGGTGAGGATCTCCGCCTCGGCGCGCGTCGGATAGTACTCGGGCAGCCGGGTGATCCGGTCGAACAGCTCGCTGCCCCGGGCGTCGTAGAACCAGCGCGGCGGCAGCGACCGCGGCCGGTGCGCCAGCCCGGCCAGGACGTCGGCGCGCAACGCCGCCCGGGAGGCGTCCTCGGGCAACGTGCGGGTGATGCGGAACGGGCTCACCGCTGTGCTCCTTCCTGCGGGCTGCCGGCGTTCGCGCCGGCCGGCGGCGGGGTGTCCGGGCCGTCGTCCATCGGGGCCAGCAGCACGCCCGCGCGGGTCGCCGTGAGCAGCGTCCGGTCCGGGACCTCCCGCCAGCGCGGGTCGTCGTCGTACGGCTCGGACGCCACCACTGCGCTCCGGCCCGGCTCGGCCAGGTACCACAGCGTGTCCCCCCACGCCGTGGCCGTGATCGTCCCGCCGTCGGTGAGCAGCAGGTTGAGGCGCGAGGCGGGCGCGGCCGCCGCCACCTCCCGCACCGCTCCGGCGACCGCCGGTCCGGCCTCCTCGCCGGAGCGCAGCCGGTGCAGCACCAGCGCCCAGACCAGTGCCGAGTCGGTGCGCGCCTCCAGCTCCAGCAGCCGCACCGGCGGCAGCGCCCCGGCCGCCGCGGCCAGCGACCCCGGCCAGCCGGCGACCGCCCCGTTGTGGCTGAACAGCCACCGCCCCGCGGCGAACGGCGCGGCGGCGGCCTCCCCGTCGGCGCCCGCCTCGGTGGCGTCCCGCACGGCGGCCAGCACCGCGTCCGAGCGCACCACCCGCGCCAGGTCGGTGAACGAGGGGTCCGCCCACACCGGCCCCGTACGCCGGTAGCGGGCCGGCACCGGGTCACCCGGGGCGTACCAGCCCACCCCGAAGCCGTCGGCGTTGACCGTCCCGTACCGCTGCCGCCTCGGCTCCCACGACTGGCGGAACAGGCTGTGCGCCGGAGCGACCAGCAGGTCCCGCAAGGGCGCCTGCGGCCCCACCCAGGCCAGGTGCCGGCACATCAGACCGCCTCCCCGCCCGGCTGGACACCCGGCCCCACCCGGTCGGGCACGGCCGAACGCGCCGTGCGGAAGCCGGAGAAGATCTGCCGCCGCACCGGATAGTCCCAGTTGCGGAACGTGCCCCGGCAGGCCACCGGGTCCACCGCGAAGGAACCGCCGCGCAGCACCTTGTGCTCCGGCCCGAAGAACACCTCCGAGTACTCCCGGTACGGGAAGGCCGCGAACCCCGGGTACGGCAGGAAGTCGCTCGACGTCCACTCCCACACGTCGCCGATCAGCTGCCCGATCCCCAGTGGCGACCGGCCGGCCGGGAAACTGCCCACGGGCGCCGGACGCAGGTGCCGCTGGCCCAGGTTGGCGTGGTGCGCGGACGGGTCCTCGTCGCCCCACGGGTACCGGCGGGAGCGGCCGGTCGCCGGATCGTGGCGGGCCGCCTTCTCCCACTCCGCCTCGGTCGGCAGCCGCCGCCCCGCCCACCGGGCGTACGCGTCCGCCTCGTACCAGCTCACGTGCAGCACCGGCTCGTCGGGCGGGACGGGCTCCGTCCTCCCGAACCGCCGCCGCAGCCACTGCCCGCCCTCGAGCCGCCAGAACAGCGGCGCCTCGACGCCCTGCGCGCGCAGGTGCTCGAACCCCTCGGGACGCCACCAGCGGGGCTGGTGGTAGCCGCCGTCCTCCATGAACGCCAGGAACGCGGCGTTGGTCACCGGCGCCGTGTCCAGGAAGAACGGCGCCACCTCCACCAGGTGCCCCGGCCGCTCGTTGTCGAGCGCCCAGGGCTCGTCGGACGTGCCCATCACGAACGGCCCGCCCGGTACCAGCACCTCGGCGGGTCCCGTGTGCGCGGGCGCCGGCCCGGGGTCGGGCGCGGTGAGCACCGCGGGGCCCCGGCGCAGCTGATGGGTGATCAGCATCGTCTCGTCGTGCTGCTGCTCGTGCTGGGCGACCATGCCGAAGACGAACCCGGCCGCGGTGAGCGGCGGGCCGTCGAAGGGCGCGTGCTCCAGCAGGTCCAGCACCCGGCCGCGGATCTCCGCGACGTAACGCCGGGCCTCGGCCGGCGGCAGCAGCGGCAGCGAGGGACGTTCGGCACGGCTGTGCTGGAAGGCGTCGTACAGGCCGTCGATCTCCGGCCGCAGCGCCTCGCGTCCGCCCACCGCGCGCAGCAGCCACAGCTCCTCCTGGTTGCCGACGTGCGCCAGGTCCCACACCAGGGGCGACATCAACGGCGAGTGCTGCGCGGTCAGTTCGGGATCGTCCAGACAGGAGGTGAGGAGCGCGGTGCGCCGGCGCGCCGCGGACAGCGCGGCCTCGGCACGCTCCCGCGACGCCTCGGGCGCAGCGGTGGCGCCCGGTCCGGTGACGTCGGTCATCAGAAGGGTTCCTTTCCCTGCCGGACGCGGTCCAGGAGGTCGTCGGCGGGGCAGCGGCCGCGCGCCACGTGCCGTTCGGTGAACTCGCCGACGGCGTCCGTGACCGCCGTGCCCGCGCCGAGCCGGGGCAGCGCCTCCAGGGCGGCCGAGAAGCAGAGCGCGGCGGCCTCCCGCAGCTCCGGGTCGGCCAGGCCGTGCCGCGCGGCGCCCGTCCACAGCGGATTGTGCGGGGCGGGCAGCGGGCGGCTCCGCTCCGCCAGCGGCTTGACCGCCCGGTAGGCGGTCTCGGCGGCGGCCAGGTCGTCGAACAGGGCCGCGGCGACCGCGAGCGGCACGATCCAGCCGTCCTCGCCCGGCTGGGCGTCGATCATCCGCAGCTCGAGGAAGCCGCGGGGCCGCACCGGCGGGAACAGGGTGGTCAGGTGGTACTCCAGGTCCTCCCGCCGGGGCCCGGAACCGTCGGCCTCGCCGCGGCGCAGCCAGTCCCGGAAGGTCGTCCCGTCCGGCACCTCCCACGGGCCGACGGTGCGGCGCCGGCACATCAGCGGCGCGTCGAGCGCCCGCCGCGTCCAGGCCGCCCGGGGCTCCGCCTCCAGCGGGGGAGCGCCCGCCCGTTCCGCGCCGATCTCCGCCCACCGCAGCTGCCGGGTGGAACGCCAGCCGGTGGGACGGCCCTCGGCCATGGGGGAGTGGGCGAAGGCCGCCAGCAGCACCGCGCCCAGCAGGTGTGCCATCCGCCAGCGGCGGACGTGCCCCAGCGGCCCGGGCTCCTCGACGCCGGCGTCCAGGTTCACCTGCACCGAGGCCGAGGTGCACATCATGATGCGGCCCGCCGGCCCGTACCGGTTCAGGCAGCGCTCCATCGCGTCGTACCGCGGCTCCCGCAGGAACCGGCGCGGCGGCTGCCACGGGTCCAGGCCCATGCCGGCCAGGGCCAGGCCCTGCTCGCGCAGCACGGGGCGGACCGTCGCCAGGTCGGCGGCCATCGTCTCCACGCACGCGGTGAGGGACTCCGCGGGGCGGGAACTCAGCTCGACCTGCCCGCCGGGTTCGAAGGTGACCGGAGAGGTCACCGGAAGCCCCTCCAGGGAGGCGTGCGCCTCCTCGAGCCGCTCGGGCGTGACGGTGGCGCGCGGATCGTCCAGGTCGTGGACCAGCCATTCCAGTTCCACGCCGAGCAGACGGGGCGGACCGGTCTTGAAGCAGATGCCGTGGACCAGCGCCTCGGCGCCGGCCTCCGACAGCATCTCGCCCGGCCCCGCCGCCGTCCCTGTCGCCTCGGACATGCCGGGGTTCTCCCTCCTGAGAGAGTCGAACAACGCTGGCTTCCCACCCAAGACCCTGACACGGAAGGACACAAGGGCGCACCTCGGGAACCGGGTCCCGGGACGGCGCGCCGGTGTCCGGAAACCGGTGACGGCGGGAAGCGTCGCAGGTCCGGACGGTGCCCACGTCCGCCCGGTACGCGGCATGCCGGAGGGCCGGGCCCGGGGCGCACCCCGGTCCGGCCCGGCCTCCCGCGGCGGGTGGAATCAGCCCGCGGCCCTGCGGACGAGGTCGGCCAGCCGCGCCTCGACCTCGTCGGTGAGCTCGGTCAGGGCGAACGAGATCGGCCAGAAAGTGCCGTCGTCCAGGGCCGCGACGTCGCTGAAGCCGAACTCGGCGTAGCGAGTCCTGAACTTCTGCGCGCACTTGAAGAAGCACAGCACCTTGCCGTTCTTCGCGTACGCCGGCATGCCGTACCAGAGCCGCGGGGTGAGCTCCGGGGCGGCCGCCCGCACGAGCCCGTGGATCCGGGTGGCCAGGACGCGGTCCGCCTCGGTCATGTCCGCGATCTTCTCCAGGACCTCGGCCTCCGGGTCCGCCTTGGCCGCGCCGCGCCGCGACGTCCCGCGGACCTCCTTGGCGCGGTCCTTCATCGCGGCGCGCTCCTCCGCGGTGAACCCCTCGCGCGCCTCGTCCACCGTGACCGCCGTCCGCGTGCTCTTCATCGCGTTCCCCTCTCGTGCCGTGTGCCGGAGCCGGACCGCCCGGCCCACCGGGGCCGTCGTCCTGCCGTGCCTCACACGCTATTGCCGCGAGGGCCGCCGGGGCTTCTCGAAAACTGACCGGCCCGGACGGGTGCCGCACAACCGGGTCAGCGGACCTCCTTGACGCGGATCAGGTTGCCCGCCGGGTCGCGGAAGGCGCAGTCCCGCATGCCGTACGGCTGGTCCGTGGGCTCCTGCACGACCTCCGCGCCGCCGGCCCGCACCTTCTCGAAGGTGGCGTCGAGATCGGGGGTGGCCAGCAGGATCCAGCCGAAGGTGCCCTTGGCCATCATCTCGGCGATGGTCCGCCGTTCGGCCTCGGTGACCCCCGGGTCGGCGCCGGGCGGGGCCAGCAGGACGGACGTCTGCGGCTGTCCCACCGGGCCGACGGTGATCCAGCGCATCCTTCCCTCCCCGACGTCGCCGCGGACCTCGAACCCGAGGAGGTCGCGGTAGAAGGCGAGGGAGGCCTCCGGATCGTCGTGCGGGAGGGAGGTGGTGTTGATCATCAGGTCCATGGGGTCACCGTAGAACGGCCCCCGGGACGGCGTCCCACGGTTCTCCGATCATCGTCCGGCACGCACGCACGCACGCACGCGGGCCGGGCCCGGCCCGCCTCCGTGCCGGACGGCCGTGTGCGCATGCCGAACGGCCGGGCGGCACCCGCCGCCCGGCCCACCCCCCTGGCGGCGCCCGCCCGCGGTCAGGGCAGCTCGGGGAAGGGCGGCGCGGCGGGCGGCCGGACCCCCTGGGCCGGGACGCCGCCCTGCGGCTGCCATGCCGGCCGGCTCGACGGCGGCGGGCCCAGCAGCGGCGTCAGCGTGCGGTGTATGCGCTCGGCCTCGCCCCGCACCTGGACGGGAATGTCGCCGCGCTCGGCGACGAGACGGTTGTAGATGGGCGTTTCCTGGAACAACGGATCTGCTTTCGTGGACGGCCCGGAGGCCGGACGACGGGGGTGGTGACCGAGCCGGTCACCGGCTCGGCCTGACGTCCCGCGCACCTACGCGGGGCGCCGTCCTGGGGGGGTGGGACCAGCGTAGGCCGTAGCCGATCTTAGGGGGCGGGATCCCGCCGACGCGACCGCCCCCGCGCGACGGACGGACCGCCGAGAGGGCGGGGGAAATTGGCCGGGGAGAAACCGACGAGTTCTGCCGGTGGCCGCGGTCGTACTCGGTGGACGCCCGAACGGCGGGCGGCCACCGACCACTTGGAGGCAGGCATGACCGCGCCGGTGAAGGGCCCCGCCAGCTACTTCCCTTCGATCGAGAAGAAGTACGGCCGCCCGATCGCGGAGTGGAAGGACCTCATCCGCTCCTCGCCGCTGACCAGGCACATGGAGCTGGTCGCCTGGCTCAAGGACGAGCACGGCCTGGGCCACGGCCACGCCAACGCCCTCGTCGCCCACACCCTGGCCGAGTCCGCCTGACGCCCGGGGGGCGGGACGGGACGGACGGCGCGGCGCGGTCACTCCTCGGCCCGCAGCCAGACGTAGTCGACCGGCTGGGCGGCGTTCCACTCCCGCGCGAGGTCGGCGGCGACCGGCCGGAACCCGGCGGCGTGGTAGCACCGCAGCGCGGGGGTGTTGTCCGGGTGGACGCGCAGGAAGACGTCGTCGAAGCCCGCCTCCAATGCCCCGGCGAGCAGCGCCCGGACCAGCGCCCGTCCCACGCCCCGGCCGCGGTCCTCCGGAGCCACGAGCAGGCGTGCGAGCTCGGCCTCGTCCTCCTCGTCGTCGAGCCACAACTCGCCGTAGGCGATCGGGCGTCCGCCCTCGACCAGGACGAAGGCCCGCACGCCGTCCTCCTGTTGCCAGGCGGCGACGGTCCGCGCGGACACGGGGAACTCGTCCCGTCCGCACCACTGGGCGACCTCCGTGGCGGAGGTGGGCCAGCCGGCGACCACGCCCGGGTGGTCGGGGCCGGTAGGCAGCAGGTCCATCAGGCACCTCCGTCCGCGGCGCCGGACCGAGGCCACGGATGCCGTGCGGCGGAAGGCGGGGGCGGGGGAGGGGGAGCGGTGCTCAGGTCCTGGAGGCCGACGACCTGCAGCAGGCGGAGCCGGTCGTGGGCCTCGGTGCCGGGACGGGCGGTGTGGAGCACCAGGGAGTGCCGGCCGCCGGGGGCGAGCAGCAACTCGCAGTCCAGTTCCAGGAGGCCGACCACCGGGTGCCGGAACCGCTTGACCGACGCCCGGTGGACGGCCACCCGGTGGTCGTCCCACAGTTCCGCGAACTCCTCGCTGCGGGCGCGGAGTTCGGCGGCGAGGGCGGCGGGGCGGGGATCCTCGGGGTGTGCGGCGGTGACGGCCCGGAGGGAGGCGGCCTGGGTGCGGGCGAGACGGGCGTGGTCCTCCGCCGGGAAGAGGTCGCGGGCGCCGGGTTCCAGGAAGAACGTCCGGACCAGGTTGCGCCACCGCGGGGGACGGGAGGAGAAGTCGCCGGTCAGGGCACGGGACATGGCGTTCTGCGCGAGGACCTCGCCCCAGTCGCTCACCACCTGGGCAGGGGTGTCGTGCAGGCGGTCCAGGACCAGGAGAAGGCCCGGCCGGACGTGCTCCGGTGCGAGGACGGCCCGCGGGGGCTGCTCCCCGGCCAGGTGGAACAGGTGGTCGCGTTCGTCGTCGGCGAGCCGCAGGGCACGGGCCAGCGCGGTGAGCGTCTGCCGGGAGGGACGCGGCCCGCGGGCCTGCTCGAGGCGCGTGTAGTAGTCGGCCGACACGCCCGCCAGCGCGGCGACCTCCTCTCGGCGCAGCCCGGGCGTCCGGCGCCTCCGCCCGGCCGGCAGCCCGACGTCCGACGGCACCAGAGCCGCGCGGCCGCGGCGGAGGAAGTCGGCGAGTTCGGCCCGCTTCATGCGCCCAGCCTCGCCCCGGGCGCCGGTGTTGTCCAGGGACCGGCGATCCCCCGATCGGCAGGTCTCTCCCGGTGACGGCCCGCGGCGGACACCGTGGTCCCGACCGACCGACCGACCGACGGTGAGGAGAGCGGACATGCGCATTCTGGTGACGGGCGCGACGGGACAGGTGGGGCGGGGCCTGCTGCGGCACCTGCCGGGGCCGGGGGCACGGGGCGACCGGGTGCGGGTCCTGGCGCGTGACGAGGCCCGCGCGGCGGCCTGGGCGGAACGCGGCGCCGAGGTGGTGCCGGGCGACCTGCGGGACACCGACGCGCTGACGAAGGCGGTGGACGGCGTCGACGCCGTGCTGAACGTGGCGGCCGCCTTCAAGGGAGGCGGTGACCCGCAGGAGATCACGGAGGTGAACCGCGACGCCGCGGTCCGTCTCGGGCGGCTGGCCCGGGAGTCCGGGGCACGCCGCTTCGTCCAGGTCAGCACCAACCTCGTGTACGGCGCGGGACGTGACCGGCCGCACGAGGAGGACGACGACAGCGTCCCGGGCGGACCGCTCTGGGGACCGTACCCGGCCTCCAAGGCGGAGGCCGAGCGCCAACTGCTGGCCCTGAACGGCCTCGACGTGCGGATCGGGCGGCTCGCCCTCGTCTACGGCGACGGTGACCCGCACCTGGCCGACGCGCTGGGGTGGGCGCGGAACTGGCCCGCCGCCAAACGCCTGCAGCTGGTGCACGTCGCCGACGCGGCGCGGGCGTTGCTGCGGCTGCTGTACGCGCCGGGCGCGGACGGCCGGGTGTACAACATCGCCGACGACGCGCCGGTGACGACACTGGAGCTGCACCAGGTGCTCGGCGAGGAGTTCCCGGCGGAGGGCCGGGCCGCGGTGGACCCCGATCCCTGGCACGGCATCCTCCGCACGGAGCGGATCCGGTGGGAACTCGGCTTCGTCCCCCTGTACCCCACCCTCCGGTCGGCCCGGGACGCCGGCGCGTTGTGACGCCCCCGGACCACGGCCGCCCGACGCCCGACGCCCGACGACCGGCGCCCGACGCCCGGCGGCCGGGGTCCGGGGACGGCGGTTCAGGCACGGCGGCGGCCCGGTAAGTCGGTTGCGGGACGCGGCGAGGGCGGGCAGGGTGCCGTACCGTCCGCCCGAGCCGAGTCAGGAGCCGCAGTGCGAGAGCCCGACACCTTCCACGCACCCGGGGCGGGGACCCCGGTCCCCGAGGAGATCACCGTCGCGGAACCGCAGGCCGGCCCGTACGGCATCGCATACGGCCCCGACGGCGCCGTGTGGTTCACCCTGGTGCACAGCGGCGCCATCGGCAGGCTAGGCCCCGGCGGCGAACTCACCACCTTCCCGCTCGGCGCCGACTGCGCGCCGATGGCCCTCACGCCCGGACCGGACGGGGCCCTGTGGTTCACCCGCAACCGGGACCACCGGATCGGCCGCATCAGGCCCGACGGGACGGCGACCGCGTTCCCCCTCCCGGGCGCGCCCTACGGCATCGCCGCCGGACCGGACGGCGCCCTGTGGTGCACGCTCACCAGCTCCGACCGCATCGGCCGGGTCACGACCGAGGGCGAGGTCACCGAGTACCCGATCCCCGCCGAGGGCGGCTTCCCCGCCGCGATCACCGCCGGGCCCGACGGCGCGCTGTGGTTCACCCTGAACCAGGCCGACGCCGTCGGCCGGATCGACGTCGGCGGGCAGGTCACCCTGCACCCGCTGCCGACCACCGGCGCGGCGCCGGTGGGCATCACCAGCGACGGGACGGCGCTCTGGTTCGCCGAGATCGGTGCCGGGAGGATCGGCCGCATCACCCCGGACGGCGCCGTCGCGGAGTTCCCGCTGCCCGACCCCGCCTGCCGTCCCCACGCGGTGGCCGCCGCCACGGCGGGGGAGTGCTGGTTCACCGAGTGGGCGGGCAACCGCATCGGCCGGATCACCGCCGCGGGCGAGGTCACCGCGTACGACCTCCGCACCCCCTCCGCCGAGCCGCACGGCATCGACGTCGGCCCGGACGGCACCGTCTGGGCCGCCCTCGAAACGGGCGCACTGGCACGCCTGCGGCCCTAGGTCGTGTCCGCAAAGTGGGGGCGTCGTTGGTCTGTTCGTGGTGCGTCGTCATGAGCTGACTGATGAGTCGTGGGCGGTGATCGGGCC